>JAFSVB010000096.1 GCA_017450325.1 Bacilli bacterium | reverse complement strand
GCGACCGTTTTTAGTAAAATAGCGGCGAGAACGATTCAATAGTCTCGCCTTGAGACCCCTTGGAGGAACGACGATGTCCCAACCCCGTTTTGACCCCAAAAGCATCATCCCTTGCCTTTTGTGCGTCTCCGCGCCCTGCTCGGAAGGATGCCCCTATGACCTAAAGCCCGGCCGAAGGATCCGCGCCCTGCGTTTTGCCAATTACATCGGCGCCGGCAGAGGGCTTGGGGAGCATTGTCTGAATTGCCCTGCGCCTTGCCAAAAGCATTGCGTCCTCCCCGAGCCGCTTCCCATCCAGAAGATCTTCTCCTCCTTCATCGAGGAGAGGCATAGCCTCCCTCTTAGGGACGTAAGCGCGGATATCTCGGTCGATTTATGCGGGTTCCGCCTCGAGAACCCCTTCTTGCTCTCCTCCTCCGTCGTCGCCTCGAACTATGACATGTGCGCCAGGGCCTTCCAAATGGGATGGGCGGGAGCCGCCTTCAAGACCATCTCCTACCTCGACATGCACGAGGCCTCGCCCCGCTTCTCCGCCTCGAAGAACCCCGATGGCTCCTTCCAGTCGTTTAAGAACATCGAGCAACTAAGCGACCATTCCCCCGCGGAGAACTTTGAGATCTTCCGCAAGCTCAAGAAGGACTTCCCTACCAAGTACATCCTCGCCTCCATCATGGGGCGCGACGAGGAGGAATGGCGCCGCCTCGCCATCGACGCGGAAGCCTCGGGGGCGGATGGCATCGAGCTTAACTTCTCCTGCCCCAACATGGTCGAGGGCCATACCGGCAGCGACGTCGGACAAATCCCCGAGCTCGTCGAGCTTTACACCCGCGCGGTCAAGCAAGCCGTCCATATCCCCGTCATCGCCAAATTGACCCCGAACGCGATGAGCATGTCCCCCGCGGCCGAGGCGGCCAAACGGGCGGGAGCCGATGGCGTCGCCGCGATCAACACCATCAAGTCCTTGACCAACCGCAACATCTCCCAGGCGTTGCGCCATGGCCTCGCCGACGCCAAGATCGCCGTCGGCGGGCTTTCGGGCCAAGCGGTCCGCCCCATCGCCCTGCGCTTTATCGCCGAGCTCGCGCGCAATCCCGAGCTAAAGGGCATGCACATATCGGCGATGGGTGGCGTCTATACGTGGGAGGACGCGACCGCCTTCCTCTCCCTTGGCGCGCATAGCATCCAAGTCACCACCGCCGTCATGGAATACGGCTACCGCATCATCGACGATTTGGTCGATGGCCTCGCCCATTATCTGATTCTCATGGGCTACGACTCCTTGGAGTCATTCTGCGGGTCGGTGCTATCGCAAGTCGTCGAGATCGAGGAGGTGGAGCGCGACAAGGTCATCCTCCCCCGTTTCCTCCGCAGCCATTGCCAGCACTGCGGGCGGTGCTATCTCTCTTGCCGCGATGGCGGACACCAAGCCATCCGCTTTGAAAACCGTACCCCCACCTTGGACCCAAGCAAATGCGTCGGATGCCATCTTTGCATCTTGGTCTGCCCCAATCACGCGATCGAAAGCAGCGAGACCCTGCGCAAGAAGGTGGAGGAATAAGCGTTTTAGAGGGCTTTATTCGCCGCTTCCGAAAGCGTCAAATAAAAAAACGTGGGTTTTGTAAGGCCGTGGCGGTTTTGCCATGGCTTTGGTTAAGGTCACGAAGACGAGAAAAAGGGGGTTCTGCAAGAGTTTTACTGCAAAACCCCGATGATTTTTGAAAGTATCCCAGGACTTAGAACCGCTTTTTCAGAATCAGGACGTTCTTATCGTGGACGCGGTCATAGGAGCATTCGGTCATGATGTTCTTCACGATCATCAATCCGAGCACACCGGTTTTGATGTTCTTTTCATCCGCGTGATGAGGCTCCTCCTGCACTTCAAGCGGGTTGAAGGGCTTGGCTTGGTCGGTGATGACGAAGACAAGCTCTTTCTTGTCCTCGTCATAATGCAAGCGGACGTTGATGTCGCCTCCGTTATTCTCATAGCCATAGCGGATGATGTTGGAGAAGATCTCGTCCCCGACGATGGAAAGACGGCTCACGAAGTCAGAGGGAAGGGCGCATTTTTGGGCGAAGTCATGGAGGAAGCCGAGCATGTCAAGGACGTTTTCCTTCCTCGCGTCGAAGCTTTTCTCCGCCGCGGCGTAGCGGTCGCCTCGATATTTCAAGGTCAATATGGTGATGTCATCGCTTTGGGGGGCGTCTTTGGTGAAATAGGCGATTTCTTCCTTTAAGGCGTGGTTGAGGTCGAGGATGCCCGCGTGCTCTTCTTTGTTCAGCGTATCGAGTAGACGCTGCTCGCCAAAGAACTTGTCCTTAACGTCGCGCGCCTCGGTGACGCCATCGGTATATAAAACCATGCTCTCTCCTGGCGCGAGGGTGAATTCCTCGTCTTTGACCAGGGATTCAGGGAAGCAGCCAAGGAATAGACCTGGACGGCACTTCAGGTAGCGGAAATGGAAGTCAGAGCCGACTAGCGGCGGGTTATGGCCGGCGTTAGCGTAGACGATGGTCCCGTCGCGCTTATCCAAAATCGCGAGGAAGCACGTGACGAACATGCTCGCGGAATTGCCCTTGAGGATGGAGGCGTTGATTTCCTTAAGGATCTGCGAAGGGGACTTCCCCGCGACGGCGAAGTCGCGGAAGGAGGTGATGGTCCGCATCATGAACATGGCGGCGGGGACGCCTTTGCCCGAGACGTCGCCGATGAGGATGGCCACGTGGTTCTCGTCGATGTCGAGGTAATCGTAGAGGTCGCCCCCTACTTCCTTCGCGGCCTTTAGTTCCCCGAGGATCTCCACGTCCTTGGACGACATCATCGCCCCAGGCAAGGTATTGATCTGGATTTCGCGGGCGACGCCAAGCTCCGTCTTGGCCTTCTCTTGCTCGTCGTGGATCTTAATCTCGTCGTCGAGGAGCTTGTAGGTGCGATTGTTGAGGAGATTGGAGACCATGAAGAAGAGGGTGACGATAGCCGCGCGGGGGAAGAAATAGTAAATAAGTACCTTCACGTAGCGGTTATCGCCATGGGCGATGCGGTCTTGGAGCAAGTCCAACCGCTCCTGCAGCGTCTCGACGGTGCCGATCGTCCCGTCGGACAAAATGACGCCTCCGCCGAAGAGATTCTCGTCGAATTCGCCAAAGAACATCCCAAGGTACATGCATACGAGCATCGAGACGATGCTGACGGCGTAGATGACCCTGCCGATGGTCGGGTTGTAATAATGGTTCGCGATCAAGATGGCGAAGGGCCAGAAGAGGACGCTATGCTTGGGCACGCTGATGTTGAGGGCGATGATGACCGCTAGAAGCGAGAAAAGAATGAAGTATTTGTAGCCCGGCTTTCGGATGGCCTCGGTCCGAAGGAAGAAAAGCGGGACGAACATCAAGATCGCCGCGGCGGGGAATAGCGTCAAGACGACGGGCAAAAACTCGTCGGGAATGGTGAAGACCTTCGTTAGATAGAGGACCCAGATGACGAGGGCCAACACGCCTGCGGCGGCATTGACGAAAGACATTTGCCTATTCGCGTCGGCCTCGTTGTCATAATAGGCCTGTTGATATTCTTTTTGCTTTTTCTTCGCCATCGTATTAGTCCTTTTTCTTCTCGACGCGCATGAGATTCGGTAATCCAACCATCTCCAGCACTTCATAGACGACGCCTTGGGCGTTGATAAGCGAGACGTCGTCGCATTGCTGACGGATGCGCACGAAAATGCGTAGCCCCGCCGAAGAGACGTAAGGCACCTCGCCTAGGTCGACCAAGACAGCGGAAAAAGCGGAGCTCGAGAGGATACTGTCGACGTTTTGCTCGATTCCATCGGCATTCGAGGAATTGATTTCCCCGCTAAAGTAAAGCGTCAGGGTCTGGTTTTCAAGAGTATGTTTCATAGGAAACTCCGTTATCGCGCATATTATGCATGCGCGATACCTAATAGAAAGAGGTGTTGGTCTTCCTTACAAACATACCACCGTATGTGCAAGCGCGCCATCTTGACTTATGCCTAAGGGGAGAAAAACTGGCTTTGACAGGATTATTAATATGGGGATTCATGTATCCCATATCGCATAACTATCGACGGACAGGATATATACGGTTGCGCACACGCCGATAGCAGATATAGAAGGAAATAAATAAGTAGTTCGATTCCTAATGAAATATCGTGCAGCGATTTAGAGAACGTGTTTTCTTAGCTTACTAATTATTCATTCTTTCGCATCATTGTCCCTCTAACGTTAGAGAGTTAGAACGCCTGGATGCATACGACGGACGATGGTCCTTCATTAACGCGCCCCCGCATCTGACGCAATGTCACCATTTCCGCCCTCGTCATAGGCAATCCACCAAGAGGAAGAATTTATACACTGTATAGATTTTGCAAGGCTATTTTATTTCAAAATATCGTACCGCGAAAGTCTTATCATGCCCAAAATTCGCTTATTGTTCGCTCACCTCAAAACCCATCTTTTAAAGCATCTTGCCTAATCTCTAAATTCTTTGCATATTCACTATTTCCTCAGATTATTTTGTGAATTTGATTCTTGTAATATTCGTTCATTTATTAAATTTGCTATACACTGTATGGCGTTTCTCTTGATTCGTTCGCCATGAAAAAAGCGGGTCACCCCGCTTTTTCAAATCGTCTTTTACATCATTCCTTCCATGAGAATTTTCTCAGGTTCGGCAGATGGGTCGTTTTTAGACACCGCGCAGTAGTATTCGTTGCTCTCGTAACGTAAGAAGAAGCGATATTCGTTGCCGTTTTTGAAGTATCCGTCGTCAATCACTTGGCCCGTTACTGAGAAGGGAAGAAAATAGGTGGCCTTGCCATCCGCCTCTCCTTTATACATCGGCAAGAGGCTGAAGTCGATGTCATAGAATTCATTATGGGAGGAAACGTTTTGGATTTCGACTTCGCCACGTTCCCCGATAATAAGCGCACAGCCGCATTCGTTCCAATTCCCGGCGACGACGGCGAAATTGCGGTTATAGAAGACTTCCGGCAAGGCGATTTCCTCCCCTTTTTGGCTGATGTGGCTGCTTGAGTTCGCGCTTGAAGGCGAGGCGCAGCCAATCAATAAAGGCGCGAAAAGCGAAGCGAGGAGGCATATGCGAATCACGGTGGGCTTTTTCATGTTCTTGATCCTTTTCTTATATATTTTAGCCAGTTGAGCAGAAATCAGACGAACCACATTTTGTTTCGAGGTTTTTCATCTCGTCGTCTATTTTATTCCCAAAGCCACCAGATATGATTTGATATTCTTTCACAAGCATTTGCTTTTTGCTGAAAAGGTGTTTTCATATATCCGTTGATAAATATAGACATCTTAGATGTCTGCAAGAGGTATCTTATGATAAAGCGTTTCTCCCCCCTGCTTGTCTTAGCGCCGTTGCTGCTTTCTTGCGGCGGCCCTTCAACTCCCGCATCCACTAGCCTCGTCCCTTCAAGTCAAGATGGCTCCTCATCGGTCGCAAGCGTGAACTCTTCTAGCGACGCGAAAGCCTTTACCGAAAAGGAGGTCGACGTCCATTACGCGAATAAGAGTTTAGACCAGAAGACGAAGCTGCGTTTCTATAAACATACGGGCGAAATTCCTTACATGCCCATCGACACTTATTATTCGTTGCTTCTAAAAGGACGCACGGACAATGAAAAGCGCACGAAGCTAGACGTCACGGTCAGCGGCGACGTCTATACCGTCGTTTCCGCGGATGGCAAGGCCACCTTCGACGTGAAGGAAAACGTCATGTCCTCCGATAACTTCTCCTTCTTCGTCTCGACGAAGACCTATGAGTCCGGCTATAACGCTTTGGTCGGTACCGACGGCATGCCATGGATGAAAATCGATAAGATCGAACCCAGCACCGACCCGAAGAAAACCGTCGTCGATTTCGACGATTATGGCATCGACTTGCTCGGCGATGGCTCTTCTTTGTACCTGCCCTTGCCTACGATGCAGGACATTTTCTCCGACACGGACCTCATCACCTCTCTCTATAACCGCAAGGACGTCTACGTCTATAAAGGCTACAATGACAACATGAAGAACATGGGCTTAGATATGTACGAGCCTTGCTTAAAGACCGATCTCGGCGTCGATTACGCGACCTATCTTTATCATGAGATGTGCTTTGATTACGACGTGATCCTCGGCCGCCCGACCCGCAGCAGCTTGGAACGCTATTACGACCTCTCCAAGGGGCTCGACTATGCCTTAGAAAGCAGACCCTTAGGGAAAATCATCAAGCAATACCTGACCGATGGCACGGCCATAGGCTATGCGACGGGTCTATACTTGTTTGGACAGCTCACCGCGGATGGCGGCCATACCGTCGTGACCCCCTTCATAAGCACCATGACAAACCCTGAGACGGGAGCAACCGTCTTCCCTTCTTGGTACCAAGACGTGCTTAGGGAAGTCAGGACCAATTATCAAAAGCTTTCCACGCAAGACTACGAAGAGCTTAAGAACTCCTGCAAAAGCTATGGCCATCATAGTGAAATCCGAGCGAATCGTCGGGAGGGGCTTGGCCTTGCCTCGACTGAGTCTGGCAGCCTCCGTGGCGAGGAGACCTACAAGAAGGTCAACTCCACCGCCTTCATTTTCATCGACGACTACATGGGCGAATGTCTAAACCCCGTGGAATGGCGGAATTATTACGCCGGCAAAAGCGAACTCCCCTATGGAGAAAAGAAAGGCGGGGCCGTCCTCTCCCTTTTTAAGGGACTGCAGAAAGCCCAGGAAGACCAAAGCGTCAAGAACGTCGTCATCGATCTCTCAAGCAACACCGGCGGATCTGTGGACGAGATGATGTACGTCGTCTCTCTTTTGACCGAGAACGCCACGGGAGAAACCACAGTCTCCTTCCATAACCGCGTCACCGATCAGCAGATCAAAGTCAATTTTCTCATCGACCGTAACCTCGACCGCGTCTTCGACGAGAAAGACAAGGAACTGAATCTCGTAAAAGGAAAGAACATCGCTGTCTTGATGTCGCAAAACGGCTTCTCTTGCGGCGGCATCAGCCCGATTCTGCTTCACGACAACGGCCTATTCACCATGGGCGACATCTCCGGTGGCGGATGCTGTTCCATCTTCTACCAGCATACGGGTGTGGGTCTTTTGACGGGCCGCAGTTCCGGCGATGCCATCATCGACAAAAAAGGCCGGAAAATCGACGAGGCAAGGGAAGATTCCTGCGACCATAAGTTCGAGATCAGGACCGTCGAAAAAGAAGAGGGAACCATCTTCGATTACAGCGCCTTCTTCAAAATCGAGGACATCGAGCGCGTCTTAGCCAATCGCTTTGGAGCGTAAGGCATCTCCAAAGTCACCCCAAGATTCTCTGGTCTTGGGGCTTTTATTTCGTCCGATGGAAAGCGATCGTTCCTTGATAAGATCCTATTCAAAAGAAATTCACGGGGGCAATGCTCAGTCTAAACTAGAACAACGCGCGATGAAATTTTTCACGATAAAAGGTACTTTGACCACGTTCATCGCGAAAAATTTGCCATTTTCCCCATGATTTTACGCGATGAAGAGCATTTTTATATCGTTCATCGCGAAAAACACAATTCAGGCTCCTTGAAAAAGGCACGCTATTTGAAGCCTAGCCCAGTAGATCTTCCAAGGTCAGGACGCGGCTGAAATCGCTGCGATAGTCACCCGCCTTTAGCCCAAACGTCGTCATCAAGACGGGCTGAATGGATTCTCGTTTCTTCAAGCTGGCGGAAAGCACCTCTTTCCTATGTTCCATTTTCAGATGTTCTTCCTTATCCATGGCGTATTCATTGTTCCGCCATTTGACTTCGATGAGATTTACGACATTGTCCTGCCGTCTTAATACCAAATCCAGTTGGGCCTTCGTCCCATCCACGCTGCCCAAAAAAGGATAGCAGAAGGAAGAAATCCCCCCGATGCCCAGCGCTTTTTTGATCTGTTCGACGTGGTTGAAGCAAAGCAATTCGAATCCATAATCGTAATGCGTCGAAGCGGATTGAGATGAAACATGGTTCATCCAGTAATGAGTTTCGTCGCGATGAGGCTCGACTTGCTTCAAATAGAAGAAGCAAAATGGATCGGCGAGTTTGAAGCGCGTTTCGCGTTTGTTTTGTCCAAACAAGGAATATTGCTCGATTATGCAGGAACGTTGAAGGGCGCGAAGCATATCATAGAATGAACCCGAGGGCTTCAATTTCATGGCTTCGGCGATTTCCTCTGCAGAGAATCCCATGTTCTTTTTCGCGAGGATGCGTACGATGGATTCATAGGTGTCGGGACTAGCGAATTGAGAAGAGAAGAGGCTCGTGAACTCCTCGTATAGCGGCGCCCCTGCGCCAAAGAGGATACGGTCGATGCCCTGCGCCACCGATTCCCCTGGCATGAAGAAATTTAAATAGAACGGTATTCCGCCGAAAGCCATGTAAATTTGGGCAACTTCATAGGTTGATAGATGCACTTCATTGGATTGAAGCAGCCTAGAGCAATCGTCCAAAGAAAACGGCTTCAGGAGAATATGGTGGGTCACGCGGCGGTAGAAACCCTCATTGTTATCGACAAGATGATCCAAAATCCAAGAACTCGCCGAACCCGTCACGGCCAGCAGCATATTATCGTGAAAGCATAGGTAGTTGTTCCAAAATAGCCCAAAGGCATCGAGGAACAAAGATGATGTCGTATCCATCCACGGAAGCTCGTCGAGGAAAATGACGACGCGCTGATTGCTTGGAAAGCGATCCAAATAGCATTCCAACGCAAGAAAGGCCTTTGTCCAACTATCAAACCCGGAGGAGGGAACGTCCACGCCGCAATGGGCTAGGCTCATCGCAAAAGCGGATAGTTGTCGCTGCAGTTTCTTTTTCGGGGTTCCCTTCATTGGGGGAAGACCAGCATGGCGAAAAGCGATGTAGTCGCGATATACCGTATCGATTAAATATGTTTTCCCGACCCTTCTTCGGCCATAGACAACCACGAATTCAGGACGGGAACTATGCAACGCCGTCAAGAGCTCTTGGGTTTCAAGATTTCTACCTACAATCATCCTAGAACCTCCCTTATTCAAATATGATTTTACGCGATGAAAGACACTTTTGCCATGTTCATCGCGTAAAATTTGCCATTTTCCCCATGATTTTACGCGATGAAGAGCACTTTTATATCGTTCATCGCGAAAAATTTAATCTGCTGTTGTCCGTTGATTCGCTTGGAAAAGGAAGGCGTATGAACGAAAGCGCAGCGGAAACCCGCCTTGAAATACGATAGGTTTTGTTTATTCTTCTTCACCTTGGGTAACGATGGGGACCGCGCCATCGGAGCAAGACACCGAAGTGGCGAGAATCCCTGACGCCCAATCCTCATCGAGGAAGTTGACCGCGTTCCATTGGGCTTTCGTTCCGAGGAAAGTGATGGAGGCAAGTGCCTGGCAACCCCCAAAGGCCATGGAGCCGATTTCATTCACGCTTGCAGGAAGGACGATGGAAGGTAAAGACGAACAGCCATAAAATGCCGAATCTCCAATGGGTTTAAGCGTAGAAGGAAGGGTGACCCGCGAAATTTTTTCGCATAGGTAAAAGGCGTATTTAGGAAGGGTGGCAATCCCTTCGGGCAGCGTGACGCTTTCAAGCAAGGCGCATTCATCGAAGCAACTCGGTTGGAGGGTGATGACGCCGCTAGGGATGTCGTAGTCGCCAGACTTGCCACTAGGACAATGAAGAAGGATCGTCGCATCCTTATTGAACAAGACGCCTTCTTTAGAAGAATAATGAGCGTTTTCTTCCGCGACGTAGAAGGCGCTTATGGCAGGGCAAAAGCGGAAGGCATCCCCGATTTCCGCGACGCTTTCCGGAATATGGACGGAGGTTAGCTTCGCGCAATAATCAAACGACCAATCCAAAATGCTCGTAACGCCACTTGGAACGATAAAGGCCCCCTGCTTTCCCGCGGGGCAAAGCAATAATTGCGTCCCCTCTTCATTAAGCAAGGCCCCTTGGTTTGAGGAATAGTATTGGTTTCCAGCATCGACGTTGATCGCTTCTAGGGCATAGCAACACTCGAAGGCGGATAGGTCCAAAGCATCGACGCTTGCGGGGATGCGGATGGACTGAAGTTCGGTACATTCTTTAAATGCGCATTCCTCGATGGCGACGACGGTATCCGGGATATTGATCGAGAATAAGGCGGAGCAGCCCATGAAGGCAAACGCGCGGATGGTCAATAAACCACGGGGGAGCTCGATGGAAGTTAGGAACCGGCATTCATGGAAGGCGCTTTTCTCGATCGTATCGACGCTACTCGGGGCGAGATAGCTGCCTTTTTTGCCTGGCGGGCAAAGGATGATGGTGGTCTGGGTCTTATTCAAAAGTACCCCTTCGACGGAAGAGAAGGCGCGATTTGCCTTATCGACGTTTAGGGAGAGCAAAGAAAGGCATTCGCTGAAGGCGTTGTCTCCGATCTTGGTGACGCTTGCGGGGATGTTGATCGCGGTGAGCTTTGCGCAGTCGGAGAAAGCAAGCGCCCGCACGAGTAAGACGGAATCCGGGATGGAATACGTGCCTTTTTTGCCAGCGGGGCAAAACAGGAACTCCGCTTGCTCTTTATCGAGAATGGCGCCGTCATAAGAAGAATAGACGGCGTTTTCGGGGTCGATGGTTACCCTTTCTAGAAGTCTGGTAAAGAGAAAGCCGTCGAAATCGATGTAGGCAATGGTGGAAGGAATGTCGATGGAGGTGATTTTATCGCATTCCGTGAACGCGCAATCATGGAAGCGCGTCACGGGAAGCCCCTGATAGGTAGCGGGGATGACCACAGCCCCTTCAATATCCTTGGAAAGCGCCATAACCTCATAGGACTTCCCATCCGGAAGGAGCTGGAAGCGCAGTTTTTCTAGCGTCGGGGTGAGGGTGGAAGAACCTTCCGATAAAGAGGATGAAACATCCGAAGAAGAAGGGAGCGATTCTGCGGAACTAGAGGCATTTCCGCATGCGCTTAACATAAGTGCGAACAGCGATAGTCCAAACAAAACGCGTCTATTCATGCTCTTTCCTCCGACGATGGCCTCATCATACACCTTAGGGTGGCTGCGGTCATTATCATGCGTGCATGGGCAACAAGACCCTATGGTTTGAAAAAGGCTGTCCGAGGACGTCTTCTTTCCCTTCGTCCCTTGATAACCCGGATGAATTCTTTCAGCAAAACTCAGAAAATCCCCGCAAAACCCCATGGATTTCTTATAAAAGGCACTTCGGGATATCCGCGAAAAAAGCGCGAACGAATCGCGCTTTTGCAGGATTATCAAACGGGCTTAGAGCATTACGCGGAACAGGGCCACTAAGACGTTCGCAACCTTCGCCCCGAAGGAGAGCTTGAAGGAATCGTCGATCTGCTGCGAGATCTGGAATATGTCCTCGAAGTCCGCGCGAATGTCCTTCAGGCAGTCGTTACCATAAAGCAACGCGCCGCATTCGTAATGGTGGGTGAGCGAACGGAAATCCATGTTGATCGTGCCGACGAAGCCGACGACGTCGTCGCTTAGGCACATCTTCGCATGGACGAAGCCCGGGGTGTATTCGTAGATCTTCACCCCCACTTCGCGAAGCGCCGCATAGGAACCGCGGGTGATGGAGAAGACCATCTTCTTGTCGGGGATATGGGGCGTGACGATGCGCACATCGACGCCGCGAAGCGCCGCTTCCTTCAAGGCTTGCGTAAAGCGATGGTCGATGATGAGATAGGGCGTGGTGATATAGAAATACTTCGTTGCGCGGGTGATGATGTTGATGTAGTTGGCCTCGCCGACTTGCTCTTCATAGAGGGGACGCGGTCCGTCGCCAAAGGGGACGATGACGCCGTCGGTCTCGAATTTCTCGGGGTTCGGATTCATGTAGGAAGCGTAATCCAAACGCTTCTTCGAGGCGGAAAGATAGTTGATGAAGAAGAGGACGGAGAGGGTGTTGACCGCGCTTCCTTTAACGCGAAGGCCCGTGTCCTTCCAATGACCGAGGCGGTCGTTTTGGTTGATGTATTCGTCGCCGAGGTTGATGCCCCCGGTAAAGCCGACGAGGCCATCGATGACCATGATCTTGCGGTGGTCGCGGTTGTTGTAGATACCGCTGACGATGGGGCGGAACGGGTTGAATTTGTGGGCGTCGATGCCTTCTTTCCGCAGGGTCTTGTAGTAGCCGCTAGGGAGCATCGTGACGGTTCCAACGTCGTCATAGACAAGGTGGACTTCCACCCCTTCCTTGGCCTTTTCGACGAGGATTTCATGGATACTCTCCCACATCTTGCCGGGGTCGATGATGAAGTATTCCATCAAGATGAACTTCTTGGCTTGGCGAAGCGCAAGGAGCATGTCCTCCCACATCTTCTCGCCGATAGGATAGTACTTGATGTCGTTTTTCGTGCTGCCGCCAAAGCCCGAGGCCTTCTTCAGGTAACGGGCGAGCCCTTGATAGGATTCCCCCATCGCCTCGTAGGCTTCCTGGTCCGCTTGCTCGTTCTCGATAAAAGGAGCCAACTGCTGATAGGCCTCTTCATAGAGCTTCATCCCCTTCTTTGATACTTTCGTATGGGAGAAGAGCAAATAGAAGAGCGTCCCAAATATCGGAAGCGCCAAGACGAGGAAGAGCCAAGGGATCTTGTATTCCGGGTTCTCCTTGCGGTTAATAAGAACGAGCACCACCGCGATGCCAATCGCCCAGGAGACGATTTGAAACACGTAGAAATACTCGTTGAGATAAGCGATCACGAGGGCGATCGCGGTGATTTGAAGAAGCAAAAGCAACGCCGAGATGCCCCATTTTGAAAAGATAATGCGTAGGATTTTCATGCGGAAACCTCCGTGAAGATTCTACCGCACGAACTCGTGTTTGTTGAGCGTGCTTTTTTGCGCGACGCGCTAGCGCACCACCATGTTATCCGCCACCACACCCTAGAAGGTTTTATATGAAAAAGCCGATTCTATTGCTTACGACGCTTCTTTCCTCAGCGCGCTTTCCTAAGACAATCACTCTTCGGGAGGAAATGTTTCTTCTTCCCCTTTCTTTCTAGATACAGGTTCCGTCCTTCCTACGTCTCCAGCGAACCCTGAAAGGCGAGCAAAGTCTCGCTCTTCCGCAAGGATTCTCGCCTCCTTTTTGATAATGCCCATTCAAACGAAGCCGCCCTATTGCCAACTTATCATCACCAAGACCGCGGCGATGATGGCAATGCCGTCGACTTTGAGCTCGACGAGTCCTATTGGAATGACCTGCCAAAGCTCAACAGTTATCTGCAATCCATCGAAATAATGCCTAAAAGGACCGCAAAACCCGCCTGAATTCGTTTTTGAAGAACCCGTGAAACCATGCGTTCTCGGGCTTTTCAATCTAAAGGCAATTTACATTGTCAAATTTCTTGTACTTACAGTGTCAAAAACGATAAAACATAGATTTAATCGATGTTTTTACATTGTCATTTTTGAATATTTTACATTGTCATTTTCCTGCGGTGGCCACAAAGATATGCCCGATTTTATCTATGGCGAACGCTTTGAAAACGGCAAAGAGGACCTCTTGTTCTGATAAAGGTGTTTAACTTATCCGCGATAGACGATTTTCTTCTCGATCAATTCTTGGTAGTTGTCCTTGTCCCACCATACGCCTGGGGTGACGACATGCCCGCTGATGGACTTTCCCTTCGCCGCGGCGATGACTTGGGTGACCGCCTCGTAGCCTAGCCGATAGGAGTCTTGGGCGATGGAACCTAGCAGAAGCGGCTTCCCATGCTCTTCCATCCATGCGATCTGGCGGTCGCCCGCGTCGTATCCGACGAAAATGATGTCGTTATACTGGCTTAGGCCCGACTGGACCGCGTCATAAATCTGGGTGATGACGGGCTCGCCGGTCATGAAAACCGCCTTTGCGCCGACTTGGTCGAGGTAATCAAGGCCGTTTTTGTAGTTCATGTTCGTGCTGTCGGGCTTGAGTTGCACCTCGACCTTCACGCTCTTCACTTTGGTCAGAGGGTCTTGTTCCGCTAAGGCGAGGAAGCCATCCTCGAAGCCTTGGCTACGCGAAAGGGCGGAGACGGTCTCGTCGTGGGTAATGACCCCGACGGTATAGGATTCCTCGATGGCGATGTCCGCCTTGACGTATTCGAAAAGCTTGCTCGCGGCGAGTTTGCCACTGCCATAGTCGTCGTTGAGGACGGAAGAGACGATGGGGTTCTTCCCCGCTTCGTCTAGGGCTTGCTGGTCTAACGGCCACACCCCCGAATCGAACTGCACGACGGGGATATTGGCTTCCTTGGCTTGCATGAGCAAGTCGGAGAACCCCTCACAGATGCAGGACAAGGCGATGCCGTCGACCCCGCTGGAGATCGCGCTTTGCAAAAGGCTGCGCTCGATGGGCAGGTTGGCGGGCGTCTCTTCGGGTGGGCCGCGGAAGGTGAGCTTATAGCCTCCTTCCTCCGCCGCCTTGGTCGCGCCATCGCGGACATTGTGCCAGAAGGCATGGGTTTCGCCTTTGGAGATGACGGCGATGGTCTTCTCGCGCGTGCCATGGAAGGAAACCGCGACGCCAAGGCCGACGCTCATGGCGACCACCAAAGTCGCGGAAACGATGCCGGAGATGAGTATTTTCTTCTTCGGCACCTGCGTGAGGTCGATGTTCGCCCCTTTTCGCTTCTTCAGATTATCGAAGAGGATGGACAAGATGACGATGACGCCGGTGAGGACATAGGTGACATAGGTGGAATTGAACGAAAGGTTCATCTTCGGGAGCAGGAAGTTGAGCCCGACGCGGATGACCACCAGCAAGAACGAGCCGAGCAACGTCCCGATGACCGACACGCTGCCGCCGACGGAAGCCGTGCCGCCGATATAGGCGCCCGCGATGGCCTCGAGCTCGATGCCGCTGCCGCCCGCCGCCACGATGGTCGCGAAAGAGGAGGCGTAGAAAATGCCCGCTAGGCCGGCGAATCCGCCGCAGATCAAATAGGCGATGAACTTATATCGGACCACGTTGATGCCCGATAGGCGCGTGGCCTCCTCATTGCTGCCGATGGAGAGGATATAGCGTCCGATCACCGTCTTATGGAACGCGATGATCGCGCCCGCGGCGAAGAGGAAGAGCCACACGATGCCGATGGGGAAGCCGTTCAGGTTCGAGAAGGTCGCGTTGAGCCACGTGTTGGTCGGATAGATGACGTTGGGAATGGCAACGATGATCGCGCTGACGCCGCGGATCGCCATGCACGTGCCTAAAGTAGCGATGAAGGAAGGCACCTTCCACCGCGCGACGAGAAGGCCGTTAAGCGCCCCAACCGCCAATCCCACGAGGATCATCACGGGAATGACGAGGAATAGGGGCATCCCTAGTTGATAGAACCGCCCCGCGAGCAACGAGGCGGCGATCATGCTCGCCCCGACGGAGAGGTCGACGCCCCCGGTGGCGATGACGAAGCTCACACCGATGGCCAAGATGGCATAGGGGACGAAGGATTGGACCATCGAGAGGACGTTGTAACGGTCGATGAAATTGGGGTTGACGATGGCAAAAAGCAAGAAGAGCACCAGCAAGGTCGTGAAAAGGACGATGTTCTGCCGCAACATTTTGACGAGTCGGTCGCTTCGCTTCATTCTTCTTTCCTCCTTAACGCGTAATCCATGATAGTTTCCTGATTCGCCTCGGCGATATCGAGGATCTTCACCATCCTCCCTTCGGCCATGATGGCCACTTTATCGGCGAGGGCGAGGATTTCCTCGAGCTCGGAGGAGATGAGGAGGATGGCCTTGCCCTCCTTCGCGAGTTCGCGGATCTTGTCGTATATCTCTTCCTTCGCCCCGATGTCGATACCCTTGGTCGGCTCATCGAAGAGGAAGACCTCCGCGTCTTTTAATAGCCATCTGGCGAGGATGCATTTTTGCTGATTGCCCCCGGAAAGATGCTGGATGGGGTCATTGATTGACGAATATTTGATGGAGAGGGAATCTTTGTATTTCCGCGCCTCCTCGGTCGCTTTCGCGTCATCGACGAGGAAGAAGCGCGTGTTCTCCTTGAGGGAGGAGATGGTGGTGTTGGCATAGATGGAATGCTCCAGCATCAAGCCATATTGCTTGCGGTCCTCGGATAAATAGCAGATGCCCTGGGCGATCGCGTCGGTGGGCGAATGGATTTGGACGGGCTTGCCATGCACTTCGACGTCGAGCTTATCGACGCGGTCGGCCCCGAATAAGGCGCGGGCCACCTCGGTACGGCCGCTGCCCATAAGCCCGGCTAGGCCGAGGATCTCCCCTTTTCGGAGGGAGAAGGAAATATCGTGAAGGAAACTTGATTCCATCGCGCGGACGTTCAAGAGGACGGGCGCATCTATGGGAAGGTCGCTTTTCTTCTTCACGTAGGATTCGATTTGACGCCCCACCATCATGGAGACGATGCGGTCGCGGCTCGCCTCAAGCCGCGATAAGGTGCCAATGAGGACGCCATCGCGCAGCACGGAGACTTGGTCGGATAAGGTGAGGATTTCGTCCATCTTATGGGAGATATAGATGACGGCGACGCCTTTTTGCTTCACCTTATCGATCATTTTGAATAAATCGGAAACCTCTTTGCTCGAGAGGGCGGTCGTCGGCTCATCGAGGACGAGGACGGAGATTTCCCGGGAGATGTTCTTCAAAATCTCGACCATCTGCATCTTCGCCACGGTCAATTCCTTCACCAGAGCCGTCGGCGAGAGGGGGACGCCGTATTCATCGAAGAGTTCCTGGCACTTTTTGTTCATCGCCTTATCGTCGATGAAGGGGCCTTTCTTGATCTCACGGCCGATGAAGATGTTCTGGGCGACCGTGAGGTCCTTCATCAAATAAAGCTCCTGATAGACCATGCGGATGCCAAGGCGATGCGCTTCGGCGACGTTATGGAGTTCCACTTCCCTACCGTTATAAAGAATCTGTCCTTCGTCTTTGGACAGGACTCCGCAGAGTATTTTGGTAAGCGTGGATTTCCCCGCTCCATTCTCCCCGACCAAGGCATGGACTTGCCCCGCTTCGAAGGACAGGGAAACATCCTGCAGCACTTTTACGGGCGGGAAGCTTTTGTGGATATGCCGAAGCTCAATAACGGGGGAAAGCATGGAGTGTGGCGTTTGTTAATTTTTTAATATCATACACGTGCGCGTGAAGGAAGCAAAGTCCAAGGGTAAAGGACACATTCGGATGAAAAACAGGGCGAAATCGCAACAAAACCCACGTTATTCCTTCTTGTTTTAGGCTGAAGACTTCGCCGAACGAACATTCTTTCCCATATAATATAGACCCCCTTGCCTTTAGAGCGGATTGTTCTTGGGTGAGAACGAATCCATTCTAAGGCAAAGGGGCCCTATGTCGGACTAAACGCGGGTCGCGCCTAAAAACTTGCATTTAGTTTGTCAGTTGGCCGAACGAACATTCATGCATAACGGCCATGAACAAATATCGTGCCCTATGGCAACCTTTCCTTTATAATGGAAAGGTAACGGACAAAAGGTCATAGCATGCAGTTAAATTTCTACATTGCCGCAACGATCCTCCTTTTGGTGTTGATGATCGCGATGATCATCCACGTTTTGAATTACTCCGGCTTCGATAAGAAGCAAAAAAGATGGTTCGTCGGCACCTTTGCTCTGATTTCTTTCTGCGCCCTAGCGGAACTGGCCGTCCATTGCGGGTACTACGATCCTTCCTTCAAGATTCCCCTGACCATCCTGACGGTGCTCCAATTCGCCTCGGCCCCCTGCTTCGCCATGCTTTTCGCCGGCGCGCTTGGGCTAAAGCACCAGAGGGAAGCCGTCTTGACCACCTTGGGGGTTTGCCTGCTCATCGGCATCATCTGTGCTCCCTTTGGCTGGGTGTTTTATTTCGACGATACGGGGTATCACCGTGGCGTCGCCTTCCTCGCCTACGAAGTCACCTACTTCGGCTCCTTGCTCTATATCGTCGTGGCGCTTATCTTGGTCGGCCGCAACTTCCGCCACCGCGACATTGCCACCATCGTCATGGTCCTCACCGTCATCGCGGCGGGCATCCTGCCCATGACCCTCGCTTCGCTCCACATCGCCTATATCGCCGTCGGCATGGCCGCCTGCCTATGCTACGTCTTCTATAACGACCTCGTCCAGGAAGATACCCGGGAGGCGCTATTGCAGAACCAGCGGCGCATGAGCTCCATGCAATCGCAGATCATCTCGCGCCTTGCCAACCTCATCGAAAGCCGCGACACCGAGACGGGCGGCCACGTCATCCGCACCAGCGCTTATTGCAAGCTTCTGGCGGAGCAAGCGCGCAAGGAAGGGCTTTATGAGGGCCAGATCGACGACGCCTACATCGAGCGCCTCTACACCCTCGCCCCCATCCATGACGTCGGCAAGATCCTCGTCTCCGACAAAATCCTGCGCAAGCCTGGGCGCCTCACGCCCGAGGAATTCGAGGAGATGAAGAAACACGCTTCCCTCGGCGGCGATATCGCGCGCAACATCCTGCAGGGCATCGCCGACGAAACCTACCTCTCCACCGCTTATGACATCGCCACCTACCACCATGAACGCTATGGCGGAGGCGGCTATCCGAAAGGAATCTCCGGCGAGGGCATCCCCTTGTCCGCCCGCATCATGGCCATCGCCGACGTCTTCGACGCCCTCGTGTCGAAGCGCTGTTACAAGGAGCCAATGTCCGTGGATGAGGCCTTCAAGACCATCGCCGAGGAAGCCGGCACCCACTTCGACCCCAAGCTCGTCGGCTTGTTCCTGAAGAACAAAGAACTCTACGCCGAAATCAACCGCTCGCTCGCAGACAAGGAGGAACCACCCCATGCATAAAATCGTATTCGCCTACACGGAGGAAACCCCGCGTTCCCGTTACCTCATCGACTTGCTGAAGGATGATTTCGACCTCCTCACCGCCCCTTCTTGCGAAGCCATCACCGACATCCTTCACAACGATTACGAGTCCATCGATGCCCTCACCATCGACCATCCGAGCGACAAAAGCGATATCGACCGCCTTTTCCGCTACGTCGACAAGCACAACTCCTTCATGTTCACCCTCCCCATCATCATCCTCACCGACCGCGCGTCGATGACTGATGACGACGCCTTCATCTCCGACCTCGTCGTCGGCATGATCACCGAGGGCGAGCCTAAGCGCACCGTCTTGCAGCGCATCCGCAACACCATCAAGTTCTGCGCTTCCACGAGCTTCGACGATTTCTCGCGGATGCTCCGCCGCCTGCCCTCCATCATCTACGTCAAGGATTCCGCGGGACGCTACATCTTCTGCTCCCAACGCTGGCACCACCTCCGCAAGCCGGACGAGTCCGTGCGCGGCTTGACGGATTTTGATATCCGCAAGAGCAAGGAAAACGCCCGCATCGCCCGCGAGAACGACCTCAAGGTCCTGCAATCCGGCAAAGGGATGAGCTACCTCATCAAGGAAAGCGACGACGAAGGAACGGAATACCTCGAGGTCGTCAAAGAGCCCCTGCGCGACGAGCAAGGCAAAGTCGAAGGCATCATCGCCATCATCAACAATGTCACCGACAGCGAGCTACTAAAGGAAGAACTGCGCGAGAAATCGATCACCGATCAGCTCACGGGCCTTTTCAACCGCTTCTATTTTGAGGAAGTCGTCGGCAAGATGAAGAAAAGCATCGACGTCCCCTTGACGTTCATCTCCGCCGATTGCGATGGTCTCAAGACCATCAACGACGAATTCGGCCACGCCGCCGGGGACCGCTATATCTGCATGGCCCGGGACGCCATCCAGGGAAAGCTGCCCGAAGGGTCCTATTTGTTCCGGATGGGTGGCGACGAATTCCTCGCCATCGTCCCGCGGATGGACGAAGAAGACGCGAACGCCCTCGTCGCCTCGATCATCGAGAACGTGAAGAACTTCAAGACCGACCGGTTCCAGCTCCGCCTTTCCGTGGGCAGCTATACGGTTTCCCGCGTCGAGGAATCCATCGAACGGGCGGTCAACCGCAGCGACAAGGCGATGTACCGCATGAAGAAAAGCCACTGATTGCGCTTCTTTCGCATCCGATTTTCGCCAAATATCCCTGCAAAACCCCTTCGAATATAAAAAGGACGCCGTTTCGTAGCCCATTTCATCAATCGGCTAGGAACAAGCGTCCCTTTTTTTCGTTTCCTTGAGTCAAAAGCAATTAGGATTCTTTCTTGCGGCGATTGTCTTTGTGATCGTCGTCTGTTTTGTCGCAAACGCCACCATGGACCGCGGCGAGTTGTTCTTCGTTGAGTTCGATGCCCTCCTCGTGGGCAAGGGCAAGGAGTTCGTCGCTGCTACGGCAGGCTTGCGCGCGGGCGATCTGTTCGTTGGTGAGGCCTTTTAGCAATTCTTTTTTCATCGGACTTAGTCCTCCTTTTCTGGAAATACTTTACCATCCGTTCTGCCATAAAATTGTCACAGATTAGAAAAAAGTTTTCGAAATGTTTCATTTCTTTCGCATTCTTTCAAAGTTCTAACGAAAAGGACTTCCGAAGAAGTCCTGCCCAAACGAATCCTATTCAACGGCCACCAGAGGGATGCTCTGCGTGTATTTATAGGCGATGCGCGCCATTTCCTCCGGCTTTTTCGGCTTCGTTTCCTTCACCCAGGCGATGAGCATCGAATGGAAGAGACTCAGCCAGATGGTCTGGATGGTGCGATTCTCCCCTTCCGCGGGAAGAAGCGAGAGGAAGACCTCGAGGATCTTATACTCGTATCCGGCCGCGACGATCGCGCGGATATCCTCGATTTTTCCTTCGGCGAGTTTGAACAAGGCGAGCCAATTCTCGTAGACGTCGGTCCCGATCTGGCCCGCGAGGTTTAGCCCGAAGAGCTTGATTTCGTCCTCGAGGACGTCCTCCACGTCGCGGTAGTTGCGATAGAAGGCCGTGCGGGAAACGCCCGCGATTTTGCATAGGCGCGAGACGGTGACGCGCGTATCGGACTTATCCTTAAGGATGATCATCAACGCAAAACGAAAGCAACTGCGGACGAAGTCGCGGGACTCCTCGTTGTTCTTTCGTAGTGTCTCAAGTTGATGCTCGTTCATAAAAGATGGGAATGGATAGCGCGCGCTGTCCATGATGCGATGTCTTAGGCGTAATGGGTTAGTTGCCGACGCTGATATCGGGGTCTTCGACTTCGGCGTCGTCTTTGACCTTGATGTCGTCGGCGCTTAGGCTGCGCTTCTTCTCCTGCGCGGGTTCTTCCTGCTCGACGAGCGCGGGCTCATCCTCGACGAGGCTTGGGTCCAGGATGGCCTGAACGCGCTCGATGGGGCGCTGCACTTCGACGCGCTGGTTCGTGCCGGGAACGATCTTGGAGACTTCGGGTCCTTCGTTCTTCTGGAAGGTCTCGATGATGTCGAAG
>JAFSVB010000095.1 GCA_017450325.1 Bacilli bacterium | reverse complement strand
GGGCGTCGTCAGCAAATTGGAGGTATCGTAGACCTTGATTTGTTTTTCCTTCGGGAATTCTTCCGGAAGAGACTCGGTAAGATCGGTGATTTTATAACTGATGGGGTTGATGGAAATCGGCACCGATGAGGCGATGGACACCTCCACTTCTCCGACGTATTGGGAGAAACCGTTGCTCGTGGCAAGGACCAAGGCGACGCCGATGATGCCAAAAGAGCAGGCGATAGCGGTGAGGGCAGTACGTCCTTTTTTCGTGCGGATATTGCGGGCCGAGGAACCTAATGCCGTGGCGAAGGACATCGCCGAACGTTTGCCCTTCACCTCGCCTCCCTGTGGAGTTTCATCAGGCTCAAGCGGGTCGGTATCGTTGAAGACGCGACCATCCTTCATCTCGATGATGCGGTCGGCGTATTGGTCGGCGAGTTCGCGGTTATGGGTAACCATGATGACGCAGCGGTCCTTGCCGACTTCCTGAATGAGGTCCATGACCTGGACGGAGGTCGCGGAATCAAGGGCGCCCGTCGGCTCGTCCGCGAGGATGATGTCGGGGTCGTTGACCAAAGCGCGGGCAATCGCGACGCGCTGCATCTGACCGCCAGAAAGCTGATTGGGGCGTTTCTTCAGGTACTCGGCCAGTCCAACCTTTTCCAAAACGGCGATGGCCTTTTCCTCGCGTTCGCGACGGCTTAGACCGCCTAGTTGAAGCGAAAGTACGACATTTTGTAAGACGGAAAGGTGCGGAATGAGGTTATAAGTCTGGAAGACGAAACCGATTCTTTTGTTACGGTAGTTGTCCCAATCACGGTCTTTATAGTCCTTGGTAGACTTGCCATCGATAATCAGATCGCCTTCGGTGTAGCGGTCGAGGCCGCCGATGATATTCAAAAGGGTGGTCTTGCCCGAGCCGGAATGCCCAAGGATGGCCACGAAGCCTTTGTCCGGGAAGCAAAGCGATAAGTCATGAATCGCCGTGAACGGGACCTTGTCGACATAGTAGTCCTTTTTTATGTGAGAGAGTTGTAGACAGACGCGCGGTTTAGACATAATAAGAAACTTCTCCCTTCCAAAGGGGCCTGCACATATTACCACCAAATAATATTTGCGTTAGTACTTGATTTTTTCGCCGTTTTTTAGACACCGTAAAAATCGCCGTAAGAGCCCCATCTTTCTTTGAAAGAAAATTTTTATGCCCATTTTTCGCCCATTGCGTTCCTTTTGGCCTTAATTTTTATGCAGGGAAATGCAAATCCCTGCCAAAACTTTTGAAATTTTAGGCGGGATTTAGGGGATAAATAGAAAAATCGTGGCAAATCAGCCACGAATATATCGTTTTTTTATTATAGCTCTATCGACCGCCTCGTCGTTTCTCAAAGAAGTCTTTTAAGATGGCGGAGCACTCCTTTGCTAGTACGCCGGAGACGATGGTCTGCGTGGCGTTATCGCCATCGAAAACGTGGAAAGCTGAGGAGACCGCGCCCTCCTTCTCATCTGCCGCCCCATAGACGATGGAAGACAACCTGCTTTGCCTGATGGCGCCAGCGCACATCACGCACGGTTCGAGAGTGACGTAAAGGGTGCACCCTTCAAGCGTCCAACGTCCAAGCGCCTTCTCCGCTTGCCTCATCGCGTTGATTTCCGCGTGTCCGGATATGTCGAGGCAACCCTCGCGGGTATTATGGGCCGCCGCAAGGATGCGGCCGTTAAAAACGACGACGGCTCCTACTGGGACCTCGCCTTCTTCGTATGCTTTCCGCGCCTCCTCCAATGCGAGGCGCATATATTCTTCATCGCGGTTCATGGTCGTCATTATCTTATCGAAAGAAAAAACCACCGCACAGGGGAAGATACGTTAAGGCTGCTACGTTCCCGTCCTGACCTGGTTCCCTACCCGCTCCTCGCGATGGCAAGGGAATCATACTCAAGAAAAAGCCGTTTGTCATTACCGCCATGTCACTTTTATACGTTTCGGTCCTCGCCTGAGACGAGGAGGCGGAGCACCAAAAAGGGCTGATTCATTGAAAAAGAGGGGGCGTGTGAATAAAAGTGAACCTGCATCAAGCCGCTTTCGTTCTCCAGTTCCATTTCCAATTTATGGCCGCGGAGGATGCTGACGAAATCCTCTTTGCTCCGCGCGTTCATGATGCCGTGGACCACCACGTCCCATGTTTGTTCGCCATCTAGGGACACCACCTTGAGAACCTGTTCCGGAAAATAAAACTGGTCTTTGGGCGGAAGGACAGGCAATAGGTAGATGTTGTCCTCTTCCGTATTCTTTCCTAGGAACTCTCCGACTTGATCGAAAAACTCCT
>JAFSVB010000094.1 GCA_017450325.1 Bacilli bacterium | reverse complement strand
GATTTTAAAAGGGATTTTATGCCCCGTTTTCGGCATGCCCTCAAAAGAGAAAGCCCAAAAAGAGAAAAGACTACTTGACAAGACTTATCCTATTTCGTTTTTGGGCTCTCCGGAAAATTGGCCCGCGGTATTTCCGATATGCTGGTTGCGTTTCATGATTGTTTTGCTCAATTCAGAAAAACGATAGTCCATTACGATAACGGGCAAACGGAGCTGGGCCTGGTTTTGCAAACCTCCCTCATCGGCGGCATTCCGTCGGAGGTTGAGTTCGTGGAGACCCATCAAGAAGACGACGTGCTCATGCAGGTTGCGGATCTGATTTGCTATTTAGAGACCCTGTATTACAAATTTGATGAGGGGCAGCCAACAAATTCCGACCTTGATTTCTTCGGAAGAACCAAATCTGACGTGAATAGAAAATACCTTGATCCGTTGAGGAAAAAGCAACTGAAATAACGCCTTATGTTCCTCCCGCGTCAACGTCGGTTTGTTATGTTCCCCGGACCCAGACGACGTTAGCTTCTTATGTTCCTAATCCCTGCACGGGGCATGTAGAGACTGTTGCAATGCTGCGCTTAAAAGATTCGAAAAAGTAGCGGATTGTCGCCGCCCAAGCCCAACCACCCAGCTTTGCACAAGCTCAACCATCCTGTCGCCGCAGCAACAAAACGCATAGAAACCGACCTGACCATCAGATCTTTTTCTTTACGCCGACGCCAAACCCCTCGCTTTGCCTTCGCCCAGGACGCCCCGCAGCCTAAGCGAATGCCAGCCCCGACGCCGAAACGAGCTCCAGGCAAACCCTTATGGAAGCCATCTGGAACCCACGACTGGCAGGCTCCCGAACTGGGCGGCTCGCGACATAATACGGATGGGCGAAATTGGACGAAAATGGATGGGTGGGACTGGGCAACGACACTTGTTGTAATTGCTTAGACCAGCTTATCTTGAATCGCAGAAATCAATTTATAAAAAAGAAAAGAAGATGCATTTTGTCGCATCCTCTTATTCATTTAATGCATTCTGTGCGCAAAAGTGGCCACCGTTGCGGAAACTAGTGGCCGCTCGGCGCTATTTCTCGGCCAGTTTCCTAGCCTCCGTTTGGCCGGATCAGAACGGATAGCTTCGCGTTCTGCTCTCGATGTTAATTCAAGCGTCGGAAAAGGGCGCGGTATCCTGAATGCGGTCGCCAAGGCGCAATTTATTCCAATTCCTCCATCTTCCCGAGCCTCCGTCCCTTGGAACCTCGACGGACGGGTGCGCCGGTCCCCTAATGCGACCGCCGCGCCTGCGCCAGCTTATCCAGGGCCGCTCGGAAAGATGGTTTTTCTCGGCATAAACCGCGCTTGGATCGTGCAATTCTGCAGCCGGTCGAATTGGCCGAACAAAAACGCTAGCCGGCCGAAACGCCCCGCATTACTGGCCGATTTTCTACGCTATATGCAATTAGGCCATTTCTAAAAACAATATTGATGTAGTTCCGTGCTTAATGTCTTCTTTAATGAAGTCAGAATTATATTTAATAATAGTGTCTTCTTCTATTTCATCTTCAAGACGAGAAAGGGATGCATCAAATTCTTCTAATGAGGAAACCTGCATTATCTTTGAAATATTGGTATAGATAACTTCGTCACTGTTGGATAGTCTAATTTTGTCAATGTTATAAATAGCAAACTGAAATAAATCATCTTTATGATAAGGAATTGAGAGCAGATAAATGATGTGATTAGCAAAATCATAATCGATAGGTATCACACTTTCTATATCTATGTATTTATCCTTATCTACAATGATTTCCTTAATACCATATATCGTTTCATAAGGTACTTTTAGTCCTTCTTCTATCCAACCAAAAGCATATAAGGCGTAACCCATTTGTTCATAATTCTTATTTGCAAGTGCCATCGCAGTCCCAAAACTGCGCGATGATAAGCGCACATATTTATGGTTATCAAGTAAGGGGACTAAATCGAGATTGCCATATTGCATGCCCGTAAGATTATAGCCATTGTCTCTAATGTTTTTGACCACAGCATAAAAACCTTCATCGCTATCATCCTCTAAAAAATAGTAAGCATGCGTTACGTTAATCCAACCAATAACTTTACGAGGATTATTTTTGATATTATTCTCTGCAACGTAAGAGTTATCATTTCTTCTTTTTTCTAATACTTCATCAAACGCATCCCATGGAGGATTAGAGGAAAAATCTTCTAAAGCTTTATCAAAATCATAATCTTTAGCGTTAGAAACATCTAAGTCTAAGGAAACATCCACCCATTTATTTTCTTTTTTATCAAAATGAAGAATGATGTTTAATACATAATCTTCGCAATATATCTCTTCATCAATACTGAAAAATAATTTGCTGTTATATTTAACAACATCTTCGAAATTGTCATCAGTTATTTTAATGTATTCAATTTTATCTTGCTTTGACATAAGCTTCTTCTATTAGTGTATCGTATACCCTACAAGACATTTTTTCTAAAGTAGATGTATTAGTAAACTCAATAATATCACCTGTTTGAATCTTTTCTTCTTTTATCGTCATTTAGTCTCATTTCAATGGTTTTCCATCCTTCTATAATAGCAATAAAAGAATCATTCCATAAATTCATTTTATGAATCATTTCAAAGCCTCCCAATATCCATATTGATCGCCTCACATTCATGCGATCTATGGCGAATATGAGGTGACCTTCGTTGTTAGAGGCGGCTCTTTACTAAAAGGCGAGTTCCCGTCCAAAGGACGGCTTTAGTTCAGGAGTTCATCTCTTTATATTGAGAAGAACTTGCAAATATGTGGGTGACCGAAGTTTGCAATAAGCTTCCTGACCCGCCGCTAGGCTTCGGTATCCCCTTCCGCCTCACGGGCATGGGCTCGTACGCTCGGTTGCGTATCGCCTCCGCGATTTCCTTCCCCTGCGACGTGAAAACCCCGGCAGTTCCTCGGTTTTCCCGTCCGCGCCGGGCGCGCCCTGTTTTTAATACATCAAAGCCTAGGCGAACTCTCATGGGTTGGCTTATACCTAGCTACCTCTACCCGTTTGATCCTTGGCCCGTTGCAAGGCACGCCGGAGTGCGAGAAGATTGCTTTCGGCAAAGGGGTCGTCGGCGAGTGTTTCGACAAAAAAGAGACCGTCACCGTCTTTGACGTGAGTGACCAAGCGCCCCAATTACATCTGCTGCGAAGCTTCCGCCCGAAGAGAGATCTGCATCTACCTCACCCGCGAAGGCATGCCTTTCGGCGTCCTCGACATCGACCTTCCTTACGTCCACGACTACAGCAAGGAAGAAATCAAAATCTTCGAAAAAATCGCGGAAAACTCCTCCGTTTCTGTTAAAAAAGTCGCGTTTTGCATGAAAAAGGGGCCTAGTCACCTTTTAGGTTTCTTAACAGCCCCTATTTTCTTATTTGAGGGTCGCGAGCACTTTCTTAAAATGCTCAGGCAACGGAGCCTCGAAGGTCATGGTCTCACCCGTGCGTGGATGGGTGAGGGTGAGCTCATATGCGTGGAGCAATTGCCCCTGCTCATAGATCTTGCGGTTGCCTTTGCCATAAAGCGGATCGCCGATGACGGGATGGCCGATATATTCCATATGGACGCGGATCTGGTGCGTGCGACCCGTGAGCAAACGACAACGAACGAGGCTCGCCCCCGACTCCTTGAAGCGTTCGAGGACGTGGAAATAGGTCACCGACTCCTTGCCCTTGAGGTCGACGCAGTATTTCATCGGCTCTTTACGGCTTCTGGCGATCGGGGCATCGATCTTGCCATCGTCCTCGTAGATGACGCCAAGGACCAAAGCCATGTATTTCCGCGCCATCGAATGGTCGGAGAGCTGCTTGGCTAAGGAGGAAAACGCCACGTCGTTCTTCGCGACGCATAATAGGCCTGAAGTATCCTTGTCAATGCGGTGGACGATGCCTGGGCGCGACGATTCTCCTCCACCAAGGGTTACGCCGCGGTGAATCAAGGCGTTGACGAGGGTGCCGGAGGGATTGCCATTTCCCGGATGGACGACAAGGCCGGCTTGCTTATCGATGACGAGGATGTCCTCGTCTTCGTAGACGATGCTTAGGGGGATGTCCTCGCCCGTCAGGGAAGTCTCTTTGACGTCGGGTTCCCCGACTTCGACCGCATCGCCTTCCTCGAGGAGATAATGCGCTTTCTCAAGTTGCCCGTTGACGGTCACTTTGCCAGATTTGATTAAGGCGGCGGACTTGGAACGAGAGAGGGTACAGCCCCAGGCGAAGACCGCTTCATCGAGGCGCTTGCCGACGAATTCCTCGTGGACATGGAAGGTCTTCATCGCGCTTCCTCCTCGTCGTTTTGGCTCTGATTTTGAGCAACGTCCCCCTCCTTTTCTTCCTTGGAGGGTTCCGCTAAGGCGATGCTTGATGGCTTTTGCTCGATTTTCTCTAGGCGCGGGTCTTTGGAAAGGGACTTATCGGAGCCCTTCACCGCGTCGATGATGAGATAGACGATGAGGACGACGATACCGATCGTCAGGCAGGCGTCGGCGAAGTTGAAGGTCGCGAACGGGTTGACGAAACTTTGTTTGGCCGAAGGGCCGCCTCCGAGATAGAACTGCAGGAAGTCGATGACCCCATTGAAGCCCGTCGTGGCCTCCCAATAGAACGCGCGGTCGATGAGGTTGCCTACCGCCCCTGCGCCAAGCAAGATGGCGATGACGCGCTCCATGCGGTGGAAACGGTGGTCATGGGTCAGCCAATAGAAGAAGATGACGACGGACATGACTATGGAGATGGTGATGTTGAGCACCCTGCCCCACACCCCGAGTTGCGCGCCAAGGCTAAAGGCGACGGCGATGTTATAGGATTTATTGATGTAGAAGAAATTGGGGATAACTTCGATGGGATTACCCAGTTGGACCGTGTTTTGGACGACCCATTTGGTCACGAAGTCGATGAGGATGAGCAAAACCGCGACGGCGAGGCCGATGATGAGATTCTTCGACCAGACGACCTTCGGCTTAGTCATGGAATTCCTCCATCGCTTGTTTGCAGCGCTCGCATAGGCAGATGTCGCCATGGGGGACGGCCTTCTTCACCTTGATGCGGCAACGGGGGCATAGCTCCCCTTCCGCCACATCGACATGGGCTTCGTCCTCCTGCCCTTCTTCGAGTTTCAAGGAAGCGACGAGGAAGAACTTCGCGGCCATCTCATCGCCTTCCTTCTTAAGGGTTTCGAAGAGTTCCTTATTCGTGACCTTGAGGTCGAGCTTGGCGTCGAGCGAGCGGCCGATCATGCCGGAGGCGCGGGCCACTTCGAGGGATTTTAAGGCGACGTCGCGAAGTTGCTTGAAGGTATCGAACTGCGCTAGAAGCGCTTCGTCGACTTCTTCGGCGAGGGGCATATCCTCGAGCTGTGGCGAGGTCTTCTTCGCGTCGGGGAGATAATGGTAGACCTCCTCCATCGTGAATGGGAGGATGGGGTTAAGCAATAAACAAAGCTTCCACGCGAGCTCATGGATGACGTGGACGATGGCTTGGCGGCGCGGGCTTGCGATGGGGTCGCAATAGAGGATGTCCTTCGCGTAATCGAGGTAGAAGGAAGAGAGGTCCCCCGACATGAAGAGGGTGATCTTATCGACGACCGCACGGAAATCGTAACGGGCGTAGGCCTTATTCGCCTCCGCCACGACTTCGTTTAGCTCGGCGAGGATATAACGGTCGAGCAGGCTAAACGCGCCCTTGCTCCCATCGTAGTCCTTAAGGTTGCCTAAGAGGAACTTGAAGGTGTTGCGGATCTTGCGGTAGTTATCGGCCGAGGTCTGGATGGTGGTCTGGCCTAGGCGCGCGTCGGCTTGGTAATCGACGCTTCCCGCCCATAAGCGGAGGATGTCCGCGCCGAATTCGCCGATGATCTTGTTCGGGTCGATGCCATTGCCGGAGCTCTTCGACATCTTCTGCCAGTTCTCGTCCATGACGAAGCCATGGGTGACGACGGTCTTGAAGGCCGGGACGCCCGTGACGGCGAGGGAGAGGATGAGCGAGGAATTGAACCAGCCGCGGTATTGGTCGTTGCCCTCGAGATAGAGGTCGCAGGGATATTTCGTGCCGCGCTCGCGCAAAACGCCGTTCCAGGAAGAGCCCGAATCGAACCAGACGTCCATGATGTCGGTCTCCTTGCGGTAATTTCCATTCGGGGAGGCGGGATTGCTATAGCCTTGCGGGAGCAAGTCCTTTGGCTCGGCCTCAAACCAGATGGAGGAGCCGTGTTTCCGGAAAAGCTCGGCGATATGGGCAAAGACGGCCTTCTCGAGGATCGGCGTGCCATCTTCGTTATAGAGGATTGGAAGAGGTACGCCCCAAACGCGCTGGCGCGAGATGCACCAATCCGCGCGGTCCTTGATCATGTTGACCATCTTCTGCTCGCCCCAGGCGGGAACCCACTTGACGTCCTTGATCGCGGCGAGGAGGTCCTGGCGGATCGGCTCGATGGAGCAGAACCACTGCGGGGTCGCGCGGAAGATGACCGGCTTCTTGGTACGCCAGTCATGGGGATAGCTATGGACGATGTCGACGCGCTTCAAGACGACGCCTTCCTCGGTGAGGCGGTCGACGACGCGGTCGTTGACTTTCTCGTAGAACAGGCCGTTAAGCTCATCGCCTTCGAAGGTGCGGTAGACGCCCTTCTCATCGACGAGTCCCTGCGGATGGATGCCGTATTTCGCGGCGACGTTGAAGTCGTCGAGACCATGGTCGGAGTCGGTATGGACGCAACCCGTGCCTGCTTCGTCGCTGACGAATCCCGCATTCATGACGAGGGATTCCTTATCCTTATAGATAGGCTGGACGCAAGTGATGCCCTCGAGTTCGTCGCCATGGAAGACTTGGAGCAATTCGCACTTGGTAAGACCCCACTCCTCGACGAGTTTCTCTTCTAAGTCCTTGAGGAAGACGAGTTTGCCCTTATCAGTGTCATAGAGGCCATATTCGAAGGCCGGGTTCAAGGTGATGCCTTGGTTGGAGGGCAAGGTCCAGGGGGTGGTCGTCCAGATGACGAAGGAAGCGTCGGTTCCAAGCTTGCCCTTGCCGTCTTTGACCGCGATTTTAACGTAGAGGGTCTTCGCGGTGACGTCGTGGTATTCGACCTCGGCTTCGGCGAGGGCGGATTCGCTGCTCCAGGACCAATAGACGGGCTTGAATCCCTTGAAGATGAGGCCTTTCTCGGCCATCGCGGCGAAGACCTCGACCTGGCGGGCCTCGAATTCAGGAAGCAAGGTCAAATAGGGATGGTCATAGTCGCCAAGGCAGCCGAGGCGGCGGATCTGCTCTTTCTGCAAAGCGACCTGCGTGCGGGCGTATTCCTCGCAGATGCGGCGGAATTCCACCACCGGCGTGGTCTTGCGGTCGACGCCGGACTTGGCCACTTTCACTTCGATGGGAAGGCCATGCGTATCCCAACCGAAGACAAACGGCGTCTTCTTGCCCGCCATGTTCTGATAACGGACGACGAAGTCCTTGAGGCAGCGGTTGAGCGCGTGGCCGCAATGCATCGACCCATTCGCGTAAGGCGGGCCATCATGGAGGGCGAACGTCGGCGCGTCGACGCGGTTTTGGTTCATGAGTTCGTAGAGGTTCTCATCCTGCCACTTCTTCACCAAGACGGGTTCCTTCATGGGAAGGCCTGCCCGCATGGGGAAGTCGTTAGTTGGCATGTGCAGTGTTTCTTTTAATTCCATCTTTCTGCTCCTTAAGAATATAAAACGCCAGTCGCAAGGACGCTGGCGCGCGGTACCACCTTGTTTCCCTATCGAAACGATAAGGCACTTGATTCTCCCTTAACCCGAGAGTCTGGATCCCCCTACCTATCGAAGGATGGGCTTGGAAGTGATGTCCGAAGGGATTGCGCCTTTTCTCAGCTTCAGCAAGGCTCTCTGTCTGTTTTCCTTCGGCGCGTCTTCGTCATCGCCGGCATTATGTTACCTTTCCTATAAGGAAAAGTCACATCTTTTTATTCATATGCGCCTTCATGAACGTAAAAGGCGGCCCATAAGCCGCCTAAATGGATTATTTCTTTCCCTTGAGGAAGTTCGGGAGGATCTGCGAGGCGGGCGAGGCTTCCTCTTCGCCGCCTTCCGAGACAGGGGCTTCCTCGGCGGAAGGCTCTTGGATGGCACTAGGCCTCATCGGCTTGAAGGTCGGGATGGAGGTGAAGTCGTATTCCTCGGTGAAGTCGGCAGCGATGACCGAGACGAGGATCATGTCGTCGAGGTTCTCGTTGATGGAGACGCCGAACTTGATGTCGATGGCGTTGCCCGCCTGCTCGATGATACGGTTGACGCATTCCTCGGCCTCATAGAGGGAGACATTGAGTCCACAGGTGACCGCGCAGATGGCGCGCCTCGCCCCGGAGATGGAGGCTTCGAGCAACGGCGAGGAGATGGCGCTTTCGGCCGCGTCGGCTGCTTTGCGTGGACCCGTGCCTAAGCCAAAGCCGATCAGGGCGATGCCCGAACCCTTCAAGGTGCTTTGGACGTCCGCGAAGTCGAGGTTGATGACCGCGGGCAGAAGGATCAGGTCGGTGACGGTTTTGACCGATTGGGCGAGGACCTTATCGGATTCCTCGAAGGCCTTGTTGATGGGCTTATTGCCTGAGGCCATCAGGAGCTTGTCGTTACTGACGATGATGATGGAGTCCACCGCTTCCTTAAGCTCGGATAAGCCCGAGACGGAATTGGCGATGCGGGTCTTGCCCTCGAAGGTGAAGGGACGGGTGACGATGCCGATGGTGAGGCAATGGCAGTCCTTGGCGATCTGGGCGATGACGGGTGCGGCGCCGGTGCCGGTTCCTCCACCCATGCCCGCCGCGATGAAGACCATGTTGGCCCCTTCGACGATCTGGCGGATGCGGTCTTTGGAGGCCAAGGCGGCCTTCTTGCCGATTTCGGGGTTGCCACCGGCGCCGAGGCCTTTGGTGATTTCCTCGCCGATGACGACGCGGTTGGGAGCTTTGGAGGTGGCTAAGGCTTGCTTATCGGTGTTGAGGACGAAAAACTCGACGTTGTCGATGCGCTCGTCCATCATGCGGTTGACCGCGTTGGTCCCCGCCCCGCCGACGCCGATGACGACGATGCGGGCTACGGGTTCGAAATTATCTAAGTCCATGGAATCTTCCATCTGTGGTTCCTCCGATTATAGGGCGTCGTTGTCGGGGCTATTCTTCCCCCGACCCTTGCTCTTTTCCTTCGGGACGCGGCTCACCGTGCCCATGCCATGGTAATTGTCCTCGAGCGACCCGACGTATTTGGCGCTAGAGAGCAATAAGCCGAGCAAGGCGGTATATCCCGGGTCACGCGCGCCGATGGAACGCGGAAGCGGGTAGTAGGTCTTCCTCCCAGGGAGGGCGGTCTCCATGAAGGATTGGATGCCATGAAGCCGCGATGCGCCGCCGGTGAAGACGACGGGAAGGGCGTCGAATTTGCCCTGGTAACGCGAAAGCAAAGAGGTGATCGCGTTTTGCAAGAAGGGGCAGTAATTGGCGAAATGGTTGGCGATGACGTCGTTGAGGTTCTTCTGGTAGAACTGCTCTTGGCTCTCCCTTTCCTCGCCTAGAGGCAAAGGCGGGTCATAGGAATGGGCTTGCTCGCGATATCCGAACTCGCGCTTGATTTTCTCCGCGACCGCGAAGGTGCAGTCGAAGGCCTGGGCGATTTCCTCGGTCAGGTCGTCGCCTCCTGAGAAGAAGGAGGCGCTTGAATAGGCGGTACCTTCGCCGATTAAGGAGGCGGTCGTTAGGCGCGCGCCGAAGTCGACGAGGATATAGGAACGCGGCAAATCGGGATAGGTCTTGAAGAGCTCGGCGATGCAATAAGTCGACACCGAGGCCTTCTTCACGCGGAAGCCCGCTTGCGAGACGAGGCGGTTATAGGTGGTCGCGACGTTCTCGGGGAGGCAATGGATCTTCGCGTGGATGGTGAGCGAGGTCGAATGCACTCCTAGAGGAGGGTTCGCGTAACGGGAGCCATCGTCGAGGATGAATTCGTCGGGGATGATGTCGATGATGCTGTTGCCACCGGGGATGGTCTCCTTCTTGACGAGGCTCACGACGTTGGAGATATCGATCTTGGCGATCTCGTTGTTGGGGGCGACGACGTTGGTGGTCTTGTCGCTGACGAAGACGGTGAGGCCGATCGGCGGCAAAATGAAGGAGATCTCGGAGATCGAGATGCGGAGCTTCGCCACCTCGTCCTCGAGGGTATGGAGCATCGCCAAAGCGCGGATGAGGCCATTGGGATCGGTGATCTGGCCTTCCTTGATGAGGCCGGGGAGTTCCTTCTTGACGCGCAAAAGCACGACGGGCGCGCCGCCGAGCTCATAGCCGACGAGGACTTTGATCGCGTCGGAGGAAATTTCAAAACAGGCCGTTAGTTTTTCCATGTCCCGTATATCTTAATATACGCAGGGCTTCTTTGGTAGATGAATCGGCAAAAAATTAGTAGTTTTTTAGGTAGCGAAAGCCCCTTATTTATTCGATGGTATGGGCTATTTGGAAAACGCGCTAAAAAAACGGGCATCGGGCTTGCTGATATTTCTATCTAAGACTGCCCCTCTTATCGATGAAGGCAAAAAGCCGATCAAGCGAACTTCTCCGACGCGATGGATGAGGCTTTATTCTGGAAGGCGAACCCATAAAGATATATGGCAGCGCAACCGGCTTGACGCAAGATTTCCGGGTAGTCTTTTCGCTTAGCCTGGGCAATCGCTTGCGCGGCAAGGCGGTTTAGCCTCGCCTTGCTTAAGGGATCCTTCGCCCTGCTTCTTTTCACTTCGATGACGATGCCAATTTGCTTCGGTTCTTTCGGGATCATGAGGATATCGCAGCGCCCCGTCCCGGAATCGACTTCGTTCTTTACGACGTAATGGTCGAATAAGACGGCGAGGAGCCCCGTAATGGCGTTATGGTAGTTGCGTTCGTCGCTAAGATCGTAAGTGGACAAAGCCGAAAGCAGATATTGCTGCAATATCGACTGAATCTCCTCTTCTTGCTGGGCGAGGATGCTTTCCTTTAACCTGCTTGCAACGTCCATGCTTTCAGGGTCCACGCTGCGACCGATGACTTCCGTCTTAAAAACCTCGTAAATCTCGCGGTTGGGAATGCGGTACTCGTACACGTCATTAAGGTAATCGGATGAATCCGCGCTTAAAGAAAGGTACCCCGTCTGTGCGAGGAAGGACAGGGATGACGCGGCGTTTTCGCGGATGTCCTTATAGGAAATCGCGGGGTTAAAGGGGGCTTTTTTCGTAGCATTATTCAAAAAATCAAGCAGCGAGATGCGCGACTTTTCCATTCGGATGACGCTTAGGAGCAATTCGTTGGAACCCGTGTTGGCCCAGAAGGACTTTATCTTTCTCTCTTCAACGAAATTCAGTATTGACCAAGGGTTATACACCTCTTTCCCGCTGGAAAGGAGATACCCTCCGTAGTATTCTCGGACGACGGCAGGATCGACATTCACCTCGAAGTCCTTGAGCATTTGGGATACCTCTGTTTCCGTAAAGCCGAAATAATCGCCTAAGAACCGACTGGCGACAGAGGATACGAGCAGGTTGTTGAGACCGGAAAACAGCGATTCCTTGCTGATTTGAAGCACCCCGCTGAGAAGGGCGAAATAGAGATTGTCGTTTCCCTTAAGCGCCCCGCCATAGAACGGCTTGAAGAATTCCATGACCTCCTCATAGCAACCGCTTTCAAAGGCGGATTGGATGGGGCCATCATATTCATCGATCAATAAAACGGTCTTTTCCCCATAATGCTTGAATAGGAACCGAGAAAGCCGTTGCAACGACGAAACCAGTAGGACCGGGTCTGCCCGCTTGGAATAGATGGCCTCGAACTCCTCCTTCTCCACCGCGTCTAGGGAGGCGCTATCAAGGAGCTCGGGATATTCGCGATAAAGAAGAAAGATACGGTCCTTCACCGCGTCCAAGATAGAAACGGAACGGCTTTGTTCTAGGCCTTTCATGTTCAAATGAATGACGGGATGGGAGTTTATCTTGCTTTCTATTCCCGGGATGGACCAAATGAGGCGGTCTTCGAAAAGCGATCGCGATTGCTCTTTGACGTTGAAGAAATAATCGACCATCGATAATGCGAGGCTTTTTCCAAATCGGCGTGGGCGAGTAAGCAAAATCGCCTTGCCTTCACCCCGTTCTAGAATATCGCGCAGAAGAAGCGTCTTATCGACGTAGTACTTCGCGGAAGCCTCTTTGTAATTTTCTATCCCAATGGGCAAGTCACGTATTTTCATCGTTCTACTCCTTTTCTATATTTTCGTATTCCTTAAGGAATAATCAAGAAAAAACCAAAGGAAAACCAATTTCTCAATCAAAAAGACCAAAATTCAAAACAAAAAAACCAAAGGAAAACCAAAAGAAAACCAAAGTTCTTTTGAATGAAAAAAAGCTTCCGAGGAGGAGAACTCGGAAGCAAAGGGAAAAGATGCGCTTTTATTCCGCGTTTGGGGCCGCTGGTTCCTCTTCGCTGGAAACCTCGACCACCTGGACGGTGTCGGCGTGGGCCGCTTGCGCGGAGATGCCCACCGCGATAAAGACCGGGCTGGCGAGGGCGATTATGGCGAGGAGGGAGAATCCCATGCCACGAAGGGTGCCAAGAAAACGGTAATAGAGTTTTTTATGGCCGGTCTTCACGAGTTTGTCTTTCATGGTTTCTCTCCTTTCGAATGCTTTTTTATTCCGCCGTTTTTATGAGGACCCGAAGCTTGGCGGAGGCGCTGCGGGGGTTTTCCGCGAGTTCTTCCTCGCTTGGGAGGATGGGCTTGCGGGTGAGGAGGGAGAAGCGAGGCTTGCTCATCTCCTCGGGGCGAAGGACGATGCCATGTCTACTTCCTTCGATGGTGCTTAGTTCGTGGAATCTCTGCTTCGTCGTGCGGTCGTCGAGCGACATGAAGGTGATCACCGCGAGGCGCCCCCCTACTTTGAGCATGTCTGGGGCGTCTAAGAGCATTTGTCTCAGCGATGTGGCCTCGCCGTTGACCTCGATGCGGAGGGCTTGGAAGGTCTGCTTGGCGGGGTGGCCCTTCTTCGCGAGGACCTTGGGCGACTTCGAGGCCTTCACGATCTCGACGAGGTCGAAGGTCGTGACGATGGGCGACTTGGCCCTGGCCTTAACGATGTTGCGGGCGATGGCCCGAGCATCTTGTTCCTCTCCATAATCGCGGAGCACCCGGCAGAGCTCCATTTCGTCGTAACCGTTGACGACCTCGTAGGCGCTTAGACGTTGGGACGTGTCCATGCGCATATCGAGCTTTGCGTCGAACCGGTAGGAGAATCCGCGGCTGCCGTCGTCGAACTGCGGGGAGGAGACTCCAAGGTCGGCCAAGATGCCATCCACCTTGGATACCCCGCGCGACTCGAGCTCTTCCTTGAGGGAAGCGAAGCTGGCGTGGATGAGGGTGAAGTTTTCCGAGATGCCGCTGAGGCGTTCCCGGGATTGCTCGATGGCGCGCTCGTCGAGGTCGAAGGCGTAGAGGTGGCCGCTTTTGAGTTTCTTGAGGATCTCCGCGCTATGGCCTGCCCGACCGAGGGTCAGGTCGACGTAGACGCCGTCTTCATGGATGTCGAGGGCCTCGATGGAGGGTTCTAGCAATACGGATACGTGTTTGTCCATCAGGCTTTGCTCCGGATGTTGGTGTCATAGGAGAGCCCGTTGGCCACCGCGTATCGGATCCAGGCTTGTTGGTCCCAGACCTCGAAGTGGTCGAACACCCCGATGATGGTGATTTGGTCGCCGATGCCATAGTCCTGGAGGAGCTGCTTTCCTACGAGTAGCCTTCCGACGGCATCGATTTTCGTGGGGGTCGCGCTTGCGGCGGCTAGACGCATCTTCGCCCTCTGACCTGGGTCCTCGAAGTCCATCTCCATGTAATGGGCGATGAATTTCTGGAATCCTTCGGGGTCATACACGGCGAGGCATCCTTCATGCCCGCGCACTACGAAGGCTTCTTTAAGCCCCTCTTCCACGAGCTTGCTCGGAATGAGCAGTCGGCCCTTGGCGTCGAGGTTTCGGTAGTAGGTTCCGTAGTATATCGTTTTTCCCACTTTTTACCACCTGTGTAAATAATATAACCCGAGCATCGAACTCGGGCAATATCCATTTAACGTTTTTTCTAAGATTTTTACGTGTTTTGCTGAGGGCTGCGCTTCGCGGGCCTAAGGATAGGCGCGACGAGGACGTCCCAGCAGCAGCATCGATGCTTCAACGTTACTTCAATATCAACTTCAATAACACTTCAATAAGTTGTTGAAGTAACTTCAATAACGCCTATTAACGCAGCTTTACCTTCATGGGATTAGCTTGGTATAGCGCCGTTCTTCCTTGGCTTTTCTTGATTAAGAATCCCTGATCCTCAAGTCTTTGCAAAAGCTCTTTCCGTAAGAAGGAAGAGTCGCTGATCTGCAATTGGGCCGCGATCTCTCGACTTGATTTCGGATGGTCGAGGCAAAAGGCGAGAATTGAGGCATCCCGCTCGGTCTCGTTGACGATTTCGCCGAGGATCTCGACGCTTTCGTTGAGGATGTCCACCCCAGGGGCATAAGTGAGGTCCGGCAAAACAATCGTGAATTGATTCGCGTGGGAATAGACGCATGGGCGGTGCCGGTGGTCTTGCGTAGCGTATTCCTCCTGGATGAGCTCAAAGCCGCTCCCTCGCGCCTCCATGGCGTGGGCATAGACGAATACGCCATAGATGATTTCGTTTCGTTTCCTCGATAGAAGATCCTTGATTTCGTACGTCGTCGGCAAATTCCCGACTTCGTGGAAGTTGCCTGGCGTGGAGATCACCAAGCGGTCGACGAACATGTCCACGGCGATCTGTTCCCCCGAAAGGAGGTAATCGCGATGGGCAAGAGCATTGATGATCGCCTCGAAAAGAGCGCGGTTTGGGAAAGCGTCCACGTCCTTGCGGCCGTCATCGGTTTTGATAAAGCCATGGTTTTCCCTGGAACGCACGAAATCGTACATGAAATGGAAGCCGCCGATCAAACCACCCCGATATTCTTTCGTCGCGATGACATCCCGTGAGCCTCGGTTCTTTCCGGGGTATTGCGTGCATACGATCTTTGCTTCCCCACCCTGCAGGGAATCCGAGAATAGGTACGCGCCCATATAGAGCTTGTTATCATCGGTAAAAAACGGAATCGACTTCAACCCCTTCTCGGTAGGAAGCGTTCCTTGGTTCCTTTCTTGGAAAAACGCATAGAGGCTCCGGAAGTCCTCGGGGTTGAATTCCACGTCCGTGATTTGCCGGTCGAAGGCCAAAGCGGAGGATGAGATGGCCATCTTGCGGATTTCTTCCTGGGTGGCTGGGTTGGTAAAGCCATCTCTGCGGAGAAAAATCAATCCGAAACCATCATAGGAAAGAATCAAGGGTTTATCGCAAGAAGGCGCGACGAAGATGGAGAGAAGATATCTCGTCATGCCATGGATTTCATAGGGGATGGGCTTGATATCCATGACGGGCGCAACCTTGAAATGCTCACGAACCGTCTTGAGGAAATAGTCCTTCTCGCTCGATAGTTTGTCCAAGTCGAACCCAACGAGCGTCTTCCCATCGTCCTCCACGCCTAAAACAAGCGTTCCGCCTTCTGCGTTAGCAAAGCCATCGACGGTCTTCAGCCAACTGATTGGCTTTTCTCTTTCCAAGCCGAGTTTGGCCTCGAAGTTTCCATCTTCAAGAGCATAAGAAGGGAATAGATCGGCAAGAAGCATATTGATTCCTCCTTGGTTTCATTTTACTTCAATAACACTTCAATATCAACTTCAATAACACTTCAATAAGTTGTTGAAGTAACTTCAATAAAGCCGCGCATTCTTAAGAATGATGAAAGCCATACGCCTCCTTTCGCGCCAAACGAAGCAAAAAGCGTCCCTAGTCAAAGGCGACAGGAACGCTTATACGAGGGTTATTTCACAAGCGAGGATAGGGCGATGCCCCCTACTTATCCTCGACGTCGTAATCGTCTAACGCCGCGAAGGGGGAGGTATTCTCCAAGGGCTTCACCTCGTCCTCGGTGAGGATGGAATAGCCTTCGCCGGAAGAAGGGAGCTTGCTACCTGGCTTATGGGGGCAGATCGGGAGGTAGGAATGGATCGCGCAGAAGACGACGTCATGCAGTTCGATGACATTCTCGGGGAATACGTAGCCCTCCCCTTCCTCGGAAACGTCCTTAAGAAGCTGAAACTCGTCCTCGAAGTCGAAGGGGTCGTCGTAGATCTCGCTGGTGCGGGAATCGGATAAGGTGGCGACGCCGCTGACGCGCAGGGCGACCATGAGGTTTTCGTCCTCATCGCGGTAGAATTCGCCTTCGGCATGGACACGGCTAAGCCCCTTTAGCGAAGGGAAGCGGGCGTAGTCGAGGTCGCTTAGGTCGACGTCCTCGTCGAAGCTCGCCCCTTTCGCGGGGGTGATGAGGTTGCGATGGATCTTCATTGACGTAACGAAGCCCCGCACCGAACCGCCGCCGCGTCAAGCGCCTTCTTCACCGCGAGGTTGGCCTCGGCGTCGCTTAATGTCTTATCGGGATTTTGGAGGGTCAGGCTCACCGCGAGGGAGACATAGCCTTCGGGCACCCCTTCTCCTTTATAGAGGTCGAACGCATCCACTTTGACGATGAGGGAGTCGCTGCGGAGGATCTCCCTCTTCAGCGTCTCATAGGTCACCGAGGTCGGGACGAGAAGCGCGAGATCGCGGGTGACGCTAGGGAAGCGCGGGGGGATGGAGGCCTTGATGGGGCCGACTTTCATCTCTAGAAGCGCGTCGAGGTCGAGTTCGGCGACCGCGGCGGACTTCAGGCCGTATTTCTTTAAGGCGAGGGGATGCAAGGTGCCGAAATAGCCTAGTAACTGTTTGCCCATGCGGATTTCGGCGGTCTGATAAGGGTGGAATTCCTCGCCATTGAAGGACCAGGGCTCGATCTTGATGCGGTTCTCGGAGATGCGGAGGGATTCTAGGACCGCCATCACGGCGCCTTTGACGTCATAGAAATCGTAGGCGCTGGCCTTTTCGCCAACGCGGGTCGAGGAATCGCCATAGAAGACGATGCCGAGGTGCCGTCCCGCCTTGCCTTTGACGTCGATGTCGGAGACTTCGAAGAAGCGTCCCGCCCGATTCTGGCGGTTCGCGTTATAGGAAGCCACGCCTAAGAGGCTATGGAGCAAGTTGGCGCGGACGGTGTCGCGTTCGGAGGTCATCGGGTTCTGGAGGACATAAGGCTCCCCTTGCTCGAGGTAGCGGAAGGCCTTGGCCTCTTCTTGCGAGACCAGGGTATAGGTCACCACTTCGTCCAGGCCGAGGTAGGTCAGGTGGCGGCGAAGGGCGCGCTCGGCTTCCTGCTTGGGGGTGAGGCCGGTGAGGGCGAGGTCGACGCGCGGCAAAACGCTTTCGACGTTCTCGTATCCCAAAATGCGGATGACTTCCTCGCTTAAGTCGGCTTGCCCATCCACGTCGATGCGGAAGGAAGGAACGGTGACGAGCAATTCGTCCCCCTGCTTCTTCACGGCGAAGTTATCGCGTTCTAGGGTCTTGATGACGAGCTCCTCGGGAAAGGAAGTGCCAAGGCGGCCGTTGATATAGCCTAAGGAGGTCTTCACGCATTTCTGCTCGTGGTCCATGCGGTCATAGGTCTTCGCGAGTTCTACTTCACCCGCGTCAGCGAGCGATTTTAGAAGCGCGATGACCACTTTCTGGACGTAGTCGGTCTGATGGGGGTTGATGCCCTTGCAGAAACGGAGGGAGGAATCCGAGGATAAGCCGATGCGGTTGGAGGTGCGGCGGATGGAGGCGCCATGGAAATAGGCCGCCTCGACGACGATGTTGCGGGTGTTCTCGTCGACCTTGCACGCTTCGGCGGTCATGATGCCCGCGAGGCACATGGGCTTGCGGGAACTCGCGACCACGAGGTCGCCCTTTTGTAGGTGATAGGTCTGCCCATCCATCGCAAGGAAGTCCCCTTCGAGGTCATCGATGACGTCGAGGGAGGGACTCGGGAGCTTATCCGCGTCGTACATGTTGAGGGG
>JAFSVB010000093.1 GCA_017450325.1 Bacilli bacterium | reverse complement strand
CACCTCGGGCGTTATGCTTGAGGAATTCCCCGAAGAGCTCGTCGAACGTGCTGTCTGGGGTATGCTTCCCAAGGGAAGGCTTGGCCGCTCCATCGCCAGGAAACTCCACGTCTACCGTGGCGAGAACCATGAGCAGGCCGCTCAGAAGCCCGAAGTCCTTGACCTCAAGAAATAAGGAGAACAACAATGGCTGAAGTTAAGAAATATTATGGGACCGGCCGCCGCAAATCCGCGGTTGCCCGTGTCTTCATCAAACAAGGCAAAGGCAACATCGTCGTCAACGGCCTTCCCGTCGATGACTACATGCCCTTCGCTACCCTCGTCCTCGACTTGAAGCAGCCTCTCGCCCTTCTCGGCGCTGAGTCCCGCTATGACATCGAGGTCAATGTCAGGGGTGGTGGCTTCACTGGACAGGCCGAAGCGATCCGCCTTGGCATCGCCCGTGCCCTCCTCGAAGCCGGGGAAGACCGCAAGACCCTCAAGGTCGCTGGCATGCTCACCCGCGATGCCCGCGCCAAAGAGAGGAAGAAATACGGTCTCAAAGGCGCCCGCCGCGCTCCTCAGTTCTCCAAGCGTTAATCGCGCTTTCGGAAGCAAAGCGAACAATCGAACCTCAGGTGTTATGCCTGGGGTTTTCTTTTTGCCGCACACGATGTTCTTGTGGAAGATGTTATAAAGAATACCTATAATTTGAAGGATATGAGCTACTCAGAACAGATCAAACGGATCCGCGCCGATTTGCTCGTCACCCAAACGGAGCTCGCGGAGATGCTTGGGGTGACTTTTGCCACGATCAACAGGTGGGAGAGGGGACACCACGAGCCGAGCATAAAACAAAAGCGGGCGATAAGGGACCTCTGCAGGAAGAATAAGATTCCTTATTAGGATTAGGAGACGACCTATGAGCATTTCTCAATTACAAAAACAGACGAACGCCAACGTTCAGCAAAAGGCGAACCTAATTTGGGAAGTCGCCACTCAACTTTATGGTGAATATAAGCCCCACGAATATGGACGCGTTATTTTGCCGATGACGGTCATCAAGCGCTTTGACGATTCTTTAAAAGCCACTAAACAAGAAGTGCTGGCGATGGCCAAACAGCTCGACGAGAGAGGCGTCGTCGGTGTGGCTAGGGACGCGATCCTCAAACAGGCTGCAAAACTAGATTTCTATAACACCTCCAGATTCGACTTCGAGGTTTTGCTATCTGATCCGGAGAACATCACCGCGAACTTCAACGAATACCTTCAGAAGTTCTCCGACAACGTGAAGGATATCATCTCCTATTTCGAGTTCGACAAGGAAATCGCGAAGATGTCCCAGAACAACCTGCTCTACACGATTATCCAGGAATTCAATTCAAAGAAGGCCGACATGTCGCCTGAACTAGTGAGTTCTCAGGATATGGGTTACATCTTTGAGGACCTGGTTAGAAAATTCTCCGAGTCCTATGATGAACAGGCCGGTGCCCACTTCACCGCGAGGGACATCATCTATCTGATGACCGAGCTTTTGATCGCGCCGGAAAGGGACGAAATCGCCGCGCACGGTTGCCATAAGACGGCCTACGACATGACAATGGGGACCTCGCAGATGCTCGCCTGTCTTGATGAGAAGCTTTTGGAGATCAATCCAAAGTCCGATTTGAAATGCTATGGCCAGGAATTCAACCCCGAGACCTTCGCTATCGCCAAGGCTGACATGCTCATCAAAGGGAAGAACGCTGATAACATGAAGTTCGGCGACACCTTGAGCAATGACCAGTTTTCGGGATCCACCTTTGATTACATCATCTCCAATCCTCCTTTCGGCATCGATTGGAAGAAGGAAAAGGAAGCGGTGGAGCAGGAGGCAAAACTCCAGTACGAAGGAAGGTTCGGCCCAGGTTTGCCAACGATTTCCGACGGACAAATGCTCTTCCTCCTCAACGGTATTGCAAAGCTTAAGGAACAGGGTAGGATGGCGATCATCCAAAACGGATCCTCTCTTTTTAATGGCGATGCCGGAAGCGGCCCGTCCGAAATCCGAAGATACATCATCGAGAACGACATGTTGGAAGCAATTATCCAGCTGCCGAACGATTTGTTTTACAACACAGGTATTGCGACTTACATCTGGGTCGTCACGAAATCGAAATCCGAGGAAAGGGCCGGTAAAGTCCAACTTATCGACGCATCGAAGTGCTTCTCAAAACGCCGCAAGAACATCGGTAACAAACGCGTCGACCTATCTAACTAGTCCATTAATTTGATCATTAAGGCCTATACGTCCTTCTCCGATGCCGAGCTTGATGAAAATGATATGCGCGTCGAAACGAAGGTTTTCGAGAACGAATACTTTGGCTATAGAAAAGTGATTGTGGAGACGGCTTGTGATGATGGCAGCGGTAAGCCTACCTTGAAAAAAGGAAAACCGATAGCTCAAAAAGGGAAGACGGACTCTGAAACTATTCCGCTTTCCGAAGATGTTGAGGAGTACTTTGAAAAGAACGTCTTGCCATTCAATGGTTTGGCTTTCATGGATAGAACCAAAGATAAGGTCGGGTACGAAGTGCCATTCACCCGTATCTTCTACAAGTTTGTCGAACCGAGAAAATCCGAGGAGATCTTCGCGGAGTTCAAGGCCTTGTCTGAGCAAGAACAGGAACTTATGAAGAAAATTTTAGGTGAATAATATGGACAACCGTGAATCACTATGGGTTGGCCAGATTCCCCAAAAATGGCAGCTACTAAGGCTCGGATCGTTGTTCGCCACAAGAAACGAAAAAGTCAGCGATAAAGACTATGCACCCCTTTCTGTTTCGCGTGGCGGCGTTGTTCCTCAAATGGAGGGTGTGGCAAAAACTGATGCAAATAACGATAGGAAACTAGTCAGATCAGGGGATTTTGCAATTAATTAAAGGTTTCCAGCGTTTTTAACT
>JAFSVB010000092.1 GCA_017450325.1 Bacilli bacterium | reverse complement strand
GCATCATGTCGAGCAAGGCCATGGAGTCTGGTCCATACGTGCATGCGCATAGATACTTTGCGCCTTTGGCGAATTTGTAATCAAGCATCTTCGTTACCTCGATTCTCTATCTTGTCTTCGATGACTTCGTACATCGTTGAGGCGTTTCCTTTGTTCGCATAAGCGAGCGTCGCAAGCGCCTTGACCGTCAGGGTGTGACGGCCGAGCTTTAGTCGCAGTTCGTCTCCAGGATTGACCTCCGAAGAGGGCTTTGCGGTCTTGCCGTTTAGCCACACATAACCCGCATCGCAGAGCTCTTTCGCGACCTCGCGCCGCTTTATCAAGCGCGATACTTTCAGGAATTTATCGACCCTCATCAGGCAATATGTTAACACAATTCCCTTAAGGGATTGTGAATAGTCTTACTTTCCTTCGGTGAATTTAACATAGGTTTGGTGGGTGAGGCGCAGAATCTTCTCTAGTGCGTCCAGCCAATTGCCCTTCTCAAAGAGCATGAATTTGAGGCGCTTTTCCACATAGGTGACCCGCAAGGAGCCGAGGTAGGGGACGAGGGCATTAAACAAAGAAGTTCCGATGCCATCGATCTTCGTGAAGGCGCTTGAAAGCAAAACCTCGATGCGGCCGTTGACCTCCTCGACGCTGTCGAATTCCTCGAAATCCCCGAGAATATCGATGCGCTTTTTCTTGATAATGAGCTCGACTTCCTCTGGAAGACGGCCATAAATATCCTTCATTCTGCGCTTATACGCATCGAGTTCCTTCTCCGTTTTGATGTCCTCGAGCTCGTGGTAAAGCTCGACTTTATCCGATTTTGAGGCGTATTCTGAAGGAATATACGCATCGATGGCGAACAGTTTTTTCGCCACGGGCGGTTCGATTGGCTGGCCTGAGGATTTCTCTTGGATGGCTTCGTTAAGCATCTTCAAATAAAGGTCCAAGCCGATGGAATCGATGAATCCGGCCTGTTCTGGACCAAGGATGTCGCCCGCGCCACGAATCATCAAGTCGCGCTGGGCAATCTTATATCCGGAGCCAAGTTCCGTGAATTCCTGAATCGCCTGGAGGCGTTTTTGAGCGTCTTGGTTGAGATCTTTTTCCTGTTTATAGAGCAAATAGGCGAATGCGATGCGGTCGCCGCGACCGACCCTGCCTTTGATTTGGTAGAGCTGGCTTAGGCCGAAACGGTCCGCGTTCTCGACGATGATCATGTTCGCGTTAGGGATGTCGATGCCGTTTTCGACGATGGAGGTGCACACAAGCACATTGATATCGCCGTCGTAGAAGCGGTTCATAACGTCTTCGATCGCGTCCTTGTCCATCTGGCCATGGACGACGCCGACGGAAGCGAGAGAAAGCTTGTTCGCGATGCGCGATGCGACGCGGTAGATGGTCTCGACGCGGTTATGGACATAAAAGACTTGCCCATGACGGGATAGCTCGCGTTGAATCAGTTCGTAGATGACTTCCTCATTATAGGGCGTCACGTAGGTCTGGATTGGCATGCGGCTTGTCGGGGCGGTCAAAATCTCGCTGATCGGCCGAATGCCCAAAAGAGACATCTGAAGGGTTCTAGGAATGGGCGTCGCAGATAATGTTAAAACGTCAACGGAAGAACGGAATTCCTTAATTCGTTCCTTCTGCTCGACGCCAAAGCGCTGCTCCTCGTCGATGATGAGAAGACCGAGGTCTTTGAAGACGAAATCCTTTGATAGCAGGCGGTGCGTCCCAATGATCAAATCGATCTTCCCTTCCTTGATCGAGGCGATGTTCGCCTTCTGGGTCGACTCGGGAACCAGGCGGGAGAAGAGGGCGATTTTTACACCATAAGGGCCAAAGCGCTGAAGGGCGAGTTCGTAATGTTGACGCGCAAGCAAAGTCGTCGGGCATAAAAGCGCGACCTGTTTTCCTGCGACGATAGCCTTAAAGGCGGCGCGGAAAGCGACTTCGGTTTTTCCAAAGCCCACATCGCCACAAAGAAGGCGGTCCATGATCTCAGGACTTTCCATGTCCTTCTTGATCTCATCGACTGCTTTTTGTTGGTCCGGAGTAAGGGGATAGGGGAACTCCGATTCGAACTGCGCTTGCAATTCTTCGTCTTCTGGAAAGGAAAATCCCTGTAAATGTGCCCTTTCTCGATATAAATTCATTAAACGATCCGCAAGCTCATTCACGCGTTTCTTGATAGAGTTCTTGCGCTTTTCCCATTCTTTGCCAGAGAGATGGGAAAGTTTTGGGGCAGCCCCTTCGCGGCCTGCGTATTTACGGACGAGACGGAATTGTTCTAAAGGTACGTAAAGGGATTCGTTGGCTGCATAAGCGATATGAAGGAAGTCCCGATGGACGCCTTCGACCTCGATGGTTTTCACATCGATGAACTGGCCGATGCCGTTATATTCATGAACGACGTAATCACCTGGGCGAAGGTCTTCGTAGCTGCGCAGGATGGTCGCGTTCTTAAAGCGGGAGGTGAAGCGCGAGGAGACGCTGCGCTTGCCAAATAGTTCCGCCGAGGAAATGAATGCAACTTTTAGTGATGGAATCTCAAACCCTTCATTTAAAGGCTGGTCCGTGATGCTTACTTTGCCTTTCGGAAGATTGAATCCCTTCGTTTCATCAAACTCAATGGAGTTGTCAACCAAAAGGTCCTTAACCATCTGCTGTTGGCGGATGTCGGGAACGGATAAGACCACCTTATCGCAGGTGGACATATACGTTTGAATCAACGGCAAAACCATCGCGGTCGACTTGCCAAGGACCGCAATCTTGTGGGCTTGGAACATATAGTCGTCCGCGTTTTGGGCATAGGGTGTGGAGGCGATGAGGCACTTTCTGTCCGGCAGTGCGTCCTTGAAGTCCATATATTGCCGTAAAGAGGAGATGCAGCGGCCTTTAAAGCGCAGTTCCCCTAAGAAGTCATGGGCTTCCTCGTCGAGCAACTTCACGGCGGCATTGAAGGACTCTTTATTCGCTATAAAGACGATTTCCGGTTGGAAATAATGCAGGACTGAACATTTCTTTTGCGTGGCAAAACCATAATATCGGTAAAGTTCGCTGCGATAGTCATGGGCGATGAATTTCTCGAGATCCGCACCGACATTCTGTCGCATAAGCGCGCCGACGTCTTTGCCAAGAAACTCCTCGTCTTCGTCCATTTGGGCTTTCGTGCGCAGCGTGAAGTCCGTTAGCTCGTCGTCATTTAGAAAAATGTCTGAGGCGGGCAAAAGGACGGCTTGCTCGAGCTTTCCTTTTGATTCCTGGGTCTGCAAGTCGAAAATACGGATGGATTCCACTTCATCGCCAAAGAACTCGATGCGGACGGGATCGAGATAAGAAACAGAATAGACGTCGAGGATGTCGCCGCGGGAAGCGTATTGCAAGGAGCGCTCGATTTTGTTCGCGCCTTGATAGCCCATTTCCGAAAGACGGTAACGGAGCTCGCGCAAGTCGAGCGTATCGCCAACTTTCACGGTGATGATTTCTTCCTGGAAACGCTTGGGATCTGGCAAAAAGCGGAGCAGGGCGCTTGGGTGGGTGACGAGGATGTGGGGGTGACCGTCCCGAAGCTGTCCTAAGGCATAAAGGCGTTGAGACAATAGTTCCCTGGAAGAAGAAAGGCCTTCTGCGCGTAGCAGTTCGTCACTTGGGAAGAAAACCACCGAGGATTCGTCGAGGAAATTGAGCAAAAACTCATAAATCCGCTGAGCGCTATACTGATTAGAAGAAACAATCGCGTAATTTGCAGGGTTTTTCTGAAAAATCGATACAAAAGTCAATCCTGTTGCTAGATTTTCCTCTATGACAAAAGTCCCCTTTTTCTCTAAGAGGGGGGTGGTGAAGGGAAGGTTATAGACTTTCTTCAGTAAATCGTCCAAGGGCGCCTCCTAGTTGAAATGGTTCATCGCGTGGTCGAAGCCGTTGATCAACGCGTCTTTCGTCGCCTTGGCCGCCGCTTCGATGGCTTCGTTAGCAAGCGCCAAGGATTCGCCCGTAGGCTTGCTTAAAACGTAGTCGACGCCCGAATACTGCGGCTCGCCGATGCCGACGCGAATGCGTTTGATCTTTTCGGTCTTCAGGATATCGATGATGTTGCGCATGCCATTATGCGACCCGTGTGAGCCCGATGGGCGCAGACGGATTTTGCCTTCTGGTATGGCCATATCGTCATAGATGATGATTAAGTCATCGGGCGTAAGCTTGAAATAGTCCATCAACGGGCGAACGAACTCTCCCGAGAGATTCATGAAGGTCTCTGGTTTGGCGAAGATGACCGGCTCTTTCAAAAGCGGGTGACGGCAGATGCCGTAGACCCCTTTGAACTTGTTATAATCGAGGTCACAGGAAAAGATATCGGCCAGTTCGTCGATGACCATATATCCCATGTTATGCCGGGTTTTTTCGTATTGTTTGCCCGGGTTGCCAAGTCCGACGACGATTTTCATGCATCCCCCTCGGGGACGACGGTCGCGAGCTTGCGGACCACGGAAATGATCTTGTTAACCCCGGCGTCGTCATAGCACTCCAGCGGGTTTTCCTTGATGGATAGAAGCATTTTTTGGTCGGCGGTGGAATTCGGGTCATTCGCGATGATGCGTAAAGAGTTGCTCATCATCAGCTTCTCAACGGGGCCGAGCTTCGAATAGTCGAAAGAGCCGCGGAGCTGGTAGAAACGAACGTGATAGAGGTCGAGGATGTTCGACCTGATGAGCCCCGCGCGGGTCTCTTTGGTCACCATCGACATGCCGACGGCAAAAAGAATGACATTCTTTCCTTCCATAAGGTCGTACATCGCGAGGAAGTCGTCGACCTTCTGGATTTTGCTGCCGACGACGCGCGAGCCAAAGACGATGGTATCGTAGTCGTCGATCATTTTCTTTTTGAACTTGTTAAAGGGGAGAACATCGCACTTCAACGCGGCGGCGATATCCTCCGCGTATTTCTGAGTGCTTCCGGTTTTTGAATAATAAAGGATGATTGTGCGCATGGCAGTAAGATACCACATCCCCCCGGATTTGCATTCATTTCCGCTCGCGCGTTTATAAATTATTGTTGAAAACGCAGCGGGCAGTCTTCAAAATTGCCCCGTATGAATGCAAAAGAATGGTTTTCTGATTTCGCCCGAGGAACGACCCTCGGCACAGGTATGCTGCCAGGCGTCAGCGTCGGTACGGTCGGCATCATCGTCAATGTGTATGACAAATTAATCGGCGCGATCGATGGTTTACGGAAAAAGCAGACGTTCCTTTCTTCGTTAATCGCCTTGCTGCCCATCGCCATCGGCTGCTTGATTTCGACCTTCCTCATCATGCTTTTCTGGAAGAAAGTGGCCTATGTCTACTTCCCTTTCATCATCGTCTCGGCTCTAGCGGGCTTTATTCTTGGCGCGCTTCCGATCATGCTCGCTGAATTCCGAGGGCAAAAATTCTCTCCCGCGGATTATCTGCGCATGCTCATCGGCTTCATCGTTGCCGCAGGCATTGGCCTATCCGCCTATTTGTCGGCTGCGGGCGTCTTGCCGCTAGACATGAATTTCTCCGCCGCGATGGACGACCCGTTCCATAATACCTGGATTTTGATCGTCATCCTCGTCGTCGGCTTCTTCGCTGCGGTCAGCTGCCTCGTCCCTGGCATTTCGGGATCCATGGTCATGTTCATTTTTGGCCTCTACAACCCGATTCTGAACCTATTCTTCAACGAATATGACCCCGTGACAGGCGCGACCATCCATGAATCTATCTTCCATGACCATTCCAAACTCGGTGGCGGGGTCACGGAAATCGCCGTATTGCTCGTCGGCATGCTGGTGGGCTTCCTCGCCGTTTCCAAACTCATGAAGAGCCTGCTCGCCAATCACCGCCGCGGTACCTTTGGCGTCATCATCGGATTCGTACTCGGTTCCGTCGTCTCCATGTTCTTCAACAACGATATGTACGCCGTCTATCACACCGAGCGCCTAACCACTTGGTACCAATTCGCGATCGGTGGACTCGTCTTCGCGCTCGTCCTCCTGGCCACCTTCCTCCTCGTTCGCCGCGCTCAGCAAAGAGCCAAAGACAAGGAAAAAGCGGAATAGCCAAGCGACAAATACAAGTTTTTCTTGTTGATTAGTGATATTTCCATATCATTTTTTCGGCTATGTGTTCGTTATGGTTGACGAATCATTCTAGCCCGTTATGATATCCGCCGTCGACTAAGATTGAGGTACATTTTATGCCCCGCACACCTGCCCAAAACCAAACCATCAAAGATCGCCGTCGTAGCAAACTGATCCTGTTCGCGCTGAAAGCGTTTGCAGAATACGGCTACGACCACACCGCGATTGACGATATTACCCGCCCCGCGAAATGCTCCCACGGGCTTTTCTACCATTACTTCTCTTCGAAAGAGGCCGTTTTTGACGCTCTGATTGACGAAGTTCTGCTCGGCGCGGACGAAGTTCCGATGGCGGCTGCGTTGGAGCTAGGCGGCACAAAAGGCCTTCGTTTACTAGCCGAATACGCCGAAAAGTCTGCAAAAGTCGGCTCAAAAGCTTTATTTGTCGCGAAAATCACCATCGATTTGCGTACTGCGAAGAACCTGAACGCTAACGGCAAGGCATTCCAGAAGCAGCATAACATGCTGAATGGGCTCACCGAACTCTTCCGCCAAGGACAGGAAGAAGGAAAAGTCGTCGCTGGCAACCCCAAGGATATCGCGGTCGCCACGCTTGACCTCGCTCAAGGCGCCATCGCCCGTCTTGTCGAAGAGCCTCAAAGCACTATCCTAAGCAGCGACCTCCTGTTCGGACTCATCTTAAAAGGTCCTATTGAGGAATAACGTCATGTTCCGCCTATTTCGGTTTTTAAAACCTGTTTGGTGGTTGATCCTCATCGCAGTCACCTGCATCGGCACGGAGTGCTATTTAGGCGTCTCCTTGCCCAACCTTATGTCTCGCGTCGCGGCCATAATGCAAAACCCCGACGGTTATTTTGAGGCTTGGAGCGGCTTGTGGCCGTTTTTCGGCGTCGAGCTCATCGCCCCGACGGGAAACCACCTGACCGACACCTGGATTCTAGGCGCCGTCATGATGGGGCACGCCGTCCTCGCCATGATGATCGCGTTCGGAGCCTCGATAGCCGTCAGCTTTGTCGGCGCCCACTTTGGACGCACGCTCCGCCACGAAGTCTACAAAAAAGCCTCCCGTCTCTCCGTGGACCAATACCGCAAGTTCGGCACCGCCTCGCTCATCACCCGTACGACCAACGATATCGAGCAATGCCAGCAAATGGTCCAGCAGAGCCTCCGCACCATGGTACGCGCACCGGTGACATTGATCATCGCTATTGTGATGATCGTGACAAAAGACACGCGAATTGCACTGATTTTGGCGATTTCCATCCCCGTTATCATCCTCGTTATCGCCATCTTGTTCGTCAAGGCCATCCCGTTATTTACCAAAATGCAGACCCTCTTTGACCGCGTAACCCTCGTCCTTCGCGAGTCCTTGACCGGCGTCCGCGTCATCCGTGCCTTCAACCAAGAGAAGAAAGAAGAAAAGCGTTTCAATGAGGTGTCCGCTGAGACGGAGCGCGTAGTCGTCCGCTTTGCCCGCATCATGTCTTTCGGCGAGCCGATCATCAACATCACCTTCAACCTGACTTACATCGGCATCTACTTCTACGCCTACAATATTTATAACGGCCATACGTGGGGCGATGTTCTCGTGAACTTCCCGAACATCCTCGCTTCTGCGGAGTACGCGATGGAAATCATGTTCTCCTTCATGATGTTCTCCTTCATCCTCATCATGTGGCCGCGCGCCAACGTATGCGCCAAGCGTATCAACGCCGTATTGGACGAGCCCTTGTCCATCCCCGAGCCCGAGCATCCCGTCGAGTGCAAGCCTGGCGACGGAACGGTCGAGTTCCGCAACGTCACCTTTACCTTCCCGGATGCGGAGACCCCGAACCTTTCCAACATCACCTTCACGGTCCGTCCAGGCAAAACCACGGCCATCATCGGTTCAACGGGTTCCGGCAAGAGCTCCATTATCAATCTGATTCCACGTTTATATGACGTCACCGAAGGCGAGATTTTCGTGGATGGGGTGAACGTAAAAGACTATTCCACCAAGGATTTGCGCGGAAAAATCGGTTTTGTTCCTCAGCAAGCCCTGCTTTTTAAGGGCACCATCCGATCCAATATGCTCTTTGGGGCGCCTGAAGCGACCGATGAGGATATTCGGCGTGCGCTTGATGTCGCCCAGGCCACTAAGTTCGTCGCCGCAAAAGAGAACGGACTCGATAGTGAAGTGGAGCAGGGCGGCAAGAACTTCTCGGGCGGACAGCGTCAGCGCCTTTGCATCGCAAGGGCCATCGTCCGCAAGGCGGAAGTCTATATCTTCGACGACTCCTTCAGCGCCTTGGATTTCCGTACCGATACCAAGCTTCGCCACGCTTTGAAGGAATACATCAAGGATTCTTCGATCATCATCGTCGCCCAGCGCATCTCCACCATTTTGGACGCGGACAACATCGTGGTCATGAACGAAGGCCATATCGTCGGGCAGGGGACCCATGCCGAGCTTATGCAGACGTGCCCTGTCTATCAGGAAATCGTCCATTCACAGCTTGATGCATCTGAAATTGAGAAAACGCTTGTTCTCAGCAGAAAATTCGCGACGGAAGGAGGTGCCGAATAATGGCGCGCCGCATGGCCACGGGGAAACCCAAGAACATGAAGGGCACGTTCCTTCGCTTGTTCGGGGATTTTAAACCTCAGCGCGTTGCGCTCATATTCGTATTCTTCTTCTGCCTCGTGAGCTCTCTCGTCAGCGTCATCGCTCCGATATTGCTCGGTGGAGCGCTCAACAATCTCCCGGCCTTGTTCTCCATTCAAGACACGACGGATAAGACCGCGCCCGCCATCGTCGACTGGGGCTTCGTCTATCGCTCGTTTGGAACGCTTCTTGGCCTCTATTCCCTTTCCGCGCTTTGCTCTTGGGCGTCCACATGGATCGTTGAGAAAGTCATCGCCGTTTGGGTATACCAGCAACGCGGCAAGCTAAAGGCCAAGCTCGACCGCCTACCTTTGTCTTACTTCGACACCAACCAGTCGGGCGAAATCCTCTCCCGTTGCACCAACGACGTCGATAACGTCGGTCGCAACTTCGCCTCCGTTTATCGCTCTCTTTGCTCGGGCGTAGTCGTGATGGTCGGCGGCATCATCGCGATGTTCGTGGTCAACTGGGCGCTGAGCTTGGTCGTGCTCGCGACCTTCCCCTTCACCCTTATCGTCGTCGTTTTCATTGCAAAACGCTCACGAAAGCAATTTAAAATCTACCGCCAGCACTATGGCGTCCTCGAATCGCACATCGAGGAAGACTATAGCGGCCAGAAGGTCGTGAAGCTCTTCGGCCAGGAGGAACGCAGCCTCAAAACCTTCGACGAAGTCAATGAAATCATGACCTCGGCCGACCGCAAGTCCCAATGGATTTCCGGTTTCATCTACCCGGTCATGCGTTTCGTATACAACTTTGGCTTTGTCGCCGTCTCCGTCGTCGCGGGCCTTATCGACGGATCGAATTTCGGGGACCTCGTCGCCTTCATTCTGTTCCTCAACATCCTGCAGCAACCTTTCCAGCAGCTCGGACAGATGGCCGCGATCATCCAGTCCATGATGGCGGCGGCGGAGCGCACCTACATTCTTTTGGACACCCAGGAGCAGACCCCGGACAAAGAGGACAGCATCAAAGACCTCGAGTCCATCCAAGGCGCCGTCGACTTCAACCACGTCTATTTCTCCTATGTGCCGGAGAAGTCCCTCATCGAGGACATGGACATCCATGTGAAGCCGGGCGAAATGATCGCCCTTGTCGGTCCTACCGGCGCGGGAAAGACGACGATCGTCAACCTGCTCATGCGCTTCTATGAGGTGCAGCAGGGCGAGATTCTACTCGATGGCATCGATGTACGCGACTATGAACGTTCTACCCTCCGCCGTAGCATCGGCATGGTTTTGCAAGACGCCTGGCTCTTCAACGGCTCCATCATGGAGAATATCCGTTATGGCAACCAAGACGCGACCGACGAAGATGTCTTTGAAGCCGCGAAGGCCGCCCACTTAGACCACTTCATCTCCACGCTTCCCGGCGGATATGACTTTGAATTGGCCGAGGACGGCACGAACGTGTCGCAGGGACAGCGCCAGCTCATCACCATCGCCCGCGCCATCGTCTCCAAGCCGAAGATCATGATCCTCGACGAAGCGACTTCCAGCGTCGATACGCGCACCGAGAAAGCCATCCAGGACGCGATGGAAACCGTCATGGCGGGCCGCACCTCCTTCGTCATCGCCCACCGCCTCTCCACCATCAAGAACGCCAAGCTCATCCTGGTCATGAACAAAGGGAAGCTCGTCGAGATGGGAACCCATGACGAATTGTTGCGCAAGAATGGCTTCTATGCCGACCTCTACAACGCGCAGTTCCTTGGGAACAACCCGATGGAAAAGAAGACGGAAACGAATTCATAAATCTACGCAATTCTTGTGAAAACGGCTGCAAAAAGCCGTTTTCTTTTCTTAAATTGCGCTGAAACGGTAGAGGTAGCGGTGGATGTTCTTCAGCTTTTTGTATAGCTGTTTGTAGACGTTGTTAAACAGTTTATCGTAGACCGCAGTATTCGCTGGATTTGGTTCGAACGTCTTGGCGACGCGGACCATCTTCGATACGGCTTCTTCCGGGGTTTTGTAGACGCCGAGGGAAAGGAAGCCGCCGATTGCCGCGCCCAAAGAGGCGGTCTCAACGGTCTGCAACCTCTCGACTTTCAGTCCAAAGAGGTCGGCGTATACTTGGCAGGCTTGATCGGATGCGGCGCCTCCGCCAGAAATGCGCAATGCGGTGAACTTATGGCCGAGCCGTTTCTCGAAACGCTCTTTCGCAAGACGAAGCTCGTAGCCGATCCCTTCGACGATGGCCTTATAGAAGTGGCCCTTGGTCGTGTAGTCCGAAAAGCCGACCATCGCGCCTTTGACTTCAGGGTGCTCTAAGGGAGAGCCCCAATAAGGCTGCAGCATCAAGCCATTGCTGCCCGCGGGGATTTCCTCGAGCTTATGGTCGTATTCCTCGGCCGAAACGTCGGTCGTGATCAGGTCGTCGATTTTGTAGGCGCCGAACTCCTTTAAGAACCAATTGATCATCCAGAATCCGCGATACACCTGAACGTCCATGTTGTAGACGCCTTTCTGGATGGATGGATAAGCGGGTAAGAAAGGCTGTGGGCCCTTGTATTTCTTGGTCACGGTCTCGATCGTGCACGCCGTGCCGAGGGAGATGGAGGCGAGGCGGTCATCGGTGACGCCAGAGCCAAGGGTCTCGCAGGACTTATCCGAGCCGCCTGCGAATAAAGGCACTCCAACGGGAATGCCCGTGAGGGAAGAGGCCTCTTCGTTAATGCGGCCGAGTTCGCCTTGCGTGTCGACGAGTTCCGGAAGCTGGTCTCTACGCAGGGAGAATATCTGCCCCTGGAGGTGCTTCATCGGGTCTTTGTACCATTGCTTTTTCTGATAATCGAGCGGGTAATGGCCGGTGAAATCGGAAGGAGAATCCTTCAGTTCTCCCGTGAGGCGGAGGACAAAATAAGTGGAGATTGAGACATATTTGTCGATTTTTGCAAAGTTTTCCGGCTCGTTCTCTTTCAGCCAATTCGCCATTGTGCGCTTGCGGTTCATGGCGATGACGTCCCATTTCCCAACGGCCTTAAAAAGGACTCTAGCAACGAAGGGCAGGGGCTCCTTGCATTCGGCCATGCGGCCATCGAGCCAAAGAATCATCGGGCGGATGACCTTGCGGTCCTTATCGAGACAGACCGCGGAGTCGCGGAAGCAATCAAGTTCGATGCCGCGGACTCTTTCAATTAGCTGGGGGAACTCCGCTTTTAGAGCCTTCGTGCATTCGCATAGGCAATCAAAATAGTAAGAGGGATCCATCTCGGCATACCCCGGCTTAGGAGAGAAATAGGCCGGCTCGTACTTTTTCGATTTCAGCGCGAGACAATTCCCATCGGGCGCAAAAATGCATGCGCGCACCGACTGCGTGCCGAAATCAAATGTCATGACCAGAGGAGTGGAGTCCATAAGTGCCCCCTTATATTTGTTCTATCTTAGCAAATATGGCATGTATTGAGACGTTTTTCAGAGCAAAACCGAGGCCGACCTTATCCTTTTGCCCAAAGAAGAGGATAATGAGGGCCATGATCGCACTCATTCAAGCCAACCTCGCGGGTAAGTCTCCGCGCTTCTGCATGACGCCTATCGCAGGCAAGCCGTTGCTTCAATGGCAAATCGAGTCTCTCGCCCGTTCTGGCGCGCGCTTCATCTTGGTCTTATGCTCCAAAGAAGCATCGGATATCCAAGATACCTTCGGCGACGGCTCGAAATTCGGGCTCAAGATTTCCTACGTACTCGAGGAACGCCCTTCCGGAACCGGCGGAGCCATGTACTATGCGGCCAAGACTTTCAAGGAGAGCTTCGTGTTCCTCGAAGGAGACGTGCTGCTCGACGTTGATTTCGACGCTTTCCTCAAGGCTCATAAAAAGCACGACGCGATCATTACCGCCCTTGCCCGGCCAGTGCCGTCTCCCGAAGCGTCAGACATGCTCGTCGCAAGGGAAGATGGGAAGATTCTTAAAATCCTTCCAGGCGGGGAGAAGCGAGAGGAGTACTACGAAAACCTTAGCTACGGCGGCGTCTACGCGGTCTCGAAGTTCTTCCTGGAAACATTCGCTGACATGGAAGAGCCCATCGAAATGGATTTCGCGGATGACCTGTTCGCCCCAAGCGTTGCCGTGGAAGGTGCTTACGCCTACCGCAGTGCGGAATATGTCCGCCGTCTCGATGAAGGGAATCAAAAAGAACTCGAAGAAGCGGTGGAAAAGGGCGTTATGTTCAGCAGGAACCGCCGCAGCGTCAAACGCGCTATATTCCTCGACCGCGATGGCGTCCTCAACGTCTTTGGCAACTTCGTTACGAAGCCTGAGATGCTCAACCTCAAGGACGATGCTGCGGACGCATTAAAGAAGATCAACGCTTCGACTTACCTCGCCGTGTGCATCACCAACCAGCCCGTCGTCGCTCGCGGAGAGACAACCATTGAGACGCTGACCGAGATCCATTACCGTCTCCAAGACCTCCTCGGTGCGGGCGGGGCGTACCTCGACGGCCTCTATTATTGCCCGCATCATCCCGACAAAGGCTTTCCAGGAGAAGTTCCCGAGCTAAAGATCGATTGCGATTGCCGCAAGCCCAAAATCGGTTTGCTTCTCCGCGCGAAGAAAGACTTCAACATCGACCTCGCTTCCTCTTGGTTCGTCGGCGATACGCACCAAGACGTTCAGACTGGGATCAACGCGGGCTGCCGCACGATTCTCATCACCTCAGGCGACCCAAACCCTTCCGCGAAATACAAAGAAGCGGAGCCAGACTATATTTGCGAAAACCTTGCGGAAGCTGTGGATATAATCCTCTCGCAGGAAAAGAAAAATTAAGGAATTTAAGCCATTTCTGCGCCGTTTTTCTCAGGATTGCAGTGATTTTTAGCTAAAATGCACGAAAAAATCTCGGCAAACAGTTCGTTTCTGCGTGGATATCGTTTTCTTCGTCTCTTTTTCAAGATGCCGTGGCAGCAAGAGAAGGCGACCACGACGATAGCCAGTTCATAAGCATTTTTTGTTATACTATGGCCAAAGAAAGCGCTTTGCCATAAACCGATGTAGACCGCAGGCCATCTTGCGCCTATGATGAGCGGCCGAGGCAAAGCCCTCGCATAAGGAGGCATCCCATGTCCAACATCCTTCACAAAGTACCCGAATCCCGCATCAACCCCGAAGACTTCCTCGCCTACATCGAGATTCCCGCACACAGCAAAAACAAATACGAATATGATGAAGAATGCCACGCGCTCGTGCTCGACCGCATTCTCTTCACGGCCACCCATTATCCTCATAACTACGGCTTCATCCCCAAGACCTGGGGCCTCGATGACGACCCGCTCGACGTTATGATCGTCACCAGCGAGCCCGTCCTACCCGCCTCGCTCATCCGCTGCGCCCCGATTGGCGTCCTCGAAATGACCGACTCAGGCAAATCCGACGAGAAGATCATCGCCGTCTGCTTGACCGATCCCGTTTATTCTGGCTACGAGGATATTCATCAGCTCCCCAAGCACCTATTTGAGGAAATCCGTCACTTCTTCACCGTCTACAAGCAGCTCGAGTTCGGCAAGGTCACCGAGATTGAGGGCTTCTCCGGACGCGAAGAGGCCATCAAGACCATTAAGCGCGCGATAATCCGTTACCACGAGAAATTCCCTAACGGCGAAGAATAGCCTAAAAGCCGCCCAATGAGGCGGTTTTCTTTCCGACGAACCGCCAAAAAGCGGAGGCGCTCTACGTCTTTTCCTTCAGTCAAAAAGTGAGTTATGCCCATGAAAAGGCTTACTTGGGTTTTTTCCTTATTCAAAGAATAAGCACTCCTATGCTACAATCATTTCGCTGGGCCCAACGTGCCCAATGCTATTAGGAGGAAACAATGGCAGAAAAGAAGTACGTTTATTCCTTCAAGGAAGCTCACGTTGCGAAACTGGGCAAGGACATCCTTGGCGGAAAAGGCTTCGGTCTCGCCGAGATGACCGCCGCTGGAGTCAACATCCCCGCCGGCTTCACCATCTCCACCGAAGCTTGCAACCTCTACTATGATTCCGGGAAGATGATCCCTGATCATGTGTGGAAAGATATCGTGGCGCACGTCCATGAAATCGAAGCAGAAAACAATAAGTCCTTCGGAGGACTCAAAGAGGGCGTCATGCCGCTCTTGGTCTCCGTTCGTTCCGGCGCCAGACAGTCCATGCCGGGCATGATGGACACCATCCTCAACCTCGGCCTGAACGACGTGGTCGTCGAAAAGCTCGCGAAGTTCGCTGGCAATGAACGCTTTGCCTGGGACTCCTATCGCCGCTTCTGCTTGATGTTCACCAACATCGCCAAAGGGCATCCCAGAACCGAAATGGATGCCATGCTCGACGAGCTCAAGGCTTCCCGTGGCTACAAACTCGACACCGAAGTCACCGTCGATGAGCTCAAGGAACTCGTCAAAAAGTACAAAGCCTACTACAAGAAGACCTTCAACGAGGAATTCCCCGTTGATCCGTATGAGCAGCTCCGTGAAGCGGTTGCCGCCGTCTTCCGCAGCTGGGACAACCCCCGCGCCAACGTCTATCGTCAGATGAACGGCATCCCCTACGAATGGGGCACCGCCGTCAACGTCCAGTCGATGGTCTTCGGCAACATGGGCGAAGATTCCGGCACCGGCGTCGCGTTCTCCCGTGACCCTGGCACCGGCGAAAAGAAGATCTACGCCGAATTCTTGCCCAACGCTCAGGGCGAAGACGTCGTCGCTGGCGTCCGCACCCCGCTCCATATCGATGAGCTCGCTCGCCGTATGCCGGAAGTCTACAAAGAGTTCATGGCCACCATCGAGCGCATGGAAAACTACTTCCACGATATGCAGGATATGGAATACACCATCGAGAAGGGTGTCCTCTACTTCCTCCAGGCCCGTAACGGCAAGCGTACCGCTCGCGCCGCTCTCAAGATCGCCTGCGACCTCGTCGACGAAGGCTTGATTGACGAGAAGGAAGCGGTCCTCCGCGTCGAGCCCAAGCAGCTCAACGACCTTCTCCACCCGACCTTCGACGAAGCGGACCTCAAGGCCCACGAAGCCGTCATTCATGGTCTCCCCGCCTCCCCGGGCGCTGGAACCGGTGCGATCGTCTTCTCTGCCGAAGATTGCAAAGAATGGCATGACGCCGGCAAGAAGGTCATCCTCGTCCGTGCTGAAACCTCCCCTGAGGACATCATCGGCATGGTCAACTCCGAAGCCATCCTCACCGCTCGCGGTGGCATGACCTCCCACGCGGCCGTCGTCGCCCGCTCCATGGGCAAGTGCTGCGTCGCTGGCGCTTCGGAAATCGTCGTCGATGAGGCCAACAAGGTCATCAAGCTCGGCGATAAGGAATATCACGAAGGCGACATCCTCTCCGTGAACGGCTCCACCGGTCTCGTCTATGAAGGCGCGATCAAGATGGTCCCGGCAGACCTCGGTGGTGACTTCGGCCGCCTCATGGGCTGGGCCGACAAGTATCGCCGCCTCAAAGTCCGTGCGAACTGCAACACCCCCGAAGATGCGCGTAACGCCCGCAAGTTCTCCGCTGAAGGTATCGGCCTCTGCCGTACCGAGCGTATGTTCTTCGCCGACGACCGCATTCTCAATATGCGTGCCATGATTCTCTCCGATACCACCGAGCAGCGCGTTGCCGCCCTTGAGCGCATCCGTCCGTTCCTCGCTGGCGACTTCTATGAGATGTACATGGCGAACCCCGATTCTCTTGTTAACATTCGTCTCCTCGATCCGCCACTGCACGAATTCCTCCCCGAAATCGGTGACGAGAAGAACATCAAGGACATCGCCCAGAAGCTCAACATCACCGAGCAGAAGGTCCGCGATCGTATCAACCAGCTCCACCAGGCCAACCCGATGATGGGCTTCCGTGGCATCCGCCTCTGCGTCGCCTATCCGGAAATCTACGCCACCCTTGCGCGTGCGATCATCCAGGCCGCCTTCAAGGCGTCCGCTGAGCTCGGCCACGAAGTTGAACCCGAAATCATGATCCCGCTCGCTGGCGAGCTCAAGGAATACATGTGGGCCAAGAAGGTCGTCGTCGCTGCGGTCGAAGAAGAATTCGCCAAAGCCGGCAAGACCCTCAAGTACCACGTCGGTACCATGATCGAAGTCCCAAGAGGCGCCCTCCGCGCTGGGGACCTCGCCAAAGAGGCTGAGTTCTTCTCCTTTGGTACCAACGACCTCACCCAGCTCACCATGGGCTTCTCCCGTGATGACGTCCCGCAGTTCTTCCCGACCTATGTCGAGCGCAAGATCTACGAATTCGATCCGTTCCAGACCATCGATGTCGAAGGCGTTGGCGAACTCGTTCGCATCGCCGTAGAGCGTGGCCGCGCGACTCGTCCGGACATCCTCCTTGGCGTCTGCGGCGAGACCGGTGGCGACCCCGCCTCCATCATGTTCTATGATGAAGTCGGCCTCGACTACGTCTCCTGCTCTCCCTTCCGCGTACCTCTGGCTCGCCTCGCCGCTGCGCAGGCTGCCGTCCTCCACGAGAGGAAGGCCAAGAAGTAATCGCTTCTAACCAAAAACAAACCGCCGGGGCAACTCGGCGGTTTTCCTTCGCAAATCTCCGTTAATTGTTTTGATATTCGAAAAATAACGGGGTTTTGATGACTTATTGTTTTAATTACAACGGAAGGCTATTTGCGCTTCTTTTGCGCCTTTTCGCGCAAAACCTTTGCATATCCTGGCTTATTCTCTTGCCGCGTACGAGCGATGGCCATATCATCCGCGGGCACATCTTTGTTGATCACGCTTCCCGCCGCGACGAAAGAGCCTTTGCCTACCGTCACAGGGCTGATGAGCGTAGAGCCCGAGCCGATGAAGGCATTATCTTCGATGGTGGAATGGAATTTGTTCACGCCATCGTAATTCGCGACAACGACGCCACATCCGACATTCACGTTTTCCCCAACCGTCGCATCGCCTACGTAGGAGAGGTGAGAGCAGAAGGTGCCGCTTCCGATTTCCGCGTTCTTGAGCTCATTGAAGTTTCCTACGAGCGCGCCTGAGTGGATAAGAGTGTTCCCACGCGTCCGCAAGAAGGGGCCGAGAACGCAGTCGTCCTCAACGGTCGTATCGACGAGGTGCGCGTATTCGATGCGATTGCGTTCGCCGACATGAACGTTTTCTAGGTACGTGTTGGGGCCGATGACGTTATCGTGGCCCACGTAGGACTTGCCTAATACGTGCGTATTCGGGCGGATAACCGTGTCCCTGGATAATTTAACCTCTGGTCCAATATAGGCGGTCTCAGGGTCTTCAAACGTAACGCCGTGGATCATCCAGCGTTTGTTGATGCGACGCTTCATCTCGCAAGAGGCTACGCTTAGTTGATAACGGTCGTTGATGCCCATCGTCTCAGAGGGGTCCGCGATGGAGAACGAGGATACCTTAAGACTTTTTTCCACGAACATTGCGATGACGTCGGTGAGATAGTATTCCTTCGCGGCGTTATTGGGCGTGAGATCGTTAAGGCAGCGGAATAATTCGCGGTTATCAAAGGCATAAACGCCCGCGTTGATTTCGTGGATGGCGTCTAGTTCGGCGTTGCAGTCCTTTTGTTCGACAATACGCACCACGCGGCCATCTTTCTTAAGAATCCTTCCATATCCATGAGGGTCTTCGACGACCGAAGTGAGCAGGGTAAGGCTATTGTGGTTCGTCTCATGGGCGGAAAGAAGGGCGGAGAGCGTCTTATCGGTAAGCAAAGGCGTGTCGCCACAGCAAACAAGGGTTACCCCGTCTTCGTCCTTAAGGAGTGGGGCGGCCATCATCACGGCGTGACCCGTGCCTTTTTGTTCCTTTTGCCATACGACTTCGCCATAGGGGCGCGCGATCTGCTCGCTGGTGACGCCGCCAAAGCCGACGACGGTGACGATTTTATCAAGCGAAAGGCCCTTCAAGGCTTCCAGGACCCATTGCAGTAAGGGTCTTCCTAAAATGGGAAAAGATACCTTCGACACGTCCTCGCGCATGGATTTCATGCGCGTTCCCTTGCCGGCGGCGAGCACGATAGCGTATTTGTTCATAAGCCTCTCCTAAATAAGCGTCTTGGTTAGGATAACGTTTAGTCCGTTCTTGGTCAGTTTCTTTTCTTCGGCCTTGGCCTTTTTCGCATCGGAAGTTAGGGCGAAGCAACAAGAGCCAGAGCCGGACATAGCTGCGATAGGGAAGCCATCCGCGCGTAAGCCGTCCACCACCTTTTGAACCTCAGGCAGGAGATGGCAGGAGGCGGGGTATAGGTCGTTGCCAAAACTCTTGGCGATCAAATCGTCATCGCCAGTTTCTAACCCGCGGACAACTGCGTCGATATCGATTGGCAGACGGTCGAATTTATCACAATTTTGATACACGTCCTTCGTGGATAGTCCGGCATCGGGTTTCACGAGGATGCAGAAATACTGCTTCTTTGGGTGAATGCGCGTGAGGGTGTCGCCAATGCCTTCGGCAAGGGCGGGAAAGCCGCGGATGAAGAAGGGAATGTCCGAGCCTAGAGGAAGCGCGATTTCGCAGAGTTGCTCGGTCGTCAGATTGAGCTTCAAGATCTTATTCAGGGCGATGAGCACCACCGCGGCGTTGCTCGACCCTCCGCCTAAGCCAGCGGCGAAAGGAATCTCCTTATGGATGTGGATCATAAAGTGGTTGGGAAAGCCAAAGCGGGCGCGCATGGCGTCGACGGCTTTGGTGCACAAATTCGAGCGGAGGCCTAATAGCCTGAGCTCGTCGCAAGTGACATAAGTGTCGTTGTAGTAGGGGAGCGTCTCGATTTCGATGACGTCATGAAGCTCGAGGGGCAGGTTCACCATTCGGAGCAAATGGTAGCCGTCTTCGCGAACTCCTTTGATCTGCAAGGCAAGATTAATCTTGGCCGGTGATTTGATAACCATAGGGTGCAAAATCATTTTACTCAATTGCGTGCGCGTTGCTACACATTCTTTGCGTATGCGATGCGCAAAGGAAACTAAAATCTTCGCAATTTAAATAGAAATCAAAAAATCCGCGCTTGTTTTGCACGGATTTCGTTTGAACTGAGGATTTTATTCGAAAAGGCGAATCATGAGCTTTTCTTCGTCTTTGGTAATGTTGCCATCGGAGGAAACAAAGCAAAGGACGAAGGTGCAGCACGCGAACTTTGCCTCATCGGTGAAGTGGTCGATTTCTTCGTCGACGGCTTTGACGATCCGGGGATCAGAGCCGCCGTTGGTGATCTCGTAGAACTCGTCTGGATCGACGTAATTGCCGGTGACTTCGCAGAAGAGGTCATATTCTTCTTGGGTTAGACTCCGGTCGGCCGAAATGGCGACTTTTAGCAAGCTGATGATGAAGGTGGTGATTGTCTCCGCATCGTTCACGGACAGTTCTTCGATAATCTTCTCGTAAGCGCCTGCGCAGATCGAGCGGCGGTAGCTGGCGGTCCAGTCCGCGGACTCGACAATCAGATCGTGTATTCTTTCGGAAATTTGTGGCATTTTTAATCCCTCATTAATTTTTCAAATTCTAGCACTTCCGATTCCGCAAGACAACGCGCTCCACGCTTGAGTTCCATGATTTTTCCAGAACGCATCGAATAATCGATGCCTGCCTTTTGAAAAACCCCGATGGCATCTACGCCGGGCTGGCCAAAAACGCGACGTTTGGTACGCTTTCCGAAAAAGGAGGCGTCAAACCGGTATGT
>JAFSVB010000091.1 GCA_017450325.1 Bacilli bacterium | reverse complement strand
GTTTGCGCGTAGCTACGTCGAAGCCGCAGGCGATATAGTCTCGGGGTTTCCGCGTGTCGTGATTTCCCATGATTAGGATCTTTCGCCCGTTTAGTCTGCCAACGAGGTTTTCGATGGCTTCGATTCTCCTGCTGAGAGTGAAGTCGCCGAGGATATATACGAGGTCATCGCTTTGCATCGTCTCGTTCCAATTGCGGATGAGCATCTCATTCATGTGCGAAACGTCGTGAAAAGGCCTATTTGCGTATTGAATGATGTTCGCGTGACCGAAATGGGTATCCGCGATGATGTAGCGCTTCATGGTTGTTCCTCCGGTGGGCTTTCGGTCCATTTTTCTTCGATCAACATATTCGATTCCTCTTTTATCGCTACTGGCATGTCATTTCGTTTCGTTTCTCTGCACTCCAAAATGCAGCTCCGCCTCGAACTCCTGAATCGTAGGAAGGCTGCTTTTGAAATCGTCGGGAACGAGTTTTGACAGTTCAAAAGATGAGATACCTATCGGTTGAGATGAAGACTCAATGGCATATCGGGCCAATACGTCGTCCTTGTTCTTGCAAACGAGGATGCCAATTGTTTTGCCGTCTATTTCTCTTTTCAGAAGATGATTTACCGCGACGACATAGGTTCCCAGCTGGCCGGTATATTCGGGCTTAAAAGGCGTAGTTTTCACTTCGATGACGACATAGGCGTGAACCTGGGTATTGTAGAATAGCATGTCGATAAACTGTTCCGTATCGCCCACGATGAGTCGGTATTCCCTGCCGAGATAGGCAAAGCCTGTCCCTAATTCCAATAGGAATCTTTGTATGTTGTTGATGAGGGCATCCTTTAGTTCTTTTTCTGTGAAGCCTTCATGAAGAGACAGAAAATCAAAGGAATATGGGTCTTTGGTTATTTCTGACGCCAAACCGCTTTCCCCCGCTGGCATCGTCGCTTCGAAATTGTTGATCGCTTTGCCCTGCCTTTCGTAAAGATCGAGACTAAGATGGTTCAACAGCATTGCTCTGGACCAACCGTTTTCCACCGTTTTTCGAATGTAAAAGATTGCTTTGTCCGGATTTGCATTGCACCTGGTCAAAAGAACGAGGATGTGTCCCCAAGGCACCATTGCAATTTGCGCAGCAAGTTGCTGCGTAATTTCATCTTGGGGGAACAATTCATGGAATTGTCTCATCGCCTGAAGGTTTCTAACGGAGAATCCCTTTGCGTCATCGAATTGGTTCTTCAAGTCTTTGGAGAGAGAATAATAGAACTTATTTCCCCACTTCGCCTCGCATTTCATTTTCACGATGTCCCTGCCAAGCGACCAGTAGAAGCGAATCAGCTCATTGTTTACATGGGTCGCAGCCTTGATTTGCGACTGCTTGTATCTAACCTTTAATTCTTTGATCCAACCCTGGTAATCGTCATCCTGTATAAAGTCGATTTCGGTTTCTTGCGGCATGATTCTAACCTCTCTTGTATTCCTTTTCAGCGATGCTGATCTGGGCTTGAAGCTCTTCCGCCGTAGGCAGATGGGCCGCGATTTCCTTAGCTCTGGCGTTATCGTAGGTCGCCACGCCCATCGGGGTCGTGATTCCTTGGAAGGATAGGTAAACGTCGGTTTTGTCCATGCCTTTGCAAACGAGCAAGCCGATGGTCGGATTGTCGGAAGGATCGCGCAGATAAGCGTCAATCGCGTTGACGTAGAAATTGAGCTTTCCAGCAAACTCAGGCTCGAAAGGTTTAGCCTTCAGTTCGAGTACGACATAGCAACGTAGCCTGATGTGGTAGAAGAGGAGATCAATTCGCCTTGATTTGCCCGAGATGATGAGTTCCTTTTGCCGTCCGACAAACGCCCATCCCTG
>JAFSVB010000013.1 GCA_017450325.1 Bacilli bacterium | reverse complement strand
TCGGCATTGCCGCACGATCTGGAACAAGAATAGCGACGTCACGATCAACACGACGACAAAGAACACGGCTGGGGCGGAGATGGTGATGAGGTTTAGGTTCCGAAGGGCATCCCGATAATAGCTGATGACTTCCGAATCATCGTACGTGGTGGCAAACGCCACGTCTTTTCGGAGCATTTTGACTTGATCTTCGGTAATCTCGATGCCCGCTTCCTGCTTGATGTACTGCTTTAGGGCGTCAATTGTTTCATCGAGCGTCTTCATTTTGCCTTCTTCGAATTTGTAGAGGATCTGATTGAAGTATGTTCGGTCGTCATGCTCGACGATGGTATTCTTCGGGACATAAACATAAGCGAAATCGCGCGAGGAGGAGATGGAGTAGGGGTCGGCTTTGACAAAGAAAGTCTCCGGCGAGACGACTAAGGCTCCAATGGTGTATTCTTGGCTCGTTCCATCCGGCATCTTCGCGGAGATGACGTCGCCGACGGAGAAACCATTGGACTTCGCGAAATAATAGTCGACGCGGACGACGTCCTCGGTGAGTTCCCCTTCTATGGGGTGGTGCGACAAAAGACTATCCGTATCGTATCCGATGAGGCGGCAGGAGTAGGAGCCACCTTGGCTCACGGTGAATGTCGTGGTGTGGGTCGTGCGGTATTCCGCCTTCTCAATCCCCATGTATTCGTTGAAGTTATCGGGAAGAGAGGAAAGATAGCTCGCGTCGATCTTGTCGATCGTCTCCACGTATAGATCTGGGTAGCCGCATTCGGCTACGAGGCTTGCGATGTTGGTTTCGACGGAATGGAAAGCGTTGCGCATCCCAATCAAAATGCCGCATCCAAAAGCTCCCACAAGCATGACGCTGAGGAGCATGAGCGAGAAGCGCTTGATGTATGGAAATAGCAGCGTTTTGGTGAGCTTCATCTTTTTTACCAAACGATGTCCTTTGCGTCGAGCGGATGCTCGTTGACTCGTTCTTTCTCGATCTTGCCGCTGCGCAGCGTGATGACGCGGTCGGCCATGTCGGCGATGGGGGTGGTGTGGGTGACGATGACCATGGTTTGCCCTTGCTCGCGAACGATATTCTGGAGCAACTCGAGGATTTTGCGACCCGTTTTGTCGTCCAAGGCGCCGGTAGGCTCGTCGCAAAGGATAATCTCCGCGCCTTTTACCAAAGCGCGGGCGATGGACACCCTCTGTTGCTCGCCGCCGCTCATCTGCGAGGGATATTGTTTCATCTTCCCATCGCCTAGACCGACCGATTCCAAAGCCTTTTCGCCTTTATGATCCACGTCTTTCTTCGGCAAGGACATGCGCACGTTCTCAAGGGCGGTTAAGTCGGGAAGAAGGTTATAAAACTGGAAAATGAAACCGATTTTCTCCTTGCGGTAGTTCGTCAGCTCCTTGTCCTTGTATTTGGTGATATCCTCGCCATGGAGCAAAACCTGCCCCTCCGTCGGCAAGTCCATGCCGCCGATGATGTTGAGCAATGTGGATTTGCCGCACCCGGAGTTACCAAGCAACACGAGCATCTCGCCCTTATAGACGTCGAAGGAAACATCGTCCAAGGCTTTGACCTGGGAGTCCCCTTTGCCGTAATACTTTTCAGGTTCTTGATTTGTAGCAATGGTTCCGCCATAAAGGGTCCCTCCAAGTGCATGATATATTGGCAAGCAGGCGATTGCCTCTCTCACTGAATTACTCCCAATCAACGTTGATATTATAGTTAATCTATAAAAAACATATTTATGAATTCCGCGTCTCGCAAAACCAGGGCAACTCGTTGACTCCTGGCTATGCGCCAACGCCATAGGATTTAGCTTGTATCCGAGCAAGATGGATCAAGGTTGAATAATTTGGAGCCCAAAATGCAGAGGCTTTTTGAAAAGAGAGCGTATTTACGTAGATTTCAATAACTTGCTATTCCACAGATTGATGAATTATCTGGAATTATGTGACAGATTTGTTGCGCACAGTGTTTTACAATCATATCAGCGAAACATAGGAGGACCGAATCATGGAAGAATATGAAATGCTAAGCCAACAAGAAAAAGACGCGATCATCGCCCGACACCATTTTATCGTCGATAAGCTCAATGAGACTCTCGGCAACGTTCTTCATTACGAAGACGAGGCTATCCTGAGAAAACTCGACGACCCAAAAGAAGTCGCGGTTTACCGTATGTTCGCCGAGAACAAAAGAAGGCAAGCAGAACGCGACCGCATCTTTACAAATCTCGTATCGAAGTATGGCCGCGGGAATCCCGATTCTCTTCCGATGAACCGCACGATTAAGTATTGCCTCCACGTCGGCAACGATCCAGAGACTATCGCTTATAACGAAAAGCTATATCAGGAATACATCACCAATCCTCAAAACGTCGTCTACCGCGAGTTTAAGAAAGTCATGACGCTGAATCCGCAGGAACTCTATAACCTCGGCAACGACAAGAAGAACATGGGTGAGTTCTATATGAACAACACCGAAGTTTGCCAGAACGCCTTTGCATTCGACTCGATCATGAGCAATGGGGATGCTCAAGTGACAAAGCCCTTCCGCGCTGGCCTCGGCTCCATGAGGAAACTGGCCGAAACGTTGAATGAATACGGCAACGTCGTGAAACAAGGAGGTATCGACGGCCTCGCCTGCCCGACGTTGACGCCGGAGCAAGCCGCGCTTGCGATGAGCAACGAGATGTTCCTGAACCAACAGAACGAGGACTTAAACATCGTTCTTAACTTAAAACTCAGACCGTTAGACACCCCCCACGACTACTTTCAGCACTTTATCGATGCGGGCATGGATATCGATAACCCCGATTTCTTAGCCACTTATCGCGCCCTTTATACGGACCCGGAAACCGGTGCCCACAAGGAAGTGAGCTTCGACCGCGTCTTCGTCGAACACGATCCAAACGTTCGCATCGAGCGCCGCAGCCCTGAGGAAATCTTCCAGATCAAATGCATCAACAGCGCTTTCCAATCGAAGTATGCCGCGAAGTTCCAATCCCGCATCGCCGCGAAACTGAACGAGCGCATCTTCGACGCGAACCAAATCGAAGAGGACCATAAGGGCGGTTGGTTCGAACGAAACCTGCTCCGTTCCACCTCGCCGGAATGGAAGGAGTTCATTCAGGCTTTCAAAGAATTCAACGACCCGAACCACGCCAACTATATGCGGAAAGACATCTTGCGTCCTAAGGCTCAGGCGTATATGGACCACAAGCATGCCCAAGGCTACGATTCGCTGAGCGACATGAAAGGCACGTCCTTAAAAAGAGGCACCCTTTGCCAGTCGGTCATTGACACTTGCGACGAGTTTGACCGCCAGGAAGATTCCATTCGTGAGGATATTGAAATCGAAATCAACACGGGCCTCCAAGGCAAGGTTGGACTAATCATCTCCGCGGAAGAAGTGGACATCCTTGGCGATGAAAAGGTCGCGGACGACAACCAGCTCGTCAATAACCCCGATCTTGATAAAGCATTCGTCCTCGACAACGACGATGATGGCGTAAGCATCTAAACGAAAACCCATATCTACAAGAAAGGCGGCAAAATAGCCGCCTTTTGCAAAGAAAATCCCATGTCTGCAAAAGGCACGGGGGTGTGAGAAGCAACGATTACTTAAGGATGAGCTTTTCGATTTGTTTGTTCATCGCTTCGCTGAGATTCTTGTTCCAGAGGACTTCGGAACCGGTGCTGATGGCGATGTAGCCTTTGGTCTTGCCCTTGAGGTTTTCCGCGAAGATGCTGGTCATGTACTCGGAGACGTTATCTTTGCCGATGGCCGGGTTCACGATCGTGCTGAGGGTGGAATCGTTTCCGAGGAGGACGTAGACGAAGTTGTAGGCGCTCGCGGAGAAGACCCCGACCCAGTCGACGGATTTGTCGTCAGCGAAGTGGATGTAGTCACCGTTGCTGACGGTCTTGCCGCCATAGCTGAGGGTGATGCCGATGTCGCCGAAGATGTCGACGCGAGCGGTGCCGTTGATTTCGTTCCAGGCAAGCGGGTCGCTTTCTGCTTCGGAGCTAGAAGCGACTTCCGAAGAAACAGCTTCTGACGAGGCCACTGCGGAAGAGACGGCTTCGCTGTTGCTGGCATTGGAGGCGCTGGAGGCGGGCTGACCACCGCAAGAGCAAAGCGCAGCGGCAGCGAGCAATGTGAGGGATAGATGCTTAATATTCATGATGCTTACTTCCTTTCAAGCCGGCTATTATACTGCTCAAAAATTCCCTAGGAGCCTGATTTGGCACTATTTTTCTATGAAAGCCTTTCCATGACGTTTATTCGAAGCCTTTGTTTGCTTGGATACCATTCGATCTAGACTCTATTTCTTCAAATGCGTTACGCGCTGCTTTCGATGCCCAAATTTACAACATAAGCGAGATTTGCAGTGAAAATGCTGAAATTCTCAAGCTCTCTTCTTTTCAGCGACCGATCCTTATGAAACAATAACGGCAAGATGAAACTTCTTAAATGGCTTCTTGGTGTCCTAGGGGCTCTATGCGTATCCTATGGAGTGCCCGCCATGTTCATGCATTCGGGCGCGGAAGGCTTCATGACTTACTTAATCATCAGCCTTGTCGGCGTGTTCCTTTTGCTCGTCCTGGTCGGAATCGTCGTGCTTCAAAAGGGAAACGATCGGCCGAACGAATAGTCCTGAGCGTTCTATTGATTATTGAGCATCTATTTGCATAAGAAACAATCACAAACCATCACAATTTTCCAATATTGCTTTATAAGCAATCCTTCTTTGGCGAACCACGAAACACCCGTTGTATAATGACGTCATAAGGAGGCTACATAATGCCAAGATTCATGTTGAATGAAACTTCTTACCATGGCAAAGGCGCGATTGCGAACATCGTTCCCGAGATCAAGGCGAGAGGCTTCAAAAAAGTTTTAGTCTGCACCGACGAATCCCTTGTTAAGTTCGGCGTCTCGAAAAAGGTCACCGACCTGCTCGATGAGGGCGGCGTGAACTATCAACTCTTCACCGAAATCAAACCCAATCCCACGATTGAAAACGTCCTCGCCGGCGTCAAGGCCGCGAAGGAATTCCAGGCGGACGCCCTCGTCGCTATCGGCGGCGGATCCTCCATGGATACGGCCAAGGCCATCGGCATCATCATCACCAACCCTGAATTCGAGGATGTCCGTTCTCTTGAAGGCGTCGCCCCGACGAAGCATCCCTGCCTTCCGATCATCGCTGTCGCCACGACGGCTGGCACCGCTGCGGAAGTTACCATCAACTACGTCATCACCGACGTTCAGAAGAAGAGGAAGTTCGTCTGCGTAGACGTTCACGATATGCCGATCGTCGCCGTCGTCGACCCCGATATGATGGCGAGCATGCCAAAGTCTCTCAAAGCATTTACGGGCATGGACGCCTTGACCCACGCGATCGAAGGCTACACCACCCGCGGCGCATGGGAGATGAGCGATATGTTCCATATTAAGGCCATCGAGCTTATCGCGAAGAACCTCCGCGACTCGGTTGCCGGCCTTGAAAAAGGCGGCGAGAACATGGCTCTTGCCCAGTATATCGCTGGCATGGGCTTCTCCAACGTCGGCCTAGGCATCGACCACGCGATGGCCCATACCCTCAGCGCATATTACGATGTCCCCCACGGCAAAGCCTGCGCGATGCTGTTGCCGATTTCGATGGAATTCAACCGCGACTTCACGGGTGAGAAGTACCGCGAAATCGCCCGCGTCTTCGGCGTGAAGGGCGTGGACGAGATGAGCCAAGAAGAGTACCGCGATGCGGCGATTGCGGCCGTCAAGCGGCTCTCGGCCGACGTGGGCATTCCCACCAAGTGCGAGGAAATCAAGGAAAGCGACCTTGATGCGCTTGCGAAAGACGCCCTTGCGGACGCCTGCTATCCAGGCAACCCCCGCGAGGCCACGCATGCACAAGTCGTCGAGATGTTCCGCAAGTTGATGTAGCTTGTTCAAGAAAAAGGAGGGCGCAGCAGTCGCTTAAAAGCTGCCGCGCTTTTCTTTAGCCTCTTGACGGAGCTTCTATAATGGTCACGCATTACTTGGAAGGAGGGCGTCACGATGATCATCAATACCGGCCAGCGGACCGACATCCCCGCCTTCTATTCGAAATGGTTCATGAACCGCATCCGCGAAGGCTATGTTTTAGTGCGGAACCCGTATTATCCAGAATTGGTCACGAAGTTCCTGTTGAACCCAGAAGTGGTGGACGTCATCGGTTTCTGCACGAAGAACCCGCGACCGATGTTGCCCTATCTCGAGGAACTAAAGCCTTTTGGGCAGTTTTGGTATGTGTCCATCACCGGATTTGAGCAAGACTATGAGCCCAACGTCCCGTCGATTGATCAAGTGATCGATGATTTCAAGACGTTATCTAGCGCCATAGGACCCTCGGCGGTCGGCTGGAGATATACGCCGATTATCCTCGACCAGAAATACACGGCCAAGCGGCATATCGAGACCTTTGAGCGCATCGCCTCTTTGTTGGAGGGATATACGGAGCTGGTCGCTTTTGGCTTCGTCGATTTATACCCAAAGATGATGAAACTCCATCCCGATATTTTCGATACGGACGACGCTACCAAAATCGAGATTGCGCAGGCGATGCAATCGATCGCAAAGAAACACCATATGCAACTAAGACTATGCTCTAAGGAGAAATGGCTCGCGCGATATGGAATCGACGTGGAAGGCTGCATGAGGGTGCGGGACTACGAAAAGAGTATTGATGCATCGTTAGAAGTGAAGCAGAAGATGGAGGCGAGGAAGAATTACTGCGCTTGCTATTTGTCCAACGACATAGGGGCCTACAATTCCTGTCTGCACCTTTGCCGGTATTGCTACGCGAACGGCTCAGAACGCGAAATACGTCAAAACTATGCGAACCATGATGATGCCTCGCCCTTGCTGATTGGCCACCTTGGGCCCAAGGACAAGGTGAGGCTTGCCAAACAAGAGTCGTTCAAAAACAAACAAATCACGCTGTTTTGATTTGCAAAATGAAAACGAAATACTTCGCAAAAGTGGCTTCGTTTGGTGAGAATCAAAAAATAATGGCCGTTTTGCGTAGGTTTTAAAAAAGCGGAAACCCGCCTTTTCAAATACTTATATATGCCTAACGAAGACCTTTCTTAAGGTATTCCTTGCGCCCATACATGACTTTGTCCGCGCGCTGAAATACGGCGCGGAAGGTGTTGTCGGCTTCCTTTTTATAGAACGATATGCCGGACGAGATGACGGGTTTATCGTCAAGGCGCGTGTTATCTTCCACGGCGCTCATGAAGGCACTGTGGTCCCGCTTGATGGATGTCGGATCCTCGTTTTCGATAATGACGACGAACTCATCGCCGCCGAACCGATAGATGCTATCAAAGGGGAAGAAACCTGAAATGAGCTTCACGGAATCCTGGATGTAGCGGTCCCCTGCGTCATGCCCTTTTGTGTCATTGATGGTCTTTAAGCCGTTCAAGTCGAAGACGGCTACGGCGAAGGGGGAGCATTCCTTTTTAGCGATCAAAGTGTCGTAATGCTGTTCGGCTTCAACATAGGCGTGCCGACTATGTACGCCCGTCAAAGCGTCGGTGCGCATGAGGTGCATCGCATCGTCGAGGGCTTCTTCTTGGACTTTTTCACGGCGTATGGACTCGTCAAGCGCGTTGAGCGCAGACGCCATGTCGTGGCGTATGTCGTTGACCATGAACGCGTGAAGGACGCAGACGCCGACGAGAATAGCCATGGAGTAAAACGGGAGATACGGGTCGAAAATCTGCGCGAATATCAATGCGGCGCACGTCAAGGAAAACGCGGAGATCGCGAGGATTCTTCGGCGAATTTTCGCGCTGGAACGAAATGAGATAATTAAATAGACCACGAACATCAACAAATACATGGTGATCTGAATCCACAGCATGATGTCGCGGGCGGGGTGGGTGGTGTAGACGGCTGTCTGAAGGTCTATCTCGAATAAGATCGGCGTGAAAAAATTGATGACTAAGATCACGACTTCCGCGAGCAAGAAGGCTAGCCCGACCATCTCCACGACTCTGCCGAAAATGTTCTTCATGTTGATGAAGCGGATGGCAAAGCGCGTCCATAAAAAGACGGTGAGTCCCATGAGGACAAAATAAATAAACGTGTCTACATAAAGAGGAATGGCGAGTTTATTGGCGTCAAAAATACCCCATAAGAGGTCGCTTATGTAAAAAGCGAAGATCGAGATGAGAAATAGTTTATACGTGCCAAGGCCATAGAGCCCCTCGGTTTTCTTGCGGCGAAGCGTGTCGACATTAATCGTTATGTGAATGGCGATTGCAACGATTAGAAAGACGTAGTAAGGCATAGCTTTTCCTAGCTTTGTAGTAATGTTACTCTCTTTTGTTAGGCGCGCGGAAGGCCTTTTCCTTCTATGGACAAAAGGTGGCGATTTTTGGGCGCTTATTTATAAAGAATCGACGAAAGATTGCGTAAAAACGTCAATGGCGGGAGTAGCGTTTCCGTCAAAGTCAAAAAGCGTCTCGTTGGCCCAATCGTTTTCCGCCTTGCCTGGGACGAGCCCGCAATAGATTTGCCCGGCCTCTTTTGTCCAGGCGTTGCCAGGGACGAGCGTCCATGTCGGCTCCCAATAAAAGACCATGTCCACGCCGATGTGCTTCATGCGAGAAAGGAGCTCTTTGTAGTAATCCGCTTGTCCTTGGAGCGTCGTCGGGAATGGGACGCGGCCTTCTATGTTGCCAACGCGGAAAAGCTCTCCTTTCTCGTTGGCGAATTCGTTATGGTGGCCTTCCACCAACGATTCTCCCCATTCATAGCCCGTTTCAACGAGCCAGATGGGCTTATGGAATTTTCCTTGAAGGTTCCTGATGTTTTCCTCCAGCTCACGGAAGGTCCCGTGCCAGTAGGGGTAGTAGGATTCTCCGATGACGTCGAAATCGACGCCTTCCGCTATAAAATTGGTGAAGAAGTTGTCTTGTAGCTCTTTGGACGCGGAATGCTCGACGTGGCAGACGATAAGCGCGCTTGGGAAGACTTCCCGGCATGCGCGGCAACCTGCTTTGAATAGCTCGGAAAAGCCTTTAAAGCCGCCTCCCTCGTTTTCGCTACATTCCTGCCAGAGCTTGCCATAGGGAAAAACCATGCCATTGGTTACTTCGTTTCCTACTTGAATGGCGGCAAGTTCGATTCCCTCGTCTTTTATTTTCGTAAGGGTTTTGCGGGTATATTCATATAAAATCGCTACGATTTCTGAAAAGGCTTTCCCTTCCCAAGCACGTGGAACGCGCTGCCTTCCAGGGTCCACCCAGAAGTCGCTGTAATGGAAGTCGAGCATGATCGACATGCCGGCATCCTTGGCTTTCTTCGCTAGACGCAGGAAACAATCAAGATCGTTGGTGCCCCCTCCATAGGGGCTTCCCTTATCGTCATAGGGGTTATGCCAAAGCCTTAGCCTCACCATCGATATTCCCGAATGGCTCGCGAAGAAAGAGAAAGGCTCCACTTCCTTGCCTGAATAAAAATACTTGGCTCCTAATGGGAGCAACTCGTCCATGATGGAGAGATCGACGCCTAACTTCATGCTGTAAGTCTAAAATGTGTCGCCAAGTTTTCCCAGTGTCATAATCTACGCTGTTTGAGCTGTTTTGACGTTTCTTTACCGATATTGGGTAGGCCGTTTTTTATGGTCGCCTCTATTTGCTACCTCCGTCTGGAAGCGGTTTCCTCGGAAAGTCTTGGATATGGCCTTTCGGGAGGCGATGCCTGCGCGCTATGATTGAATACTATAAAAATCAAGGTTCCAGAGGGCTAGGGAACCAAGGAGGAAATATGGCTTTTTACTTTGATGAACCATCGCGCACTTTCAGCGAATATTTGCTCGTACCAGGTTATTCGGACGAGAACTGCATCCCCGCGAACGTCTCGCTTAAGACGCCTTTGGTGAAGTTCAAAAAGGGTGAAGAGCCTTCGATTACCATGAACATTCCCCTTGTCAGCGCGATTATGCAATCCGTCTCCGACGACAAGATGGCAGTTGCCTTGGCAAAGGAAGGGGGCATCTCCTTTATTTATGGGTCCCAAACCATCGAGAACGAGGCGGAAATGGTCCGCCGCGTAAAGAAATATAAGGCGGGGTTTGTCTTAAGCGACTCCAATCTCTCCCCGGAAAACACGCTTCAGGACATTCTCAACCTCAAAGAAAGGACGGGCCATTCAACGGTCGCGATCACCGAGGATGGTACCGGAGAAGGAAAACTCGTCGGCGTGGTTTCTTCCCGCGACTACCGCATTTCGAAGATGAGTCCGGATTTGAAGATCAAGGAATTCATGACCCCGCTTTCGAAGATGGTCGTCGCGCGGGAAGGCATTACCCTCTCCGATGCGAACGATATGATTTTCGAGCATAAGCTCAATAGCCTTCCCATCGTTGACGAAGACGGGAAACTCGTCTCTTTCGTCTTCCGTAAGGACTACTCCTCTCATTATGAGAATCCCTTGGAACTGCTCGATGCGAACAAGCGCTATATCGTCGGCGCAGGCATCAACACCCGCGACTATGAACGCCGTGTTCCCGCTTTGCTTGAAGCGGGGGCGGATGTCCTTTGCATCGACTCGAGTGAAGGCTTCTCCTGCTGGCAAAAGCGGACGCTCGCGTGGATTCGCGAACGTTATGGCGATAAAGTCAAAGTCGGCGCGGGCAATGTCGTCGATAAAGATGGCTTCCGCTTCCTAGCCGAGGCGGGCGCCGATTTCGTCAAAGTCGGCATCGGCGGAGGCTCGATCTGCATCACCCGCGAAACCAAAGGCATCGGCCGTGGGCAAGCGACCGCGGTCATCGAAGTGGTGAAGGCACGCGACGAGTATTTCCAACAGACCGGCATCTATATCCCCGTCTGCTCCGATGGCGGTATCGTCTATGACTACCATATCGCCCTCGCTTTAGCGATGGGGTGCGACTTCTGCATGCTCGGCCGTTATTTCGCGCGCTTTGATGAGTCACCCACTCAGAAGATTCTCATCAACGGAAACTACATGAAGGAGTATTGGGGCGAGGGCTCTGCTCGCGCCCGTAACTGGCAGCGTTATGACCTCGGTGGGGCGAATGGTCTCTCCTTCGTCGAAGGGGTCGACTCATATGTGCCTTATGCGGGTTCGCTCCGTGATAACGTTGCAGCTACGATATCGAAAATCAAGCATACGATGTGCAATTGCGGCGCGCTGACGATCCGCGAATTCAACCGGAAGGCAAAGCTGACTCTCGTCAGCGGGACCTCTATCGTCGAAGGCGGCGCGCACGACGTCCTTGTTAAGGACGCGAATAACCCGAAGTAGTGCGACTCTTTGCTGTATGAACAAACAAGAGCCTCTATCCAAACACATCCATGCATGCCGCGTTTTCCTATTGCTGGTAGGTTGGACGAATGGCAAAAAACGTGTATCCTCGTTTCGATGATAAAAGACAGGGTCGCCTATGGTTCTCGCTTACTACTATTCTATGTTCGGCATTTCGCTTGCGATTTCGCTCGTCTACGTTTTTATCTTCCATAAGCACTTTGACGCGAACCTGACGGTCATGGCCGTCTTGATCCCCGTCTCCAACCTGTCCTTCGCTTTAATCGCTTCCTCGAGCAGTATCGATGAGGCGCTTGTCGGGCTTCGGACGAGCTATATCGCCGGGTGTTTCTTAAATGTGTCGGCGATGTTTCTGATTTTCAATCTCAGCGGTTTCCGAAGAGACCCATGGTCGCGCACAACCGCGTTATTGCTCTCTTCAATCGTATTCGCGAGCTCGCTGACGATCGGGTATTCCGACATCTTCTACGTGGGTAAGCCGACGCTTGCCTTCGCAAATGGAGCGGCCTATATCACGGACAAGCATTATGGGGTTATGCACACGGTCTTCTATGTGCTCGTCGCCGTTTATTACGCGATCACAATCGCCGCGATTATCTATTGCTTTTTCAAAAAGAGGCAGGTTCCGCGCAGAATTTTGGTATTAGTAATGCTTTCTATCTCGTTTGCGTTCATCGGGTTTTTCGGTGGCAGGCTGATTACGAAGGAGATTGAATTCTCGCCGTTAGCCTATACCGCGGCCATGTTCATCTATCTTATTTATGCCGCGCGTATACGCTTATACGATGCTTCGGATTCCGTGACGGACTCACTGGTTGAGAAGGGCGAGACCGGGTTTATTTCTTTTGATAACAAGATGCGCTACCTCAATAGCAACGAAACGGCCAAGCAGATGATTCCAGAACTCGGCGCGTTGACCGTGGACCATCGGAACGGGTTCGTGGACGAGCAGTTCCTCCCTTGGGTCAAGGCATTTGAAAAAGACGAGAGCCAGAACCGCTGGACGATCCAACGCGATGGCCATACCTATCTCATCAGCGTCAACCGCCTTGTCATCAGTCCAATCTTCCGCGTTAACCGCGGGTATCAGTTCCTCATTGTCGATGATACGAAAAATCAGCAATACATCGATTTAATCCGTAACTACAATGCGCAGCTTGAGGAAGAAGTGGCCAAAAAGACCGCGGGCATCGTCGAGATGCACGAACGCTTGATCCTTGGCATGGCAACGATGGTCGAAGGCAGGGACAACTCCACCGGCGGCCACATTAAGCGGACGAGCGATTGCGTGCGCGTTCTCGTCGATGAAATCCGACGCGATGGATCGATGAAACTCGGCGAAAAGTTCTGCAACGATTTGATTAAGGCCGCCCCGATGCACGACCTTGGGAAAATCGCGGTCGATGACGCGATTCTTCGTAAGCCCGGCCGCTATACGCCCGAAGAATTCGAACAGATGAAGACCCATGCCGCCGAAGGGGCGCGCATCCTCAGCGAGATTCTAAAGGGGACGGAGGATGAGCGCTTTGCGCGCATCGCCGTCAACGTTGCCCATTATCACCACGAACGTTGGGATGGCAGCGGTTATCCTAAGGGGCTAAAGGGCGAAGAGATTCCCCTCGAGGCGCGCATCATGGCCATCGCGGATGTCTATGACGCCCTTGTTTCCAAACGCGTCTATAAAGAAAGAATGTCGTTTGAAGAAGCGGATAGAATCATCATGGATGGCATGGGAAAACACTTCGATAAACGTCTTGAGAAGTTCTATGTCCTCGCGCGTCCGCGACTGGAAGAGTACTACAGAAAACTCGATTCTTGACGAAGAATCAAAATATTTACGCGGGATCTGCGCCGATTTTTTATAGGGGCAGGTCTTTTTTCAAGAAGGTCATGCTGCCGATGAGGGCGAAGATGATGCCGACGACCCAAAGGATGCCGATCTCCCAAATCCAGGCGAAATCCATCGAGTAGTCAGGCGTGCCATAAACGGCGTAGGAGAAGTTCTTGACGGATTCGGTGTCGATCAGGGTGAAGATAGAAGCGTAGTTGAAGATATTCATCGCCTCGACGCCGATGCCGACGCTGACGAAGACCTTGCTGCCAAATAGGCCCATGATGCAGGCGAGGAAGCAGATGACGCAGACGCCTCCGCCGACGGCGATCGCATTGCGGCTCTTATTGAAGAAGGAGCTCGCACCGAAGCAAATGCCTCCGATTGCGAAGATGGCGGAGAAGGAAGAAAGACATAACAACAAGGTGCGCAGGGCGTTCATGTTGCGCTGGCCGCCTCGGGCGATGCGCATCAAACCGGCGATGGCTTCTGAAAGCAAAGCGGTGCCGGTAATCGCCGCATACATCAAGAACAAGGAACCAAAAAGGAAGACATAGCTGGTCCAGATGACCTTTTTTCGGCTCGTCGGCGTAGACAAGACGTAGGCCATCGAACCGGAGTTCACTTGGTTGACGATGAGGTTGTTGGCGGTGACGATGACGTAAATCATCGGCAGAAGAACGCCGACGATCTTGTAGACGAGGTCGCTCAAAATCGAGTTCATGTCGATGCGCGACATGACTTCGATACGGCCGAGAGAGAAGCCCATTTGCTCGAGCATGCCAAGGATTTGCAGCCAACTGAGGCCTTCTTCCTTCACGTAGATGGAAACATTGTTCATGTCGACGTTTTGGAAGATGTTTCGCGAGCAGACCACGACGTTGATCGTGAAGAAAATCGCGCAGCTGCCAATCGTTAACAGCAGCCACAAGATCCAGTTCGCGCGGATGGTTTGCTTGAGCAAAGGCATTGAGAGCATCTTGCCTTGGCGCGGCGCCTTGTTCATGGCGATGGCATTTGAATTAGTCATTGTCGTTCCCTCCCATCGTTTCGAGAAAATATCGCTCTAAGGTATATTTGATTTCGCTTACTTGGCGCAGTCCGTAATTCTTTAATTCGTCGATGACTTTGCCCGCGGATTTCGCGTCGACCTGCAAGATAATGTTGCGGAGGTCATCTTCGCGGCGAAGGACTTTGCATGGCGGGTGGACGAAGGCCTTTTGGTATTCATCGAGATTCTTAAATCCGATGATGAATTCGCGGAAGGGGCGATGGTGGATCTCCTCCATGTCCACGATATCCATGAGATGGCCATCTTTAAGGAAGCCGACATAATCGCAGGTTTCGTCGAGTTCATCGAACATGTGGTTGGACATCAACGCGGTGGCCCCGCGCGCCTTTTCCTCTTCGAATAAGTCGATGAAAGCCTCGCGCATCAAAGGATCGAGGCCGGTGGTCGGCTCATCCAATAAGAGGATGTCTGGCGAATGCATGAAGGCGGCGACGATGGCGGTCTTTTGCTTCATGCCTTTGCTCATTCTTCGGAGGTTCGCGGTAGGATCGAGCTGCAAGGCGTTGATGATGCGCTCGGCTTTACTCATGTCGGAAAGGTGGATCATCTCCGCTTGAGAACGCAGGAAATCCGAACCGGTTTCGGCGGGCGGAAAAGCGATTTCCCCTGGCAAATACCCAATATATGGTTTGACTTTTTCACCTTCTACCCACGGGTCGATTCCATTGACTCGAACGGTCCCGGAATCGGGTTTGAGGAACCCCATGATGTGGCGAAGAGTGGTGGTCTTGCCCGCTCCGTTGGTGCCGCAATAGCCGAAGACTTTGCCTTTAGGAATTTTGAAGGAGACGTCGAAAACACCGCGCCCCTTCCCATAGTCCTTGGTCAGGTGGCTTACCTCGATGACGAGGTCTTCGCTCATGGCGTTGATTTTATCGATGGTGGCCTGGCTCATTTTTTGTTGCCCTCCACCCCGCTGAGGCCAGCGAAGGATTTTTCTTCTTTATAGAAGGACATGAAATAGTCCTGAAGGGTAAAGGGCTTCTCCTCAATCTCGATGACGCGGAAGGCGGAGAGAACGTTGAAGAATTGCTTGAATGATGCGCGGCGAACTTTGAGCGTGACGCGCTTGCGCTGAAGGTTGATGGAATCGACTTCAAAAGAGGGGTCCTTCGTCGCTGCGAAGCGCTCGCAATTCGCGACGTCCTCAAAACGGACGATATAGGTCGAGATGTCGCCGTTTTTTAGATCCTCCGCTTTGAAGGTGGAGACATGCTTGCCATCCTTGATGATGGAAATGGTGTCACAGGTCGCATCGACTTCCGAGAAAATGTGGGAGGAGAGCAGGATGGTTTTGCCGCGTTTTTTCTCCTCGAGAATGAAACGGATGAAGACTTCCTGCATGACGGGATCAAGACCGGACGTGGGCTCATCGAGGATGAGCACTTCCGGGTCGTTCATAAAGGCCGCGACGACAGCGAGTTTGCGCTTCTCTCCTAAGGACATGGAAGTGACGGGCACTGCGGGGTTTAGCAAGAAAAGCTTGAGCAAGTACTGGAGACGCTCCTCGTTCCGTTCTCCGCGCATATCCTGCATCATTCGCAGGAACCCGAGCCCATCTAATCCAGCGGGAATCGCGGGCTCACCCGGCAAATAACCAACTTGCTTTAGAATCTTGTCGGTATTGCCGAATGTTTCGATGCCGAAGATCTTGGTCGAGCCAATGGTCGGTTTGGAAAAGCCCATGATATGGCGGATGGTCGTGCTTTTGCCTGCGCCATTAGGGCCGAGGTAACCGTAGCATTCGCCTTTATGGACTTGAATTGAGACGTCAAAGACGCCACGGCCATAGCCGTAGTCCTTCGTCAGGTGATCCACGGAAACGATGATGTTGTTCTGATCCATCGTTATTGCCTCGTCAAAGAGAGGGCGACCGTATAGAAACGGCGGTACTGCTGGCCGTTATGGCTTGCAGGATAAGTCTTATTGATTTCCTCAATGTCCTCCTCGGTCGGCATGGTTCCGGGCTCGTGTGCCTCGACTTGGGTCCCACTAGAAGAGGCTTCCGAAGAATCGCTGGACGGGACAGAACTCTGCTCGCTGCCGCTTTGGCTTTCCGAGCTTTGCGCGCCCTCGTCATCAAGCCCGCCTGCGACGATCGAGTCGAGGAGGCCGAGGAAGGAAAAGTCCAAGCCATACCAATAGAGCTGAAGCTGCAAATCCATAAAAGAAACGGGGATTTGCAGGTATATTTTCTTGGAATCGATTTCAGAATAGACGAAATTCTCAATAGCCTCAGGTGGCAAATCAAGCAAGTCCGCGCCTTCCTCGGGGACGAGGGTGCTCAGGTCAAAACCGAGTTTTAAGCGGTTGCGCCCATTCTCCTTCTCTTCGGCGATGATGTAATAGCCAGGCAAGGTCACGCCTTCCTTCAAAAGTTCGTTGAACGCGTCCGAAAAGCCTTTCGATGGCTCCTCTGCCGCTATGGAGGAATCCGCCAATGAGTCGACGGGCGAGGCTTCGGAGCTCGTGCTTTCAGGGCCGAACCGCGCTTGCCCGAACAGGGTCATCTTTTTGCCATAGGAGGTGCCGCCCTTGTCGAACGCTTCGTCCTGAAGGGTGATGCTTGCTGAGGCGTGCGCGCCGGAGTTCTTCCCGAGTTGAAAGGAATAAGTGCCCGCGTATCCTTGCTTGCTGCAGGACGCTAGGACAAGAGGCAGGAGAATGCCGCATAGGAGTTTTCTTTTCATGGTGTTCCTCCGTTATCAATTGGTCGAATTTCGCTTCATGGGTCGCGCGTTTTCACGTTCGCGCGTTTAGACTGCATTATTATGACATCTTGGGCACCCCTTTTATAGGCGTTTTATTCACGAGTCTATCAGAATGCGCCCTGCGCACGACCGCAGGCTTTTTCAGATAAATTTCATTAGGAAGTTTATGGTTGGGAAAATATAATTAAGCCTATGAAAGGCGATTCCCTTGTTTCTCCGTCAAAGCGCTATTTGATTTTCACCATCGCGACGAGCGTCGTCAACGCGATCGTTTTGGTGATGTCCATCTTTGCGATGCAATACATTTTGATGGACGACCCGGCAAAAATAAAACTGTTCATGGGGTTAACCTTGCTGTTCCATTCCATTGCCATGGTGAATCTCGCCATTTTTGATGGATACTTCGAGAAGAAGAAGTTCTCGATGATCAAGCACATTATTTTCGCAAGCGTATACCTGCCTTTTTCTATCGCTTTATTCTTTGCCCCTTACAACAATATTGTCTTCGGAACTTTTTCCGGCGTCTTTGTCCTCACCGTCAGCGCGAACAGGCTGGCCAAAATCTTCGAGGTGAAAAAACTTGTGCCCCGCATCCTCAACGGTATTCTCGCCGGTTTGGCTTTGTTTGTTGCCATAATGATGTTCATATCGCTTGACGACCCGGACTTGTTCTACGCCGATATGACGATTATGCAGATCATCTTGATGTTCTTGTCTTTGATCAACATCATGAGGTACGCCTTCTCCAAGATTCAGTTCATGACGTTGCTGAAAATCATGAGGAAGACGTATGCGCTGGAAGTCCTCTATGGGCTCGTCGTCCTCATCATCAGCTTCTCGTTCATCTTCATGGTGTTTGAGGAGTCGTTCCAGACCTACGGCGATGCCCTTTGGTATTCGTTCGCCCTCGTTACGACCATTGGCTTTGGAGACTACTCGGCAACCGGAGTGCTCTGCCGTATACTCTCGGTGATTTTAGGGATTTATGGCATCATCGTCGTCGCCATCATCACCAGTGTCATCGTCAACTTCTATAATGAAGTAAAAGGCCAGTCAGACGAGGAAGAAAAGAAGCAGGAGATTGAAGAAAACAAAGAGAAATAACCCCGATTTGCGGGATTATTGCCAAATTTGCTAAGAAAAAGGAGCTCGGTTGAGCCCCTTTGTTCATTCGGCTTCGACTTCTTTGATCAGCAATTCGTTGCCCTGTTTTAGGACGGTGTGCTCGCTCTGGCATTTAGGGCAGATCTTCGCGTACTGGATGGTATCGTAGACCTCGCCGCAATCCAGGCAGGTCGTATAGGCGTGGATCGGTTCGATCTTTAGCTTCGACCCCGCATAGAGCTCTTCTTTCTTCGTGAACCAATCCCAAGCGTCGGTGAGGTAGTGGGGGACGACCCCGGATACGGTACCGACGCTTAGGGTGACGGAATGGACTTTCGTCACGGGATGGGTTTTGAAGAATTCGTTCAACGTATCGATGACATTCGAGATGATCGATAGTTCGTGCATCGCTTTAGTTGGCCCTCTTTTGGGCTTTCTTCAGCTCGCGGTTATGGCGGCGGATGCGGAAGATGCGCTTCACCATGTACGGCAACACCTTCTTCATCGTCTTCTCGCAGGGGATGAGGTCCGACGCTTCGGGAATGTCGCGGGTGAGATGAATGGCATCGAAGGCGCACTTGGTGGTGCAGATGCCGCAGCCGATGCACTTGTTCGGGTCGACGATGGAGGCTCCGCAGCCAAGGCAACGTGCGGTCTCGATCTTGACTTGTTCTTCGGTGAGGGTCTTGCGGGCGTCGCGGAAGCTCTTCTTGTGATCGATGGACTCGTCCCAAGCTTCTTCCTGACGCGGTGAATTATCGTATTGTTCGATGTAGATATCGTCTTTGTTGAGGCAGACGAATTCCATCTTGTTCATGCCCTCGTCGCGGCTGGTGCCGGGGTGGGCGATGCGGTGGAGAGAATCCGCGGCCATTTTGCCGGCGGCAATCGCGTCGATGACGAAGCGCGGGCCGGTATAGACGTCACCGCCGACGACGATGAGCGGATCCTCGGTGCGGTAGGTGTATTTCTCAGCAAGGGGAGCGCCGTTCGGGCGGGTCTTGACTTCGGTGCCTTCGAGGAGGTTGCCCCAGACGATGGCTTGGCCGATGGCGAAGATGATCTTGTCCGCGGCGACCTCAATGGTCTCCTCTTCGTTATATAAAGGAGAGAATTTCTTCGTTTCGGGGTCGATGGTGCGGGTGCAGCGCTTGAAGACGATGCCGCACACGTTGCCTTTCTCGTCGACTTTGACTTCCTTGGGTCCCCAAGAAGCGTTGATGGTGACGCCTTCTTCTTCCGCTTCGGATTGCTCGAGCTTGGAAGCAGGCATCGTTTCGCGGGTCTCCAAGCAGTACATGGAGACGCTCTTAGCGCCAAAGCGAGTGGCGACGCGGGCGCAGTCGATCGCGACGTTGCCACCGCCGACGACGATGACGTTGCCTTCGATTTTCTGGTTCTGGTCATCGGTGGCTTTGCGGAGGAAGTCGACGGCGATTTCGGTGCCAGGGGCTTCGTCGTTCGCGACGCCAGGACGGCGACCGCCTTGGCAGCCGATGGCGAGGTAGAAGGCGCAGTATCCTTGCTCTTTGAGCTGGGCGATGGTGATGTCTTTGCCGACCTCGACGCCGCACTTAATCTCGACGCCAAGCTCCTTCATGACTTCGATTTCGGCATCGATGACGGCCTTTTCGAGTTTATAGGAAGGAATGCCGTAACGGAGCATGCCACCCGGGAGAGGGTTCTTCTCGAAAACGGTGGGGCGATAGCCTTTGATGGCGAGGTAATAAGCCGCGCTTAAGCCAGCGGGGCCCGCGCCGATGATGGCGATCTTCTGCGGGAACTCGAATCCTTCCTGAGCCGCTGGAATCTCCTTTTCTGGGATGAAGCGGGTCTTGGGGTCGAGGTCGCGCTCGGCGAGGAACTTCTTGACGGCGTCGATGGCGATGGCCTTGTCGATGGTGCCGCGGGTGCAGGCTTCTTCGCAGCGCTTGTTGCAGACGCGTCCGCAGACGGCGGGGAAGGGGTTGTTTTTCTTGATGAGGGCGAGGGCTTCTTCGTAACGGCCTTGGGCGGCGAGCTTCAGATAGCCTTGGATGGCGATGTGGGCGGGGCAAGCGGTCTTACAAGGAGCGGTACCGGTGGGGTAGCAGTTCACGCGGTTGGCGTTGTTATAGTCCTCGGTCCATTTATGGCGGCCCCATTTGGTCTCAGCGGGATCCTCCATTCTCGGATATTGGACTTCGGTCTTGTCCTTCTTACAGAGCTTTTGGCCGAGGCGAACGGCGCCGGCGGGACAATATTCCACGCAGCGTCCGCAGGCGACGCAGTTCTCTTTCTTCACATGGGCGACGAACGAAGAACGCGAGAGGTTCGGCGTATTGAATAGCTGGGAGGTACGAAGCGCATGGCAGACTTTGGGGTCGCAGTTACAGATGGCGATGATTTTCTCTTTGCCGTCGTTGTTGGTGATTTGGTGGACGTAGCCGTTTTCTTCCGCTTTCTTCAGGATGCGGAGGGCCTCTTCCTTGGTGATGTAATGGGCCTTCTTGGTCTCGACGCAGTAATCTGCCATGTCGCCGACGGCGAGGCACCAGTCTTCGGGGTCGCGGGCGCCGCCGATGCCAAGGACCTCTTCGCACATCGTGCAAGAGCAGGCGGAAGCGGCGATGTGGCCTTCGTATTTATCGAGCCAGTAGTTGATATGCTCGATATCGATGGAAGTGGATTCGTGCTCGATGGCTTTCTCGACGGGGATGACGTGCATGCCGATGCCCGCACCGCCAGGAGGAATCATTTCCGTTAGGCCATTGAGAGGATCGAACGTCATGCGCTCGAAGAAACGGGCGATTTCGGGGTGCTCCTCAATCTGGTCGCGGCGCATGTTCGAGAATTCGGCGCTTCCCATGACGAAGCGTGGGAGGACGTACATCCTCTGACGGGTGCCATCGGGAAGGTTACGATAATGCCATTCGATGATGCCGGTATAACCCATGTGATAGAGGGTGTCCTCCAAGTCTTTCTGGGTGAGGCCCATCTTCTGGGTTTTCTTCATCATCTCTTCGATGGAGTATTCATGGCGAATATCCATCGTTAGAGCAATCTCGGCTTCCTTATCGGAAACGAAGGCGGCGAGGCCATAGTACTCAGGGTCGTCATAATTGATCTTGCGGAACTTGCGGTCCGTGATCTTCTGGCCGAGCTTGAGGATAATCGGGCGCTTTTCACGCTTCTTAATTTCCTCAAAATTGGGAGGTAAAACATTCACTACGTCTTTGAAAATCATGCGGTAGTCTCCTTGCTATGCCTAATCATTCCATATTTGGATGTGATTATCTATATACCAAAACCTATGCGTGTATGAATTGCGTATATATGTACGCGAGAGCCGTTTCCGTTCGATTTTACAAAAATATTGTGGTTTTGCGCAGAAAAACACCCGCAACCGCCTGTTCCAATGCTTTGACAACCAAATGCGTCATTCATGCAACCGAGAATTGATTGACTAGAAACGCTCCGCCCTTATCATTCACCCCGGGAGGACGAAACCATGGAACCCATGCCAGATAAACCACGAAACGTATTTACGAACAGGAACTTCAATCTCGCTTTCTGGGGCGCCTTCGTATCAAACATCGGCAATATTCTTTATAACTTTGCCGTCAGTTTCTATATTCTCGAGATAACGGGAAACAACGCGCTGATTCAAGGCCTCTATCTTGCGACGGGAGGCATCGTGTTCGCAGTGGTCGTATTGTTTGGCGGCGTCATCAGCGACCGCTTCCACAAAGGGAAGATCATGTTCTTGTGCGACTATGCGAAAGGTTTCTTGATCATCGCACTGACACTTGTGCTGATGCTCGCGGTTCAAAGCAACGATGCTAAAGTCGTCCTCTTGTTCGTCATCGCGGTGCTTGGAAATGCCATCGCGGCCATCTTCTCGCCTGCGGCAAGCTCCTTATTGCCGCACATCGTCCCTGAAGAATCCTTTCAACAGGCGCAGTCTTACTACTCTTTAATGAGCAGTTTTCAAGGCATCTTGGGCATCGTTCTCGCCGGGGCGCTTTATGGGAAAGTCTCCATCTATGTTTTATTCTTTGCCGTCGGTGGGTGCTATGTGCTTTCGGGTGTTTCCGAGATGTTCATCCGCTATGCATACGTTAAGCCCGAAACGAAGCTGACGGTCAAAACGGCGTTCCAAGACCTAGGCGGAGCCTTTCAATACTTAAGAGGGATGAAACCAATTCTTTATCTGATGATTGCGGTTTTGTTCATCAATTTCTTCTTCTCTCCGGTCTTCTCGAACTTCGCGCCTTACTTTATCGCGACCGACCTCGCAAGCAGCGAGTATTTATTCCAGGAAATCTGGTCGCCTCAGATGTGGAGCTCCATGTTCTCTGTCGCCTTGTCCGTCGGCTCGATTATCATGGCGGTATTCCTTTCAACGAGGAAACGGGCCGAAAAGATTCATAAGGGCTTGTCTATATCCTTCTTGTCCGCGAGCTTGCTCTTACTTGCTTTCGCCCTCTTCTATGTGTTCTTCTTTTATAAGGTCTTCAACATCAATGTTTTCCTCATCGCGTCTTTGGTCTTGCTCTTCTTCCTTGGAGCGGCCGTCGTCAGCATCAATATCCCGACGTCGGCGACGATGCTCGCCGTCGTGGACAAGGACAAGCTTGGGAAGGTAAATAGTCTTATCGACGTCGGCAGCCAAGGCCTTATCCCCCTCGCGGAATTCCTCGGCGGGCTCGCGATCACTTCTTTTGGCACCTGGCCGCTTCTAGTCATATCTGCATCAGGATTCTTCCTCGTAACGCTGTTCATCATTCTCAACGGACAAATCCGAAAAATATAAGCGATTTTTCAAAAATCTGCGCAAAAATCCCATAAAAGATTGGAAAAGAGAAACGAAAATGGAAAAAAACAGATCGGATGGGCGGCCGCTAAGTACATTGTTGTTTTTATTGGAACGTGCTCATTTCCACAATCGAACCTGACATTTTCTATATAGTAACGTTCGCCCGCGCCATCCGTGCGGCGAGGGAGGAAACGGGAATGAAGAACGCCTTGCTGACCATGGCCGCCGCGCTGCTCGCGCTTTCGTCGTGCACAGGTGCCGTGGAGATGCCCTCCGCTTCGATGTCACGTGCTTCCTCGCCCCCGAGACCGACGAGTACTGCCTCTTCCATGCGAAAGAAAGCGGCGGCATGATCCAGTTCGAGCCCGAGGGCGTGACGCTTCTATGCTGCCTGGTGTCCATCGGGGACGCGTTCTGCGTCGAGGAGTTCCTGTCATTGGACTGGTACGATGGTCATTGCCCATATCTTAATGATTGCGACAATTTGAGTGCCGCGTCTTCGTAGTAGAGTTTTCCGCCATTTTTATGAGGACAAAATTGTGGGAACAAGTATGATTAGTGTTTGCGAGGTTCATTGGTATGAAATTTGATGTCATTCTAGTTGGCGCTGGTCCCGCGGGATACTTCGCGGCTTACGAATTAACGAAGCTCTGCCCGGATTTGAAAATCGCCTTGGTCGATGGAGGCAACCCCATCGAGAAAAGGCGCTGCCCCGTCTTGGAGCATAAACTCCAGAAATGCCCTTTGAATCCAAAGGGATACAGCGAGTGCTACCCCGCCTGCTCCATCACGAACGGTTTCGGCGGCGCAGGCGCTTATTCTGATGGCAAGTTCAACATCACGACCGAATTCGGTGGTTGGCTGACCGATTACATGGACGAGGATGCGCTTCTTGATGTCATCAATTATGTTGACCGTATCAACCTCGACTATGGGGCGACGGAAAAAATCACCGACCCCAACACGCCGATTGTCAAGCAAATCGAGCGCCGAGCGATGGCAGCTGGCTTAAAACTCCTCCGCAGCAAAGTACGCCATCTCGGTACGGAAGAGAACCTGAAGATTCTCACGCGCATTTCCCGTTATCTGGAACAACATATCACGATGCTCTTCGGCACCAAGGTGCGCGACATCATCGTCGAAGAGGGCGAAGTCCGCGGCGTGATCATGGAAGACGGCCATACCCTCGAGGCATCCTATGTTTCCTTATCGGTCGGCAGAGAGGGCAGTAAATGGCTTTCGGAAGTTCTTGAGAAACGCGATGTCAAGATGAGCCAGACCCAGGTCGATATCGGCGTCCGCGTCGAATGCCCGAACCTCGTTATGGAGGAGATCAACGATAACCTCTATGAAGGTAAGTTCCTCTACCAGACCAAAAGCGGCAATACCGTGCGTACCTTCTGTTCAAACCCCGGCGGCCATGTCGTCGTTGAGAACTATGAGGGCGTCGTCAATGTCAACGGCCATTCCTATAGCGATTCTCGTCTTTCTTCGCGGAACACGAACTTCGCGCTTCTGGTGTCTCATCATTTCTCGGAGCCTTTCAAAGCACCAAACGAATATGCGAAGAAAGTCTCTTCCCTGGCAAACCAACTCGCCTGTGGCGGCGTCATCGTGCAGCGCTTTGGCGATATCCGCCTCGGCCGTCGCTCAACGGAAAAGCGCATTCGCGAAGGCTTTGTAAAGCCGACCCTGGCCGAAGCGGTTCCGGGGGACTTGACCCTCTGCATGCCCCAAAAGACCATGGAGGCCATCATTGAAATGATCGAAGTCCTCGACAAGGTCACCCCGGGTATCGCGACCGAGCACACGCTTCTTTATGGTGTCGAAGCCAAATACTATTCCGCCCATCCTGATATCTTCAATACTTTCGAGGTTAAGACCATTAAGAACCTCTATGTCGGCGGCGATGGAGCTGGCCTTACTCGTGGTCTTGCTCAGGCTGGCGCCTCAGGCGTCCTTATCGCCAGGGACATCGCGAAAAAAGTCGGAAAATAAGGTTCTGCAAGGAAATCTCTAAAAATAGGAAGGTTTTGCGCCGTTTTCTACCAAACCATTTGGGTTAAGAAACGGCGTTTTCCTTTATGAAATCGATGAAGCTTTCTTCAAACGTTGGTAGGGGATGGCCTTTCCTCCACACGAAGTAAAACTCGGTTGGGGGAACGCTAAGCGGCCTTTGAATTAGGGCCGTTCTCTCATCGAGCTCCTGTCTTGGGAGCAAGGCGACGCCAAGACCGTCTTGTACAAGAGCACAGGCTTCTTTAGGGTCATCTGTTTCGCAGGCGATGCTTAAATCGACGTTTGCGTTTCGCGACCAGCGACGGATGGAGTCCGACCAGCCTTTGCCCGAAGGGACGATAATCCGTTCATTCGCTAAGTCGTTCATCGTAAGCTTTTCCTTTCCGGAAAGGCTATTTTCTGCTTTCACGAGGACGTTGACAGGCCGTTCTCCAACTTTGATTGCGTTTAAAGACACTTGGTCATAGGGAGCGGAGATGACCGCGAGGGGAAGCAGTCCCGTGCGCATTTTCTCAACGAGGGCGTCGCTGCTATCGTGACTGATGCGGAAGCGGATCCCAGGGTGACTTTGCTGAAAGGAGGAAATCCAGCGTGCGCGTTGCACGTCAGGGAAAGAGAGGACAAAACCGATGTTCACCGTTCCAGTAATCCCTTGACCCATCAAGAGGAGGTCGTCCACCGTCTTGTCGCTTAAGGCGAGGATGTCCTTGGCTTTGCGGTAGAGATATTCGCCTTCTTCCGTTAAGGTAAGAGAGCGTTTTCCCCGCAAAAAGAGCGTGGTTTTTAATTCATCCTCCAAAAGCTTCATCTGGTTGCTTAGGGGAGGCTGACTCATCATGAGCACTTTGGCGGCGCGGGTGATGTTGCGCTCCTCGGCCACGACGACGAAGTAGCGAAGTGTCTTAAGGTTCATGGTCGCTCATCTCCTAACATACGGAAAAGATATGATAACGATAATAATACAAGTATTTTCGTATATGAGAATCAAGTGATACCATCAATCTGCAGTCACTTGGAGGTATTAAGGACATGGCAAGAATGGTAGGCACGGTTTCTCGTGGGATTCGTACCCCGATCATCCGTGAGGGCGACGACATCGTCTCCTTCGTTTCCAATGCGGTTTTAGAGGCCGCCTCGGATGAAGAGTGGGGTTTTCGCGTCCACGATAGAGACATCATCGCGGTAACGGAAGCGGTCGTTGGCAGGGCGCAGGGTAACTACGCGACCATCGATGACATCGCCGCGGATGTGAAAACGAAGACGGGCGGAGAAACCGTCGGCGTCTTATTCCCGATCCTCAGCCGCAATCGTTTCGCAATTTGCTTGAAGGGCATCGCTCGTAGCGTGAAGAAAATCGTTTTGCAGCTCTCTTATCCGTCCGATGAGGTAGGCAACCAGCTGGTCAGCTTGGACGAAGTGGAAGCAAAAGGCCTAAACCCGTTCAAGGACGTTTTGACTCTCGAGCAATATCGTGAGCTCTTCGGCTATAAACTCCACGCTTTCACCGGCGTCGATTATGTCGCCTACTACAAAGAACTCATCGAAAACGAAGGCGCGGAGGTCGAGATCATCTTCGCGAATAGCCCCACCGCCATGGCGGGGCGAGCCGAAGTAGCAATCGCTGCCGACATCCATACCGCTCCACGGACGAAACGCATCCTCCGTGAAGCCGGAATAAAGGTCGTGCTCGGCCTTGACGAGATCCTCAATGCTTCCGTGAATGGCTCTGGGTTCAACGAGCATTATGGTCTTCTTGGATCGAACAAAGCCACCGAAGAGAAGATCAAACTCTTCCCTCGCGATGCGCAGAACATCGTCGAGGGCATTCAGAAGACGATCTATGAGAAGACGGGCAAGCACGTCGAAGTCATGATCTATGGCGATGGCGGCTTCAAAGATCCCGTCTGCGGCATCTGGGAATTCGCCGACCCCGTCGTGTCCCCGTTCTATACCTCCGGTCTTGAGGGAACGCCAAACGAGCTCAAGATCAAGTTCCTGGCCGACAATGACTTTAAAGCGCTTTCAGGAGAAGACCTCCGTCAAGCGATCGTCTCTGAAATCGAGAAGAAAGATGGTAGCCTCGTTGGCAAAATGGCTAGCGAAGGAACGACGCCGCGTCGCCTAACCGATTTAATCGGTTCTTTGTGTGACCTCACTTCCGGCAGCGGCGACAAAGGCACTCCGGTGGTCTACATCCAAGGTTATTTTGATAACTACGCGACAAAGTAAACCTGGATTTTATTGCGGAAATCATCGCAAAAGTGGGTTATATTTCAAAAATATAGAGGGATATTTATGGAAAACTTACTTCGTGATCCGAATATGGCGCGCATCGATAACGCCGAAAAGGCGCAAGCCTTTATCAATGAACAAATTCGCCTTATCAAGGAAGAAGTCGGCGACAAGAAAGTGCTTCTCGCTCTTTCGGGCGGCGTCGATTCTTCCGTCGTCGCGGCCTTGCTCATCAAGGCCGTTGGCTCGCAGTTTGTGGCGGTCCACGTCAACCATGGCCTGCTTCGTAAGGGTGAGCCTGAGCAAGTCATCCGCGTCTTCCGTGAGGAGATGAAGGCCAACCTCATCTACGTGGACGCGGTCGACCGCTTCCTCGATTTGCTCGCGGGCGTCGAAGACCCCGAGCAGAAGAGAAAAGTCATCGGCAAGACCTTCATTGACGTCTTCGCCGAAGAAGCGAAGAAACTCGACGGCATCGAATTCTTGGCCCAAGGCACGATCTATCCCGATATCTTGGAAAGCAATGGCATCAAAGCCCATCATAACGTCGGTGGACTCCCGCCTGAGCTCAACTTCCGCCTCATTGAGCCGGTCAAATTCCTCTATAAGGACGAAGTCCGCGTCGTCGGCGAAGCCCTTGGCTTACCGCATTCCATGGTCTACCGTCAACCTTTCCCAGGCCCCGGACTAGGCGTGCGATGCCCAGGCGCGATTACCCGCGACCGCCTCGAAGTGGTCCGCGAAAGCGACGCGATCCTCCGCGAAGAATTCGCCACGAACGGCCTCGAGGGCAAAGTTTGGCAATATTTCACCGTCGTCCCGCCATTCCGCTCTACCGGTATCAAAGATGGCAAGCGCACCTTTGACTATATGGTCGTCCTCCGCGCGGTCAATTCCATCGACGCGACTTCCGCCACAGTTGAGGAAATCCCTTATCCGCTGCTTTTCAAAATCCGTGACCGCATCCTCGCTGAGGTTCCTTCCGTGAACCGCGTTCTCGTCGACATCTCGCCCAAGCCCATCGCGACGATTGAATGGGAGTGAGACCATGAAGAACATCGAAGAGAAGATCCTGCGGGATGGCCGCATCATCGATAACGATATCATCAAAGTGGACTCGTTTCTGAACCATCAGATCGACGTCGCTTTCATCCGCGAATTCGCCATGGACGTGAAGGAGTTTTTCGCTGGCAAAAAGATCGATAGAGTTCTCACAATCGAGACCAGCGGCGTGGCCATCGGCTATGCCGTCGCGGAGGTTTTTGGAGACATTCCCTTGGTTTTTGCAAAGAAAACGAAGTCCAAGACCGTCGGGGCCGACGTTTATCACACCCCCGTGAGATCGTTCACGCGTGGCGCGACGAGCGACGTTACCGTGGCCATGCAATACCTGCGCGAAGGCGAGAATGTCCTCATCGTCGATGACTTCCTCGCCGAGGGCAACGCCTCGATGGGACTGATCGACTTATGCCGTCAGGCAAACGCCAATGTCGCCGGCGTCGCGGTGGTTATCGAGAAAACATTCCAAGGCGGCCGTGGAAGAATTGAAAAAGAGGGGATTCCCGTTTTTGCGGGGGCTTCCATCAAGGCTTTTCATGACAATAAGCCCGTCTTCTAATTGGACAAATTTGTTAGCCAGTGCACTTTGGAAACGCTTTCATTCTTCCGTGTTTGACTTCGTCTTGATCGGCTCGCCATAATCGAAATGCCGATGAGAAAAATCGGTTTCGTATAATTCCCAGATTGGTGGGGAGTCTCTACACTGGACCGTAATCCAGTACTACGAATACTATCTTTTCAGCACGGAAAAGAAGGCATTTGTACACGAGGCTCCTATCTAGGAGCTTGTTTTATTTCAGAGGGAGGAAATAAAGAGATGAAAAAGCAAGGAATTCTACTGACGCTAGGCTGTGCCTTTGCCGCGATTGCCGCGGCTGGCTGCAGCGCGGGTTCGGAAGCCTATAAGCCTGGCAACCCCATCAAGGTTGGCTTGATTTGCCTTCACGACACCAGCTCGACCTACGACAAGAACTTCATCGATAGCATGGCCGAAGCCGCCAAGAATCTTGGCAATAAGCTCTCGGGCGAGCCAATCATCAAAACCGGCGTCCCTGAAAGCCAAGAGTGCTATACCGCTGCGAAAGATCTCGTGAAGCAGGGCTGCAACGTCATCTTCGCCGACTCCTTTGGCCACGAAGCCTATTGGCTCGACGCGGTTAGGGAATTCCCGAACGTCACCTCCTGCCACGCCACCGGCACCAAGGCCAAAGTCACCCCGGATCTTCCGAACTACCATAACGCTTTCGCTTCCATCTACGAAGGCCGCTATCTCGCTGGCGTTGCCGCGGGCGTCAAACTCCAGTCTATGGTCGCCGCGGAATCGCTCGCCCAAAAGAACTACGACAAAGACGGGAACATCAAACTCGGCTATGTCGGCGCCTATCCATATGCGGAAGTCGTCTCCGGATACACCTCTTGGTTCCTCGGCGTCCGTTCGGTCGTCCCCAACGTCGTCATGGATGTCCAATACACCTTCTCTTGGTACAACGTCCAGGATGAGAAAGACGCCGCGAGGAATTTAATCGACCGTGGCGCTGCCCTCATCTCCCAGCACGCGGACTCCATGGGTGCCCCGGGCGAATGTGAAGATAAGAAAGTCCCCAACGTCACCTATAACATCCCCACCGAAAAAGATTGCCCCAACACGTTCGTCTCCTTCTCGAAAATCAACTGGGCTCCTTACTACGAAGCGGTCGTCAACGCCGTCTATGCCGGCAAAGCCATCGAAGGCGAAGTCAACCGCAACTGGACCGGTACCCTTGCGACCGGATCCGTCCAATGGGGTCTTTCCAGCAAAGCCGACGCCGAGACCAAGAAAGC
>JAFSVB010000090.1 GCA_017450325.1 Bacilli bacterium | reverse complement strand
TTGCGCTTCCGTCGAATTGACGGTTGGCACCTGGCTCGACACCCTCAAATAAGTCGCCTCGCAAAACGCTTGCAAACTAGGCTGTAAGGGGCGCACCCTTACGGCCTTATCCTGTAATCAAGGAGGTCATTATGACGAAATGCCCTGCCAATTCTCCCCACGCTCCCGGCCGCTTTTCTAAAGTGCTAACGTCGGTGACGACGTGGTTGAATCGCCCGGAGAATACCATTCTTCTCATTTTGGGAATCATCCTTTCTTTTGCGGTCCTCTATCCTTTATGGTCTGTCGTTCAGAATTCCTTGACCATCCACGCGGGCAAGGAACAAATGATCGCTAGCTCCCTAGGCTACGGCCTCGATGGCTTACAAGGTGCCAACTGGTCTTATTTGCTATCCGGCCCATATGGTCAAAAATACCTTTGGGAACCTTTAGGCAATTCGTTGCTTCTAGCGACATTAAGTTGCGTTTTTGCACTGATTTTTGGCGGTGTTGCAGCTTTTTTGGTCACGCGTACCAATATGCCGTGCAAGAAATGGATTTCGACCGTCTTCATCTTTCCCTACATCATGCCCCAATGGACCCTCGCCTTGGTTTGGAAGAACCTCTTCTGGTCGGCAAAGGTTACCGGAGGCGCGGATGGCTTGCTCGCTTTTATCAGCAACGGGGCCATCGCCATGCCCGAGTGGTGGTGCCGAGGGTTATTCCCCTGCGCCATGGTACTGGGCATGCACTATGCCGCCTTTGCCTATATTCTCATCGGTGGCATCTTCAAGAATATGGACGCTTCTTTGGAAGAGGCGGCCACCATCCTCAATACCCCGAAGTGGAAAATCATTTTCCGTATCACGATCCCGATGATCATCCCCGCCATTTTGTCGACCATCCTGCTTGTCTTCTCTAGCGCCGTGGGTTCTTATCCGGTCGTCCACTATGTCGGCGGCAAGAACTTCTCGGTTTTGGCGACATCGTATATTGAATTACGCGCCATTACGGGCGATGGCTACGCCGCGATTATTGGTATTGTCATGCTCATCATTGGCTTCCTCATCCTCATCGTGAACCAAATCACGATGCATTCGAGGAAACAATTCATCACCGTCTCCGGTAAGTCTGCCCAAGCCACCAAAATCAACCTTGGAAAGGTGTTTAAGTGGGTGTGCGCGGTCGTCTTGATCCTCGCGACTTTGTTGACGTCCTTATTGCCGATTCTCTCATTTACATTGGAGACCTTTGTGGAAAATCCCGGCGATTATTCCTCCTTCACGACCAAGTGGTGGGTCTACCATGAAAACGGCGAAGTTGGTATGTATGGCAACTATGGCGTCTTGTATAACGCCTCTCTTTGGACTTCGTTCCGCAATCAGGCCATCGTTGCCATTAGTTGTGCCCTCATCGCGGGCTCCATCGGCTTCTTGGCCGGCTATGCCGTCAGCCGCAAACGCAAGAGCAAATTCGCTTCCTATGTGAACGGCATGTCCTTCTTCCCGTACCTGATTCCGGCGGTGGCTTTCTCCGTCGCTTATTACGCCTTTGGTCTACAAGTAGGCCTTGGCGGCTTCGCCGGTGCGATGGTGCTGATGATTCTCTGCGGTTCGGTGAAATATATCCCGTTCTCCTCCCGTTCGTCTTTGTCGGCCATGATGCAGCTTTCCCCAGAAATCGAAGAGGCTGCGGTCATCCAAGGCGCCCCATGGTGGAAGAGGATGGGCCGCATCGTCATCCCCATTCAAAAATCGGCGATTATCTCCGGTTATTTGTTACCCTTTATCACGGGTATGCGCGAACTGAACCTCTTCATGTTCCTCGTTTCCAATAACGACCAACTCGCGACTACATCGCTAGCTTATTACGATGAGATGGGCCTCACGCCTTTCTCCTCGGCGGTCAACCTCATCATCATCTTGTTCGTGCTCGCCGCGAACCTACTCGTCAATCTATTAACCGGTGCCTCCATCGATTCCGGCATCGGAGGAGGTAAGAAAAATGCCTAAAATCATCCTCGAACACGTCAATAAGAAGTGGGGCAATTACTATGGCGTCGACGATCTCAACCTCGAAATCGCCGATAACGCCTTCGTCACGTTGCTAGGGCCTTCGGGCTGCGGCAAGACGACGACGCTTCGCATGATCGCGGGTTTAGAGACACCCACTAGCGGCCGCATCACCATCGGCGACACCGTCGTTTTCGATTCGGAGGCGGGCATCAACGTTCCCGCTTCCAAGCGCAACGTCGGCTTCCTGTTCCAAAACTACGCCCTTTGGCCCAACATGACCGTCTATCAACACATCGTCTTCGGCTTGAAGAACGTCAAGGAGGAGATGGAAGTCTACGAATGGTCACTCGTGCGCCTTAACGACTATATTCGCATCCTCAGCAAGCCCGACAAAATCGTCTCGCTGATCAATGACTCCAAGGACAAAGACGGCAACATCAAGATGGACTCCGCGATCTTGAAGATCACCGATTTCTTTGAGGTCTCTTATCCGACCGCGAAGAAGATCTTCAAACTTGGACTTCAAAAAGACGGTGCAAATCGCGTACAAATCGCGGAAGCGGAGACGGACAAGGCCAATGCCGAAATGGATGCCATCCGTAGCAAATACGCTGCAAAAGGCATCAATCTTGACGAGAAATTCCATATTCTTGGCGACGATGGCAAGCCTTTGGTCAAGATGCGTAAACTCTCCCCGGAGGAGATCGACCTCAAACTCCGTGCCTCTGCACGCACCTTGAAAATCGGCCAGTTTATGGACCGTTACCCCGCCGAGCTTTCCGGTGGCCAGCAGCAGCGCGTCGCCATCGCGCGTACCCTCGCCCCGGGGCCAAAAGTCCTCTTCATGGACGAACCGCTAAGTAACCTCGATGCGAAGCTGCGCCTTGAGATGCGTTCCGAATTAAAGAGGCTGCACATGGAAACCGGCGCTACCTTCGTTTACGTCACCCACGACCAGCTCGAGGCCATGACGCTCGCGACCAAGGTCTGCTTGATGGATAACGGGGTCCTGCAACAATACGATCCGCCACTAGAAATCTATCACCGTCCGACCAACCTCTTTACCGCGGACTTTATCGGCACGCCATCGGTCAACCTGGTGGAGGTGAAGGGGAAAGCCAATGCGAAAGGCCAATTCGAATTCGAGATGCTCGGCGGCCATAAAGCGGTCTTCACGCCGCGGGAAGCGACCTTCGACCTCGCGAAAAAGCGCGCTGAACTCGCCGCCACCGCCCGCGTTCCAACCGCGGACAAGTCCAACAAGGATGTGCCCTTCCCGTATAAAATTCCCCTCATCCAACAGCCTGTCGACGTCGTGGATAATCCCGTTATCGAGGACGATGACTTTGTCCTTGGCATCCGCTCGGAATACATCACCATCAACGAAGACGGCAAACTCAATGCCCAAGTCTATTCGGCCATGCCTACCGGCAAAGAAACGACGATCCGCCTTGAAGTGGGCAACTTCTTGCTGACTGGCGACGTCTTCGGCGCGATTGACTACCCCCTCGGTACCCAGGTTAAACTGGGATTCTCCGGACATCACATCATGCTTTTCGACCGCAAGACCCAAAGGCTATTGACTCTCGGCGCATTGGAGATTCTGGAATAGCAAAAAAGCATCCACTGGGCTGGCAACGCCGGCCCAGTGGAGAGCTACATGAAGCCTGGAGCGGATTCGACTTCCTCGGATGCCGCTCTTTTTGTTATGCGAACTGCTAAAGCAACCATAAGTGACGGTCCTTTAAGCAGGGCAAATCCACGTTTTTGGATAACTTCCGCCTAT
>JAFSVB010000012.1 GCA_017450325.1 Bacilli bacterium | reverse complement strand
GTGCTTTAGCGACTGCCCAAAATTAAAAACAATCAAATTTACTGAAACAAGCAAATTCAAAGAACTTGATCATGCATTTGATGGTTTGGCCGCTTTAGAAGAACTTGATCTTCCAAATTCAGTTGAATCTATTAAAACTTATACTATTTATGAGTGCTCTTCATTAAAAACATTATGGCTTTCAAAAGGGCTCAAAACCGTGGAAGTTTATTGTATTGATACATGCCCTATTGAAAATTTGCACTTCAAAGGCACTGTGGAAGAGTGGAATAAAATAGAAAAGGTACATAACTGGTGTTATGCCGTTTCAGCTAGTGTTGTTCACTGCACTGATGGCGATGTTCCTATTAATGCTGACTAGAGATATTTAAACAGTATTGAGACCGATTAGGCTAACCACCTAGTCGGTTTTATTTACGTTCTTGATACATCGCCAGGAACGTTTTTCTTGCCACTTTGTTGAGAAATGCTCATCAAAAGGTTAAAGTAATACCACTCGTAGGAGGTATATCCATGTCAGACAAAGGCATTATCGTCATTTATAACACCGAATCGAACGGAACAAAGGTCGAAGTCAAGCTGATCGACGGAAACCTTTGGCTGACCCAAGAGCAAATCGTATCCCTTTACAATTCGAGTAAATCGAACATTTCTGAACATATAAAGCACATTTTGGAAGAAGGGGAGTTGACCCTAGAAGCAACTGTTCGGAAATTCCGAACTGTTCAAAAGGAAGGCGAGCGCGAAGTTGGAAGAAACATTGCTTATTACAATCTCGACATGATCCTCGCCATTGGCTATCGCGTCCGAAGCAACATCGGGACCTCTTTCCGTAAGTGGGCAACATCTACCTTGAAAGAGTATTCGAAAAGAAAGGGAAGAAATCGTGAGTAAGGCCTTTGGCGAGAGAATCAAAGCCCTTCGCAAGAGCAGGGGCCTCACCCAGCAGGAACTCGCAGCGGCTTTGGGCTATGCGGATAAATCGATGATCGCCCACATCGAAAACGGCGACAACGAGATGGTGTTAGACAAAGTTGCGTCTTTGGCGCGGGCGCTCAAAGTGGACGTCAACGATATCCTTGGGGTAGAGACTTCAAGGACGGAGCGCGTGGAGCTGACCGTATTAATTCTTATAGAGGACGGAAATCGGATCCTTTTGCAAAATCGGGTCAAAGACGACTGGAGAGGTTACGCTTTGCCGGGAGGCCACGTCGAAACGGGGGAGTCGTTTGTCGAGGCCGCCATTCGGGAAGCCAAAGAAGAAACGGGCTTGCGCATAAAGAATCCCCGCTTGGTCGGCGTGAAGCAGTTCCCCACCCCAAACGGCCGATATGTGGTGCTTCTTTTCAAGGCGACGGAATTCGATGGTCAAGCACGATCATCTAATGAAGGAAACGTGGAATGGGTGGAGTACGCGCGTCTAGGCGGGCTTCAAACCGTTGATGATTTCGAGGATCTGCTGCGCGTTATGAATTCGGATAACTTATCAGAATTCCAATATACCGTCGATGGCAATGACTGGATCGTAAGCCTTCATTGACAATCGCTGGAATCCAAAAGACAAGGAATACTGGGAGGAGAAAGGTTGGCTTGGCTCCTCGAAGCCTTGGAAACAATAGAACATCCTATGAGGTAACAAGATGAGGCGTGATGTATATAACTCTTTATTGGAGCGTGGGTATCATTCTTTGCTGGACGATCAAAGCGAGCTTGAGAAATACGACCAATACGCCACGGTCGAGCTCGACCAAGTTGCTTTGCGTGGCTATTTGTTCGGAGGCAATGAACTGCCAACTTTTGCGGAAGATGAACCGGCCGTTCTTTTCTATCGCGCAGAGCATCCTTATTTCATCGAGCCATTGCTTTTAAGGGAATTTCTTCTCGGCGTGCAGGATCGAGACGATATCACTAGATTCCTAAAACGCTCCCATCTGGTTTTGGATGGCGTTCCCTTCATCGTTCCGCAATGCAAGGATGGTAAGCTCCCACGGGGCGATATCTTCTTTTCAAACGTAGAACACATCGTCGCTTTTGTTCTGACGTCCTTAGAGGACTACGATCGACGCGATCCGCTGGCCAATGTCCAAGAATATGCCGTGTTCCTAGAAGAGGCAGTCAAGCAATCCGCCCTCCCTGAATGCGACCGAGTTTATTCAGATACCACGCTCTCGCTCATCGTTTGGAATCAGGCTTATGAAACAGAAGTGGGTGAGGACATCGCGGAGCGCCTCGATTTTTACGTAGAAAACTTGAAATGCCTTGCAGAGAAAGGCGTCTATCGGTCCATGCGCCAAATCGGGTACGAGTATTACGAAGGGTGCAATGGCTTTCCCTGCGATGCCGTTAAGGCCCTTTATTGGCTTAAGAAAGCATATGAGGTCCGACAGGAACCTGACATCGCCCGAACGCTAGGCTATATCTATTATTATGGCCGGACGACGGGCGGCGTCCCCGATGGGGATAACGCGTTCCGTTATTTTGCGATCGGGCATTTCGCGGGCGGGTATTACGAGGCCACGTATAAGCTTGCGGACTGCTATGTGCACGGATATGGGACGCCCGTTTGCTTCGAAGCGGCATATCGACTGGTCTCAAGCGTATACAAAGATTCTTGGGAAGGCTTCCTTAACGGAGAAAATTTCACCAAACTCGCGGATGCCGCTTTGCGCCTTGGCTCATATTACCGAGACGGGGTTTTTGTAAAGGCAGATCACGTCAGGGCCTATGATTTCTATCTGGAGGCGCGCGCCGCGATCAGGGCTCGGCTTTCCGCTGGGGAATATATCGGCGACCGTGGCGTTGCGGCGGGTATCTGCCACTCGATAAAGGAGCTTTCACAAGAAATCGGAGAGCCTTCGAGCAAACGCAGGTTCGATCAAGGCGGCCTCATAATCGACCCTGCCTCCATGGAAAACATCACGTACCTTTATCCGAACAACCTTATTGTCAAACGAGAAAACAATGGGGTTTTGCGGTTGATTTCAGACGAAAATGGCGCGAACCGATCTTTGCTTAGGCTACCCAAGCTAGGAATCTGCGAACGCATCACGTCGTTCGAGATTCTGCTATGTGGGGATATTGATGCGCGGAAACACGCGGAAATCGTAAGTTTTGACCCTGATCAAATCACACTTATCGGTGGAAACGTCATCTTCTCCAAAGAAGACGCGGATTATGATGTTGTGGTTTCCGTGGAAAGGCTCATCCTATTGCCTTTGAAGGAGATCTCCTTTGAGAAGAGGTATCGCCTCGTCTCGGTCGCGTTTGCGTCAGGGCCTAAAGCATACGATTACCTCT
>JAFSVB010000089.1 GCA_017450325.1 Bacilli bacterium | reverse complement strand
TAAGGGCATCAGCAGGGGCGGCAAAAGGGTTTCGATGAAGGAAACGATCCTGCCCGCCCAAGCGAAATCCGGCTCCGTATAGATGGATAAGTCGACGACGTAGGCAGCGATGCTAAGCACCAAAACCGAAAACGAGGACACGAAGAAGCATTTGCTCCGTTTGTCTAGGCCCGGGAGGAAAAAAGAGGCGATGAGCCCAAGCAAGACCAATAGCAGCAAAGCGCCGCCGACGAAGAAATAGGCGTAGATCATAAGCCTGTGCCCCCGGTCGGGAAGGGGTGGCGGAGTTTTTTTAACTGGGCCCTGACGCCTTCTAAAGTGATGGGCTTGACCATGAATCCGCTTGCCTCGGTGTTCCACGCCTCGACGGAATACTCCGGATAGGCGGTGAGGAAGACCACGTTCATGCGCGGATTCATTTTAAGCAATTCGTTGCATAGGTCTATCCCATTGGACAAACCGAGCTCAATGTCCAAAAACGCCAAGGCGATGCGGTTTTCTTCGGCGTATCGGATGGCTTCCGATGGTTTGTTGAACCCGATGACCTCGGCATTGGGCAGGGCTTTCTCGATGATGGGCAGGGCGCCGGAAAGGACGATTTTATTATCGTCAACGATGATGACGGTGGGGCGGGCGGCCCCTATGGCCGCGCTATCGAGAAGCTCGGCGATATCGATGTTTAATATCTCCGCGATTCTGGCGATGATCGTCGCACTCGGCAATCGTCTATCCGCTTCCCAATTCGCCACGCTGGAGCGGCTGACGGGCAAAGCGTCCGCGAGCTGTTGCTGGGACAGCCCTTTTTGCTTTCGAACCGTTAGGAGCGTTTTTCCGAATGTGCGTTTCATGTCCCCAAAATTATAGTTTTCTTTTATGCCTCTATGAAACGTTTGCAAGGCATAAAATGTTTCAATCCGAAACACTCGGCTGAGGAACTCATCCTTATGAATAGTGCTATGGGCCAGGCGTCCGAACAGTCTATATAGTAAAGACAAGAACGAAATCGCCGGCGTTCCATGCATAGAAAACCATATAATCCAGATGGCATCGAACGAATCATTTAGGGTGTAACAAAGCCCTCAGTAAGTTTAGAGGCCTGTACCCCCAACATGTTTCGAGCACTCAATTTTTTAGATTAATCATGCCAACAAGTTTGGTAACATAAAATAAAGGAGCGATCTAAAAGAATGAAAGAGGAATTACTCAAAGGCTTATCCGAAGAGCAAATCACTAAATTAAAAACCTGCAAGTCACTAGAAGAAATATTAAAAGCGGCTAAAGAAGAAGGCGCGGAATTAAACGATGAACAATTATCCGCGGTTAGCGGTGGTCATTGTCTAAACGAATTCGATTGCCCCAATTGTGGTAAACCGATTGAAAGCGGCACTAATTGCGATAAAGATTACAATTATATTTGCCCGCATTGCGGCCATAGATTCCATAGACAAAATACAGAAGCATCTCAATCGTTCTAATAAATGGAGGCAACCACTATATGAATAAAGAACTATTAAAAGGTTTGTCCGAAGAGCAAATCGCTAAAGTAAAAGCGTGTAAAAACCAAGAAGAACTGTTAGCTTTGGCCAAGGAAGAAGGCGTCGAACTTTCTGAAGAACAGTTAACGGCTGTTAGTGGCGGAGCGTGTACGCCTACCTCCTGTCCAAAATGCCACAGCACGAACCTCGGCTCTTATATGTACGGCGGGAGTCCAGTTTACGAATGTAGAAATTGCAAACACGAGTGGAGATAAGTTGGCAATTATATATTAGGATTATTCACAAGCTACTTTATGAATAAAGAATTATTAAAAGGCTTAACCGAAGAACAGATTGCAAAGTTAAAAGAGTGTAAGGGCCAAGAAGAAATCTTAGCCGCTGCCAAAGAAGAAGGAATTGAGCTTACCGATGAACAACTTGCGGCTGTCTCTGGCGGACATTGCTATGATGGATCCCGATGCCCGCATTGTACTCAAAACACTTTAAAAGCTACTGGTACTTACACTGAAGATGGAAAAGATTGGGTTAGAATGCGCTGCACGAACTGTGGCTATGTGGTGTCATACGATTAAGTTTGATTTTTAAAACCCAATTCGCCGCTATTAAAAGCCCCTGCTTTTTGTGTCTCTAACTCACGGCGCAAGCTTTATGCGATATGAGACCGTTTGCAATGGCGGCAGAATAATAGTCGTTGCAATGATGGCGACTGCAAATTTGATGATTGCAGTGATGGTGTGAGAATTCTTGAATATTTTTGAAATTCTCTTTTTGCTAATGGTTATTATTTTGATATCATGTGTGCGGACAAGGAGTAGCAAATATGAGAGAAGAGCTATTAAAAGGTTTATCCGAAGAGCAAATCGCTAAATTAAAAGATTGCAAAAGCCAAGAAGAAATATTCAAAGCCGCCAAAGAAGAAGGCATTGAATTAACCGATGAGCAATTAGAGGCCGCTAGTGGTGGTTCGGCATGTGATGGAGTTAAATGTCCAAACTGTGGTTCCGAAGATACCAATGACATTGATGAAAACTTCTACTGCAATCCTATCTATAAATGCAATAGCTGTGGATATCAATGGACAGATAGATCCAAAAGAGTTAGCTAATATTAATTCTTAGAAACTCCTAGGTGCACGTAAGGGATGCAAACCCCTTTGCCTATCGTTGGTATAATGTGGCTGCTGTCCGAAAGGAGGCAGCCTTTTATTTGATATCCGCTGATGGCGCAAGCTTTTCATATAATTTGGACCTACCGCCACCTGATTCATCCTTTAAAACATTGTTCCCCGTTGCGGCCTCTTGTCGGGTAATTCATGTTCCGCTTTTGCGGCTTTTCTGCTCCTTTCTTGAGATCCAAGATAAGGGGTGCGCTCCAAAGGCGAAAGACGATTAATGGGGTTTAAGAAAGCATATATCTTTGCCCAAGCGCAATCTTTGCCCAAGCACTTATTGACTTTACCGATTTTGCCAATTTCGGCCCTTTAAATAACCTTTGGTTATTCAGAACAAATGCAGTTGATTCGGCTTTGGCTTTCTGTCCCTCCTATTGATTTCGGGTCTGCCGCTTGTATGCGCCAAAATCGACTGGATGCCGCGCTTGACCCTGTAGAGCCGTAGCTCGGATTTGCCGTATCTCTCGTAATCCGCGACCCCCTCCGGATCGTCGCCGAAACCCTCCCAAAACGACATGCAGGTCTCGTAAAGGCGGCCCTTTTCGGCGATGACCTTGCCTATGAAGCAACAGCAGACCTGGACGATCAGGAAGAAGTTGCTGATCGCCTTCAGCGACCTGACCTCGAAGCGTTCCAACCCGAATTCCTGCTTCACGAAGCGGAAGAATTCCTCTATCGGCCATCTCCTTCTGTATGCCTTCAGCGCCTTTTTGACGCCCTCCTTGTTCGAGCAGTCGACGTTGGTCATGTAGACGCGCGGAACGGACTCTCTCGGGAAATACTCCGCGACGAGCCATATGGGGCTCCCCCTTAGAACGTCGGGGTGCGCCGCCTTCGCCGAGGTGGCCTTCGCGTTGACCTTGGCCCCTTCCTTGTCGACGAACTTGAACGAGTAGAGCCCCTTCCTCGAGCATGCCCATTCGACGGCGGTCAGCGCCTTTCCGTCGACGTTCCATTTCCTTTCGGATCTGCACCTTATGACCCAGAAAGCGCCGAACATGCCCAGCCAATTGGGATATTCGCTGGAATCGTATCCGCGGTCGAAGGTGCAGGTGCAACGGCTTTTCTCCGGCATGTGGGCGAACGCCTTGGATATCGCCTTCTCCGTCTCGCGGGAAAGCGACTCGTACCCTTCCTGAGACGTCGAATACAGCGTCAGCGATATCGGCGCGACGGTGCCGTTCCTGCAGTATCCGACGACGCCCGTCACGTGGTATCCCTTCTCCCTCGGCCTGCCCTCCTTGGACCCGTCGTGGATGAGGCCGAGGCATTCGAACTCGCGGCCATAGGGCTTTA
>JAFSVB010000088.1 GCA_017450325.1 Bacilli bacterium | reverse complement strand
GGGTATTTGGTCCTAAGCCGGAAAAGCTCGATCAGCGTCCTCTCCAAGCCGTACACGCGGAAGGGCCCTGCCCCATTGTCCCCGATTTCTACGCCCAGGTTGATCGTATCGAGGCTTTGGTAGGATTGCCGAACGAAGGGGTCGCGAATGAGCAGCGAGTTCCTTGGCGTGGCGAGGTAGTAATAATCCGGGACGCCATCGGTCAGGTCGTGGAAGTAAAACGCGCTGTAGCCCGTAATGACACCGTCGGGGTACTTTTTGCAATAATAGGCCTCGCTGCTTAATTCGTCCGGATCATCAGAATAGTAGCCGCGTCCAAGTTTGTGCAGTTTACCGGAGCCGAGCTTTATGCGGATCGTGTATTCCGTTTCGCCGTTTCTTATTAATTCCTTAGTGCTGTAAATCATAGCATAATTTTATGTTTTTTAAGGATTATGTCAATTATTGTCCTTAGTTTTCATAAAAGATGACGAAAACAGGTTCAGCTACTCTTTTCGTCGTTCTGGACTTACCGCACCATTTTGGCCCCGTTACCACAACCGCGCCTTTGGTCTTCAAGGAAAAATCCAAAATACCATCAAACAGCCTTGGCATGTAATCGTTTTCCATCGGCAAAACCCTTTCTTTTTTCAACGGCATAATTGCATAAAACATCGTAAATCGGAAGAAAAGCGAAAAGTTAATCGGAAGTTTGTGACAATATTAATCGGAAGTTTGTGTAAATTGAACGTGGAGCTTGTATGGCTTGTTTATGGGCATGTAGCTACATGGTCTGAAAGTAGCAGCGCGGGCGAGGGCTTGGGCGGTCGGTGGGTTTGGGGCGATTGGTCTATATATCTATATAGGACGGAAGGCCTGCGACTAGAGCCAGCGAAGAGTCGCTTATTCTCAACCGATGTCTTTCTCGACAACAAAGAAGCTGTGGCCTTTGGGCAGATCCTTTAGTTCACCAGCGACGTTATAACCGTTTTTTAAGAAGAAACCGACGTTCCAATCATAGACCTCTTCGAAAACAATCTTAGTCGCGCCCTTTTCTTTCGCCTTCTTTTCAAAGTGTCTAATCAATAAAGACCCTAATCCTTGATGGCGGTATTCTTCGTCGACCCAGATCTTCCAAATCCGGCCAACATCAAATTCGTTGACTCCCGCCATGATCGCGGCAACTGCTTCTCCTTTTTCGTCGACTAGCTTCCGATTGATTTTGATGTAATCGTGTTTGAGGTCGAGGTGCTGCTTGTTGTATCCCTCGTCAAGTTGTTCGCAAATATAATCTTCGTCCTCCTCATTGCCATCTAATATTTGAAATTCGATGGGTTTTTGCGGCCTTTTTGGAGCATTTTTATCTACCAACTTGAATAGGCTGTAATCCGTGTGCCCTTTTGGGCAGTCCTTTATGGTACTGAAGACCTGGTAGCCATGTTTTTCATAAAAAGGCCTCGCCTGAAAGTCCCAAGTTCCCAAAAAGATAATGTGGCAGCCCCTATCTTCTGCGGCCTTTTCTACCGCTTGCAAAGCATGCGATCCAAGTTCTTGCCGGCGATATTTCTCATCGACCCACATATCGTCGACATAGAAGCCGCCCCACCCATAAGCATTACCGCCGCAGCCCGCGATGATTTTGCCATCTTGATCCACTATTTTCTTGCAAACCAGCTCTTCTTCTTTGCTAAAGCCATCAACAACTGGGACGAGCTGATAATAATAGTCGTAAACGAGCTCTTCGATTCTCATAGAATCCTTGCGAGCGCTTCTTCTTAATCTTAGTTTTTCCATTATTCGTTCTCCTCCGATCAGGTTATTGCAGTTCAGAAAACTTTGTCTAAACGGCGCTGTTGGGCTTTACCCGTTGTGTTTAATGTAACAGTTTCTACCGCTATAGAGTAAGGGCTACGGCCTTTTATATCTTTTCAAAATAGCTAAGCCCTAACGGGTCATAGCCAGCCCGTTTCATCGGTTCACCCATAAGCGATTATATTACGTAAACCTGTGTCTCCAAATATCGCATGACATTTGCACGACAAACTTTGAACAGAATAAGGGAAAACAAAAAGACACGACTATGAAAGAGCGACTAATAAGGGTCGGAAGTTGGCGCTGCCTTAAACGCAGTTTTTGTTCCAGTCCAATCAAAACATGCATCGGCCAACCCTTGTGGCCTGGCTGTATCTATCTTTATATCCATGAAAATTATATGCCTCGGCTTATTATTCCTCGTCTCCTCCTTCCCCGCCTTCCTCGCCCAGAGTAATGAGCAAGCGCTTCGGTTGAGACAGGGAGACGTCTTTCATTTTGGAATCGTCGACGAGAAATGCCGTTTTGACGCCCGCTTCAAAGTCTTAGACGGAGAGAATACAAGTACCGGGGAAGAGGGACTATTTTTGCTTCTTGAGAGCCTCGTTTCGGACGATGGAAAGGCCGTGGCGTTTCGAAAAGAGAAAGACGAAGAGCACAATTCGTATACGGGGAGCGACGCGAAGGCGTGGTGCGCCCGTTTCTTCGAAGACCATTTCAGCACATTAGAAAAAGAATATATCCTTCCGACGTTCTGCTCTGATGAGCCTTATTCCGTCCCTGCCGCCTTCGGGTTTGGAGGCAAAACCCCAAGCGTCGACTTCGCCGCGGAGGAAAACATCCTTGATGGCGACCGCGTGTTTCTTCTTTCTGCAAAAGAGGCCTCGAGCGAACGCTACGGGCTAATCGACTCCCAAAGCCGTCTTGCGTCCTATGAAGGTCTCACCGCTTCCTATTGGCTCCGCTCGCCACATGACCGAAGCAACTTTCCTAACGACGTAGGAATCGTTTTCTATAACGGCTGGCTCATGGACTTCGTTCAGCATAATGACAATGTGTTTGGGGCATCTCCAATCTATATGCGTCCTGCCTTAAATCTATGCAAAATCCCCAGCGAGGAACTATGTATCATCGGGGAAGACCAGTATTGCCTGAAAGGGGACAAAGAGCGATTCCTCGTCCCTAGCGAAGCTCCTTCCTACAAGCAGCGCGACCCACTTCCCATGCTTCTTGTGATCGGCATTGCCTCTTTGTTAATCCTAATCGGAACCCCAATCGTAATCGTCATCCTTGTAAAGCGGCATAGGAAAAAGAAGCACATAGAGAATTAGTTTGGCGCGACTAAATCGCGTCAAGAAGTTTCCGCAAGCCCGGCCATAAATGACCGCGTCGCGTAGATCTTATGTTGTAGCCGGGGAACCATCTTTTGTGGCGTGAGCAGAAAAGAGAAACTGTCTCAAAGCAACGTGGTTCCTACTTCAAGGACACATTTAATGTCTGCAGCTACTGCGAAAAGCGCTCTTAAATGAGAAAGGCTCCCTTAAAGTTTTAGCGCTGACCCAAAAAGCCCGGGACGATTCCCGGGTCATTCTTCAGTTATGTATTCGTCTTTGTACCTAAGCCTATGGCCTTTGCATTTCGCTTTGGAGTCCTTTTCCCTAAGACAGCGGTATACAGCGGCTTTGATCACGCCTAGTGACCTCGCGCATTCCATCGCGCATGGGTATTCAGCGACGATACCGCCATCATCGTCGATGGCGACGACCTTCCTCCTGTGCCTCTCGTGCTTATAAGACTTAGCTAGCGCCTCACCCTCGTAACGGAAATGGTACCCCTTGGCCTTACAGCCCATCTGGAGCGCGCTTTCGATGGCGGTAAGCCCGATGCCGAGCTTCCTGGAAGCCTCGGATATGCTTGGGAACGTCTCCTCGACGCCGCTTTCCGCGATGGCGACGATCGCCCTACTCTTCCCGGGCGTTCCCTCGGGTTTGATGTAAAGGGGCATGTCGGCGTATCTCCAACGATAGCCGAAGGCGCAGTGACCGTGCCTCACGGCCCTGTTGATGGCATTAGGCGCAGCAAAGCCAAGCGAAAGCGCCGCCTCCTTGGCGGAGCTAAACTCGCGCAGGTCGTTTCCAGACCTATCGCACTGCACTACTTTCCTCGGTACGTTTGGCATCGCTTGGTCCTTCAAAGAAGGCCCCCAGGAAAACCCGGAGGCCTTGAATGTTATTTAGGGATGGGGATTAGTCCTCGCTCCTGCGCTTGCGGATGACAATGAGAGCGCTCGCCGTGACAACGACTGTGCCAACTATCAGAATGGTCGGCAATGCATAATCGTAAGAACCGGACGCAGAAACAAACGGTAAGACATTCGAAGCAGCAGACAACGCTCCGGTCTCACTATTGAATGTGGCGCCATTTGCGGTCGCCCACCATCCAAATCTCTCTACCGCGCTAGCATAATCGCCACCAACAAATAGAGCTTTCTGAGTGGAGTTCAATTTCTCATAGGCCGCACTTGCAGCAGCCCAGTTTTCGGTACATCTGGATTCGTTATACATTGTATCTCCGCCATACTGGTCCATTTTTAAGTAATTGTTCACAAACTTGGTAACAACACTCGTATTTAGTTCGATGGTCAAAATGACAGATTTGATATAGACCGACTTGTTCGTATCGCTGATTGCAATAACCAAATCGCCACATCCGTTACCCGCAAAGGAAACTGCAGAATTGGTTAAGCTATTTGTAGAAATTGTTGTGTTGTTTCCGCTTTTAAATGTCGCATCGCCAACGCTTAAGCCAATTGTATTTCCCGTGCCGTTCGAAGATACAACCATGTCGACCTTTGTGATGGAATAGTCTTTCATGGAAGAAGTCGCTCCTAAGGTAACGTTCACATCGCCTTTAGCTGAACCCCATTGGATACCTCTAGCTGAGCCACTACTTTCATAAGAATTAGCAGTAACATCGGCATCCCATGAAGCGCTAGTATAAGCGTCAACGCTATCACTTCCAGTGGAGCTGTATTCTAAAGCGTTTGTTGTGAAAGCGTATATGATCGTCTTGGAATCGGTTATTTCAACCACTAAATCTTTGTTGTTACCGTTATTGCTGAACCTGACGGTAGCGGAGCCTTCCGTTGTCTTTGAGGTAATTGTAACCGCGTTGCCGCTGTCTACTTTCCCTTCGGTCAATCCGGTTATCGTAATTAAATCAGAGCCGCTTATTGCACTAACTGCAACTTGTGAGTCAGTATAACTTCCTGTGTTGACAACAGTTGGAGTCACTGTAGTTGATTTGGATAATCCTAGTTTCACGCTAGATGCTGATAAAGATAGGGCTGAAGCGGATTCTGCTACCACTATTTCTTGTGTGACTTGTGCGTGTTTAGAAGCATCAGCACTTGCCTCTGCATAAGCAGTGACTGTATAAGTTCCAGCATTCGCAAAAGCAATATCTGCCATTTCATCAGCATCTTCAATTGTTACGCCTGTACTTGGCGAAACACTCCACGTCCATGATGGGTCAGTAATATTTGTTGATATAGCAGCATATGAATATGTAACTCCTGTGTACCCTTCTGATGGATGATAGCTGCCATCCCAAGCAACAACAGGATCGGTTGAAGAATAAGTTGCTGTCCAAGAAACACTATATACACCAAGATTACCATTCTGCTTTGTTGAATAAGCCAGTTTAAATCCGGTGCAATTAGTAAGGCCTGAAGAGATAGTTATGCTTTTAGTCGTTTTTGAAGTTGAGGAAAAACCAGCAACGGTCGTGGCGGATCCATACGAACCATTCGCATATGGAGTAATGGAAACGGCATTGTTTGTCATTGTACCTGAACCATTAACCTTATATTGAATGGTGACAACCAAAGATG
>JAFSVB010000087.1 GCA_017450325.1 Bacilli bacterium | reverse complement strand
GCGATGAAATGCTCATGAAGGAGGATCTCCTCGTCCTCAAAAGCCTGGCGCGGGCCGCCGGAAAGGATGCCCGAATAGCAGAAGGAATCGAACATGCGGAAGGAGGTGATCTCCTTCTCACCATCGTGGAAGGCAGATGGAATCGTCACCTCAAAAGACGTCCCATAATAATCAAGAAGCAAATACTCTTCCGTATCTTTTACAAGGAGGAAGTCGCCGTCTTGGACCAGTCGGAAATCCGATTCATTCTCCTCGGTATATAGGACTGTCGCGGGGAGAGGGATGTTGCTTCTGCCCGCCTTATCGCGATGGTCGAACATCGCGACGAGCCGCGGGAGCGAGCGGATAGAATACGAAGATAAGGTCTTCGGCGCGCCTTGGGAAATCGTGAGGGAATAAAGGTGGTTCAGGCCGAGATAGCCGATGGTTTGGACGGAGGAGGGAATGATCAGCCCATGGAGCAAGGGCAATGCCACGACGCCTAAAATCGAGGTAAGCCCTTCGTTGAAGCGGATTTCGCGTAAGTAGTCGCAGCCGCCGATGCTGAAAGTAAGCAGCTCTTCATTGCATACAAGGGTCTTAATGGTGGAGGAAGTGAAATATTTCATTCCATCGAAATCGAGTAGGCCATTCGGAAGAACCAAATCCTCAAGAAGATAATAGCCGCCTTGATCATCGAGCAAGTGAAGGTTAAAGCGGCCATTGGTGAAAAGATCCGAGTCCACATCGAGGGTCAGGTATTCTGAAAGCGTCCCTTCATAAAAGATGTCGAGGAGGCCCGCGTGGGCCAAACTGCCGCGGATAGTTTTCACGGTACTAGGCAGGAAGATGACGGAATGGCCAACGCTAGGCCTATTCGGGTGATCGGATGAATGGCGAATGGATTCTACCTTCTTCCCGTCGACTTCCCGCGGAAAGGCAATGAACATGTCTTGAAGATGTTCGTCCGCAAGGGCAATCGCGACGCCGCCGGAAGCGAGATCTTGGACGGTCGCGCCATCGAGCAGGTTTTCGTTTTCCGTCGATTCTTCCTCGAAATATCCGCAAATCCCGCACGTTTTTCGCGCGATGATCACATCTTCTTTTACGTCATAGTCCATGGAGAAAACATGCTCTCCAACTTCGTCGCGCACGTCGTGCCCGCATGTCGCCTCTTTCCAGTGCGTGGTTTCGTCAAAGTGATAGCCGCTTTCAAAGGTGTGGACGTGAGCTTGCGAAGAAACGGATTCCTCGCTCGAGAGGATTGAACTATCTTTCGATGAAACATAGGACGTATCCGTGGAAGATTCATGCGAAGGTTCTACGCTAGAAGAGATGGGGCTTGCCTCTGAGCTTACGCTGAAGTCGTAGGAAGACGATAAGGAGCTGGGGGTTTGTGGTGATGACCCACACGAGGCCAAAAGGAGCAATGGGAAAAGGGCAAAGATATTTTTCATAAGTCACCACCCGTCCTGCGCAGAAAGCGGAAAAACATACGCTTACTATAACGGATGACTTAGAAAAAAAATCACACGCCGCGTTATGTGGCTAATTCGTCGCGTCGTTTGCATTTTCGGACGGGTTTCTATGGCGAAGCGTTCCATCTATCCCCTGTCATAAGAAAAAGCAAAATTGATATACAAGAAAATATATATCCGATATGTTTTTCCTTTGGAATTGCTTTACAATATTCGCATGAGCAAACCTATTGAACCCTATAAATGTGCATTCTCCATTTCCAATGAGATCCTCGTTTCCGCAGCGAGCATCGCCTTTAAACTTGGTAGGTTATCCTTAACCCATGAACATCGCGCCGATTTGGATGATTTCGCCCTCGCGACCAAATCGACTTTGGCTTTGGAAGGAATCGAGATCAAGCCGTCTTTGATGCGCGGAATCAACCGCGGCGAAGATGTTCCAGGCGCCCCCTTGGCAAGCGCGATGCGGAAACTCTATGAAAAGATGCCCCGCATCAATCCCTATAATCGGGATTTCATCGCTGAATTTGAGGCGGCCGTCTGGCCAGAAGGCGTCCCATATCGTCTTTCCCGCAGGGTCGCTTCCTTTCCCTACCCCATCCCGATGCACGCGAAGATCGAACCGCTTTTGAAGGGGCTTTATTCCTTCGCCAATACAGGCAGAGGCAAAATCCATCCGCTTACCCTTGGATGCCTTTTCTATTTCGAATTGCTCGCGATTGAGCCCTATAGCGAATATAACGGATTGCTCGCCCGTTATCTTCTCAAGGCCTTCATCGGCACCTATTCCCCAAACCTTTACTGCTTGCCACTCGAACGGCTCATGCTCGTCCGCAAGGAGGAGATCGAGGAAGCCTATGCCAAAAGCGTCGAGCGCGCCGACACGGCTCCTTTCGTCACCTGCATGATGGCGCTGATCGAAGAAGGCGTTGATACGCTGCTTCGCCGCTCCGTCAAGAAATCCCCCGCTGAGACGCCTCTTGTCACCAAGATGCTCAACCTGATGGAAGAAGGCCGCTTCTATAGCGCCACCGAGCTATGCGAACTCCTCGGCCTTAAGTCGCGCCTGGGGTTGCAAAAGAACTACATCCGCCCAGGCCTAGAAGGCAGGGTCTTGGAGATGTCCAACCCCGTCTCCCCCACCGACCGCACGCAGAGGTACCGTAAGAAATGAGTCTTTTAGGCATCGCGGCGATCGCCCTCGCCGTGATTTGCTTTGCTGGTTTTCTGCTCAAGATTATCTTCAAGGCAAAGTTCTTCCTGTTTATCCTTTTAGGGACCGCGGCCTTTCTCATCGCCACATGCATCGTCCTCCCTCTTTGGGGCGCGAAGATGTATGAAGGCGGCAACGTCTCGCTCGCCCGGTGGACGTTCCTCGTCGGCGGGCTCTTCTTCGCCACGATCATCCTCGCCCCGTTTGCAAAGGCCATAAAATTCCTCACGTTCATCGACATGATCGCCTTTTTGGGTCTTGGCGTGGCCTTTATCATCCTCGCGGTGAGCCTCTCAAAAACCGAGCTGCAACCGAATGCCGAAATAGCCATGCTTCAACTTTTCTAAAGAAAGTGTTGCAACCGCGTCCAAAACGAGTATATTTATCGCGTCGAAAGAAGTAGAAAGCAGTCTCCCCGACTCGCCAGATCTTCCCCGAAGATTGGCTCCAAACTACAAGACGGACGCGAAAATCCAACTTGAAATGTTTGCCGGGAACTTGCTTCCCGGCTTATTTCGTCTAAAGGAGGATCGCAACTATCGCACATTTTAACCCTAATGACCGCCGTCGCCCGAGCAAGCGTGTCGACCCCATCAATGAGAATATCCGTTATCCCGAAGTCATCGTCATCGGGCCCAACGGAGACAACTTAGGGAAGATGTCCTCTCGCGCGGCAAATGAAATGGCCGTCAGCTATGGACTGGACCTCTTCTGCGTCGCCCCTGGCGCAAACCCACCTGTCTGCAAAATTCTCAACTACGGCAAATACCGTTTTGAGAAGCAGAAATCGGACAGAGTCCAAAAGAAGAATTCCAAATCCGCAACGTTAAAGGAAGTGCAGCTGCACATCTCCATCGGGGCGCACGACCTCGCCACCAAAGCCAAGCACGCGAAAGAGTTCCTGGCGGATGGTGACAAAGTCCATGTGCGCGTCGTCCTCAAAGGCCGCGAGATGGCCCATCAGGAAATCGGTGAGGAACTGCTGAAGAAATTCGTGGCCCTCATGGAAGAAGATGGACCCCTCACCACCGAGAAGGCGCCCGCTTGGGAAGGAAAGTGCTATAGCGCAATCCTCACATCGAAAAGCAAGAAGTAAGAAGGAGAACCACCATGCCAAAGATGAAGTCGAATCGCTCCTTGATGAAGCGAATCAAAGTGACCGGCACCGGTAAGGTCAAGTACATCCATGCGTACAAAGGCCACCATGCCCCCTACAAAACCCCGAAACAGTCCCGTCAGCTCCGCCGTGCGGGTATGCTTGATCGCACCGATTACAAGCGTATCAAGTTCATGATCGTCAAATAAGGAAGGAGATAAGAAACAATGGCTAGAGTCAAAGGTGGCACCGTTACCCGTGCCCGTCGTAAAAAGATCCTAAAGGCTGCCGAAGGCTACTTCGGTTCCAAGCACCTCCTCTTCAAGACCGCGAAGGAGCAGGTCTGCCACTCCCTCCGTTATGCTTACAACTCCCGTCGCCTCGTCAAGCGCGACTACCGTAAGCTCTGGATCAAGAGAATCAATGCGGCTTGCCGTCTCAACGATATCTCCTACTCCAAATTCATGAACGGCCTCAAGAAGGCGGACATCGTCATCAACCGCAAGATGCTCTCCGAGATCGCCATCAACGATCCCAAGGCGTTCACCGGTCTCGTCGAGACCGCGAAGAAGGCCATCGCCTAATCGCGATAAACCATCAAAAAATGCCAGCCGCGAATTCGTGACTGGCATTTTTCTTTCTCTTAGATTTACACGATCAGCCAAACGGTTCCCGCGATGCCTCCCACAAGGAGCACACAGTTTGCGATGAACATGATGAGGAAGTAGATGCGCGCTTTGCCTTCTTGTGCCCGGAAGCGGTTCAAGGAGAGGATGAATCCGATGATTCCCACGACGAATACGCCACCATAGAACATGATGCCTAACCCCGCGAGGATGACGATGCCGAAGCTCATTCCTAGAGCCGTCGCGAAGGCCCCGCCGACGGCTTGGCCGGCGGTTTGCGAACTGCTGGAACTCGATTCGGCTGCTTTGGCGGCATTTTGGACGATCTCGACGCGGACGGCGTTGGTCAAGGACAAAGCGAAGGTCAAGGCGAAGATCCCAACTGCAAGCAACACGCCCACGATCACGGAGGAGGCCACGGGTTTCTTTTTCGTTTCCATATTGGTCACTCCTTTTCTTCTAGATACATCTTAGCACCATTCCTAAGGCGCGACATACCATCCTCGACGCGGGAACGGGGAGCGGCGAGATTAATGCGGACGAATCCTTCCCCGCCTTTGCCATAAGCTTCTCCCCCGGAGATGAAAAGGCCCGTTTTTCTCCGCAAAAACGCCGCGAATTCTTTGCCATCAGGACAAATATCGCGACAATCGACCCATAGAAGATACGTCGCTTCGCCATGGACTACGTGAAGCGACGGAATGTTCTTTGCGATGAAATCCTCCGCGTATTTACGGTTTTCTGCCACGTAATGGTTCATGTTCTCAAGCCACTGCCGACCCTGGCTAAGCGCGGCGATGCTCGCGACGCAGGAGAAGACATTGGGCTCCGCCACTTCATCGGTATTGATGCGACGCTCGACTTTCGCGCGAATCTGCTTGTTTGGGATGCATAGGGCGGCCGTGTGGATGCCCGCGAGGTTAAAGGCCTTCGTCGGCGAGAAGGCGGCATAGACGACATCCTCGACACCAGGGATGGAGAGGAAGGGCACATAACGCTTTGGGGGGACCGCGACGGGGCCATGAATCTCATCGGAAAGGATATAGACGCCGTGCTTTCTCGCTAAATCCGCAAGATGCTTAAGCTCCTCTATGGAATAGATTTTCCCAACGGGGTTATGCGGGTTACAGAAAATGCAGAGCTTCGTCTTCTCATCCGAAAAAGCGCGCTCGATGGATTCGAAGTCGAGGCTATAGGCGCCACCATGATAGAGAAGGGGCACTTCAACCGCTTCGCGATGGCTATTGAGAATCGAGTTATAGAAGATGTTGTAAACGGGCGGGAAGACCACGACTTTATCCCCTACTTCCGTCAAAGCGCGCACCGAAGAGGAGCAAGCCGCGACGACGCCAAGAACGAAGATGAGATCTTCGCCATTGATATTCCAGTTGAAGAGGTCGTGGTAGAAGCTCACATAGGCGTCGCGCCAGGATTGGTCGGGCTCACAATAGCCAAAGACGCCATGCTCGACGCGCTTTGCCAATGCGCTTCGGACGCATTCCGGGGCCTTGAAGTCCATATCGGCGACCCACATGGGGAGTTCGCCGTCCTCGACCGCCCACTTGATGGACCCGCTGCCACGACGGTCGACGAGCTCATCGAATTCACTCATGGATGATGGTGGTTCCTTTGGGGTCGATTTCAGGGTCATCAAAGATGATGTCACCGACGTTCTTGCAGGTGATTTTGCCCGAAATCGGGTTCTTGATGGAGGTGACGTCGGTGAGGATTTCCGCATCGATGTCGGAGCAATACTCGAACGCGAGGTCGGTGTCGACGAGGCGGCAATCCACGAGTTTGACGTTCTTCATGTAGCAAAATCCCTGATGAGAATGGATTTCGCAATGCACGAGCGTCACGTCCTCGGAGTTCCATCCGAAGTACTCACCTTCGATGAAACTATTCTCGACGCGGACGTTCTTGCAGTTCCAGAAAGCGTCCTTGGTCCTAAGGACGGAATTGGTGATGACGAGGTTTTCGCATCCATCAAAGGCGTAATTGCCTTGCAAATCGAGATGATCGATGACGACGTTTTTGCAACGCATTCCAAAATAGTCGCCCTTATTGACGATGGCAGTGTCGATCTTGACGCCGACGTTCCACCATAAAGTCTCGGCCGCATCGGTGAATTCAGCGTCGGATATCTGCAGGTTCTCGCATTTGCGGAAGAGCTTCGGCGCATCGAATTGGCAACGGCGGAACGCGGCGTTTTTCGTATACCAAACCCCCGCGCGGGAAAGCGGTTGGAAGAAAGAATCCACGACTTGGATGCCCTCTCCATACCATAGAGGATACTTGTAGCCGAAGGTACAATGGACGACGTCGAGGTTCGTCCCTTCCTTCAAAGGGGATTCCCCATCGTCGAACAAGCACGACTCGATGTAGGCGTCGGATATTTTGAACAAGGCGCGTTCGCCCGTGAAATGGTCGTTTAGGTAATTTGCCATGATGTTATTCCTTTCTCGTTTCCTTGTCTTCGCTGAAATAAAGCGTCTCGATGCCCTCGAGGCACTCCTTCAGCAAGGTCTCATAATCGAATTTCGACTCGTAGTAAAGACAATCCTCAAGACGGGGCTTCGTCTTGGGCTTCTTCGGCTTGAATATGGTGCAGCAATCCTCATACGGGCGGATGGAGATGTCGTAGGTTCCGATCTTCTTCGATTTCTCGATGATGGAAAGCTTATCCTCGACGCATAAAGGACGGAGCACGGGGAAACTCTCCGCGACCGCTTCGATGACCCCGATGGATTCCAAGGTCTGCGAGGCCACTTGGCCGATGGATTCGCCTGTAGCGATGGCCAAACAATGGTTCTTTTTCGCCACCGCCACCGCGAGGCGGATCATCATGCGCCTCATGATGGTGATGCAATACGGCTCGGGGACGTGCTCATAAATCGCTTCTTGGATTTTCGTAAACGGCAGAATCTGCAGCTTGATATCCGTCTGGTAATCGTTGAGGCAAGTCAGGATATCCCGCAATTTGTCGAGCACCGCCATCGACGTATAAGGTGGGGAGGCGAAATGAAGGGCCTCAACGCGGATGCCGCGCCGCATCAAGCTAAACGCCGCCACGGGGGAATCAATGCCGCCGGAAAGAAGCGTCGTGACCTTGCCGATCATTCCTAACGGATACCCGCCTAGGCCAAGTTCGTCATGGCAAGAGAGGTAGCAAGCCTCGGGGCGCAAGGTGATTTTGACTTTCGCGTCCGGATTATGGAGATCGACGGAATAGCAGGAGTTGTCCAAGACATAGTCCGCCACTTCCACCGCGATGCCATAGGAATCAAGTGGGAACATCTTATCGACGCGCTTCACGTCCAATTTGAACGTTTTGACGCCTTTTTCGTCGTTGAGCAAAGCCAAGACGGATGGTTTGATGTCCTCAAGCGTCGCGGCGCACTTCATGACGACGGAGATGCGTTGAATGCCCGAGACTTCCTTGAGCCTGTTGATGACGTCAGCGGCGTTGTCTTCTTTGAGATAGACGTAGATATGGTCGCGGTCTCCCTTGGCTTCAAGGCCAAAGGACTTAATCGCGGTGCGTACATTATGGAGCAGGCACGAAATAAAGGCCTTGCGGTTCGCGCCTTTGGTGGAGAGTTCTCCATAATGGATCATGAGCATGTTCGCGTTCATCGAGGGTGGACCTCCTTTAGGATTTGGTGTAGGTGGGACAAGAAGGCGTCGACTTCCTCGAGGGTGTTGTCCTCCGAGAAGGAGACGCGGATGGCATTGCCTGCGAGCTCTTTGGGTAGCCCCATCGCTAGAAGCGTCGCGGATGCTTGGTCGGTACGCTCGGAGCAGGCGCTCATGGTCGAGACGTAGAAGCCCTTCTGCGACAAGGCTTCCATGATGACGGACGCCTTGTGGTTCCTTAATGAGAAATTGAGGATGTAAGGCGAGCCTTCCTCCGTGGAGTTGAGGAGGACGGGCTCTTCCTGTAGCCCATCGCGAAGACGCTGCCAAAGCGCACGAACGTGGGCGGTCGCTTGGTGGGCGGAAGACATCGCAAGGCTCGTCGCCAAGGCGAGGCTTTCGTCCAAGGCCACTGAACCTGTCCCCGAACGGAGCCCGCGTTCTTGGCCTCCTCCATGGAGGCAAGGGACGAGGCGCATCGAGGACTTATAGACGAGGGCGCCCGATTGCTTCACGCCATGGATCTTGTGGGCGGAATAGGAGAAGAGGTCGAGCGAAGAGAACGGGATATCCATCTTGCCAATGGCCTGCGTGAGGTCGCTATGGAAGAAGGCTTTGGGGTATTCGTGGACGATCGCCCCTAAGGAGGCGAGGTCATTGACTGCCCCGGTTTCGTTGTTCGCGCCCATGATGGAAACGAGGATGACGTCTTTGTCCATCGCTTCGCGCAAGGTGTCCAAGCTTACGCGGCCTAAAGAATCTACCGCTAATGGAACGGGAATGAAACCGAAATGCTCTGCCAAATATCTTATGGGTTCGAGGACGGAAGGATGCTCCACGGCGGAAAACAAGAGCTTTTTGCCGCGATTTTGATAGGAAAACGCCACGCCTTTGATCGCGAGGTTATTGGCTTCGGTCGCGCCAGAAAGGAAGGCGACCTGATATTGGGCAGGTAAGCGGAATGCGTCGAGGATTTTCTTCCGCGCCGCATCGAGGCGGCGGTCCGCCTCGCGACCGAGGGCATGGGCGGAAGAGGGGTTCGCAAAGCACTCCTGATTGCTCTTTAGGAAAGAATCTAAGATTTCAGTACGGGGTTTCGTGGATGCGGCGGAGTCGAAATAAACCATGTTACTCTCCGCGGATCCTCTTGAGGGTTGCGCCTGTTTCGAGGTAGGCGCGGTTGAAGTCGCCATTAAAATAGTAGCTTTCGGTCTGCTTTAAGGCATCGTTGACCTCGCCGAGATGGCGGCGGTCGCGATTGGCGAATAAGATGGCGGCATCGGCGAGTTTGCTCTGCTCGTAATCCGCGGTGATCGCATCAAAGCAGGCGGTGCCTTGCGAATGCAGCTTACCGACGTTCTCATTGACGAGTTCCACGTCGATCGGAAGCGTATGGACGAGGCGATAGATCTCGTCGATGAAGGTGTAGCACTCCTCGATGGAAGAAGCGTATTTCTCGGTCACGATATCGAGCCCGATCTCATCGAGCATGACTTCGCATCGATGGAGTTTCCCATAGAATTCATCGATGATCGATACCGCCGATTCGGAATCGGACTTCAAGGAGAAGAGATAGCGTTCGAAGTCGTCGATCGCCGTCGAAGCGGCCGTGGCTTCATCGCGCAAGGTGTGCATCTTCTCGACGAGGATCGAATAGGGTTGCTTGGTTCCAGAGTGGATGAATGTATCGAGGGAGCGCTTGGTCGCGCCGGCTTTGTTGATGAGGTTCTTGATGCCGTCAATCTGGGATTGTGCCTTGGCAGGGATCACGAAAATGGACTTCACTTCGGGGAGGCCATTGGAAAGGCGGATGTACTTTTTCTCGATCGAAGCCTCGTCCGCGTAGATCTTCTCGCACTCGTTCTCAAAGATCAAACGGGCCTCTTTTTCGTTGTCAAAGAGGTCGAAGTATTCGTCGATTCGGGCGATGATGCCATCGAGTTCCTCATTGACGCGACGGAGGTCGAACTGAGTGACGCGCTCGGTGATTTCGCTCAAAAGGTTGTTCATGTCCTCGATGTTCCCTTTCACGATGAGGTGATGAAGCGGGAAGTCCGCGCGGACCATCTCCTCATAACGGTTCTGAAGGGAGGCGAGCTTATCGGGGATGACGGAGGTGATGGTGATGCAGATATTGGGGAGCTCTTGCAGGCAACGGCCGAGTTCCTTGATGACGGCGGCGATATCGGGAAGGAGGTTCTTTGCATCGTCATAACGGGCCGATTCGACGCAGGTCTCAAACTGCTGGAATTGCTCGTCAAGCTGCTTGAAAACCTGCTCGAAGGAGGCGGCCATCAAGACGAGGTCGGCCTGCTTGATGAAATAGCTTTGCTTGATTTTGCGCAGTTCCTCTTTGAGGTGGAGGGACATCTGCCGGCATTCTTCTTCCGGCTTGATGATGTGAAGGAGATCGTTGTTGAGGCCGTTGACTTCCTCGTCGTAGTTCTCGATGATGACCCGAGCGCGGGGAAGCTCGGCCTTTAGGGCTTTATAGGCGCGTTCGGAAAGAAGGTCCTTCAGGTTGTTGATCGCCGCTTGGGCGGAGGAGTCGCTCTTATCGCGGATGTCCTTGAAGCGCTTGTTGAAGGTCGCGTGGGTATCCGCGTAGAGAAGGGTGGTTTGGGAAATCGACTCGATGCGGCGGAGGTATTGGGAATCCTGGCCGGTTAGGAGGGCGTGAAGGTATTCGAAGCGGCGGGAAAGCTCGCGGACCGTCTTCTTGTAACGCATGGAGGCGAGCAAAGTGAAGTGAAGCAAAAGGAATAAGCCGACGGCCACGACGACGCCGGCGGCAACGATTAAGCCGATGGATAATGGCGATAGCAAAACAAGGTAGCTCATACGTTAATATTCTAGACGCAAGAGCGCGCACTCGCACGCATAAAGTACTCCGATTTTATTCTTTTTCGAACGCAATGGAGCCCAAATGAAAGGAAAACGGGTTTTCTAGTGAGACTCTTCCACCGCTTCATTTTCTAAATCAGCGGGGTTTTGCACAGGATTTTCGTTATTTTTCATCCGCTTTGGCGGCCATAGAAGCAAGCAAGACACCCGCTTCTTGTAATCTGCGTAGGCCGGCTTATAGGAAGCAAAATTCCGTTCGATCATCGGGATGGAAATAAAGGCGAATAGAAGCACCATGGCGACGCCGCCTAGAAGCCAATACCACTCGCTCGATCCCTGGATGAGACGTGGCAGAATCAGCAAGGAGCCAAAGACCCAAAAGGAAATCTCGCCGAGGTAATTTGGGTGGCGGGAGTAATTCCATAGCCCGACGTTGATGACCTCGGCCCGGTCCTTGCGGTTTTTGATCCAAGCGCGCATCTGCGCGTCCGCAAGCAGCTCGATGACCACCGCGCCCGTCATGCCAAGAAGAGCGATTAAATCCAATGGATGGAACTGACTTTCCACGCTATAGAGGAAGAACGGGACGGAAGCGAGATAGACCAAAAGCGTAGGCATCATGTTGATGCCGAAGAAGTTCACGAGCTGGAATGCCTTCCCCGACTTCTGCTTCAGCATCCTGTACCGCCAATCCACATAGGACAAATCATTAAAACCAATGCAGAAGTTGGCGGTCAGACGAACGCTATAGAAAGTCAAGACAAGGAACACCAAAAGGGTGCCCACGTTCCAGTTACGGTACACGATGAGCAAGAACAGCATGAAGAACCACGTCTGAACGGACCAATAAGGATCGTAAATCGAAGGCGTTCGCTTCCTGAGGCCAACCAAATAGATGAATATCGTGGCGGTGACATCCATGAGCAAAACGACCAGCAGATAATGCATGGACGTGTACATGATAAGCGCGCTGCCCCCAAGCATCACAAGGCCGAAGACGAAGAGATAAACGCCAAGGAGATAAAGCAAGGACAGGACTTTTTGATTCACGGGTATGATTATCCCCATTTGTTCCTGTTTGGCAAAGAAGAATCGTGCTATGAGAGCAAAATGTAGATTCCACTGCGCAGTCGCTCTTTACAGCCGCGAATAAAAACGTTGCACGGCATCCTATGTACGCGTATACTTACATCCGCGTGTGAAAGCAGCAGGCATCTACCCTTTCGCCCGACGTCGGTAAATCAAAACAAGTAAGCCCCCGCTACTAGGGCCGAACGGAAGCTCCGACACCCGGAAAGGCGGAAGATACCCTCTGGACTTTGCAAGCAACAAAGAAAGGAGACATTCAAATGTCTAAATCCGCATGGAAACGTAGCCGTCACCTTGGCTTCTCGACCCTCGAGACCGGTGATGAGCTCAAAAAGCGCCCCTATGGCCCGGGCCAACACGGCCAAGATCGTAAGAAGAAGAGCTCCGAATACGGCCTCCAGCTCCTCGAGAAGCAGAAACTTCGCTCCCTCTATGGAGTCTCCGAACGCCAGTTCCGCCGCCTCTTCCTCATCGCGAAGAAAGATCCTACCGTCACTGGCTTAGCCTTCTTCCGCATCCTCGAATCCCGCTTGGACAACCTCGTCTTCCGCATGGGTTTCGCCAGGACCCGTGCTGGGGCCCGTCAGCTCGTCGCTCACGGCCACATCCTCGTCAATGGCAAGAAGGTCGACATCCCCTCCTACCTCTGCAAGGTTGGCGACGTCATCTCCCTCAAGGAAGATTCCCCGCTTAAGTGCGTTAAGGAAGCCCTTGAATCCAAGCCCGCTTCCGTCGGCTATGTCAAGACCGACGTCGACAAGTTCGAAGGCACCTTCCTCCGCGAGCCCGAGCGCAATGAGCTCGCCCAAGAGATCAACGAATCTCAAATCATCGAGTACTACAACCGCAAGCTCTAATACTCGAGCCGACATTAGTAGCCAAGAGGGCCCAAGCAATTGGGTCCTTTTTCATGTTGAAAAGCCGCCATTTCTGGCGGCCATCGAAGGATGATGAATGATTATTCCTGCGGGTCTGCGGGCTTTTTGCTCGCGATCTTCCCACCGAGATAACCGGCGAGCAGCGAGGCGACATCGATGCCGGTAGCATCTTTGATCCCTTTGAAGATTTGCGTGCCGTTGCGGGTGATTTCCTCGCCGAGTTTGGCGGTGTTGCCCTCGCCATACATCGTGATGTTGCCAATGCGGCCAAGTGCTTCGGCGGTCGGCTTCGCATAGGCTTCGACGGTGTTGGGGATGAGGTTGGAGTCGAGGATGAGCTGTAAAGTGGCAGCCTCGCCGTATTGCTTCATAGCTTCGGCTTTCTTCTTGATGGCTTCGGCTTCCGCTTCGCCTTTGGCGCGGATACCATCAGCCTCGAAGAGGGCGGCTTGCTTGGCAGCGTCGGCTTCGGCTTTGACCGCGGAGGCGCGACGCTCGGCTTCGTAGAGGTCGGCGTCGGCTTTTGCTTTGCGCTGGCTGGCTTGCGCTTCGGCTTCCTTCACCTTGGTATAGAGTTCGGCTTCCGCCTCGCTTTCGGCGCGATACTTCTCAGCATCGGCCTTCTTGTTGATTTCGGCGTCGAGTTTCTTCTGGGCGATTTCCGCGGATTTCTCATTGAGGGTAATCTCTTTGGTCTTCTTTGCGATTTCCGCCTCGACCTCATTGGTATTGAGGAGCAACTGCTGCTTCTGACGCTGGATGTCATAGGCCGCGTCGGCATCGGCGCGGGCGATGTCCTCGTTCTTCTTCAGCTCGGCTTTGCGAAGCTCGAGAGCGTTGTTTTGGCTGGCGATTTCAAGTTCGCTGGCGACGCGGGCGTCATTGGCGTCCTTGTCGGCCTGCGCCTTGGCGATGGCGATGTCGCGCTCGGCGTTGGCCTTGGCGATGCTGGCGTCTTTTTGAATCTGAGAGACGTTATCGATACCGAGGTTGTAAATCACCGAGTTGGAGTCGGAGAAGTTCTGGATGTTGAAGTTGACGACTTCGATGCCGAGTTTGGCCATGTCGGGAACAACGTTCTCCATAACTTTTTCCGCGATGCCCTTACGGTTTTGGACGAGGGTCTTGATGTTCGCGGTACCGATGATTTCACGCATGTTGCCCTGCAGGATCTGTTGGACCTGAAGCTGGAGGTCTCCATTGGAGATTCCAAGCAACGATTCGAAGGCGCGATGGAGCAACTGCGGGTCGCTCGAGATCTTCAAGTTGGCGACGCCATCGACATTGATGTTGATGAATTCCGTGGTCGGAATCGGTTCGTCGGTTTTGATGTCGACTTGGAACACTTTCAGAGAAAGTTTGTCCATCCTCTGGAAGAACGGGACACGGAACCCCGCTTTACCGATGAGAATTTTCTTTTTGCCGGAACCGGAAATCATAATGGCTTCGTCGGGGCCGGCCTTGACATAGGAAGTCAAGAAGACGATGAGAAGGATCAATAGTAACACGACGGCTACGATGATCAGTGCAATTGCCCATGCTGGCATAACGTTACCTCCCGCGCTTTTCGCGCTTTCCTTTATCCATATTTTATACCTACGCGTGCGCGCGTTAAAGAAATATCGAATCTCCAACGCCGACTATAATTGTCCAAAATACCTATTTCAGTATGAATAATAGGCGAAACCTTTGTATCATTATGCTACAAGGAGCATTCTATGAAACCTTCCATCGTATACTTCACAAAAGAGATTACCCCCGAGAGCCTCGTCCGAATCTACAAAGCCTTAGGGCGCGACCTTCGCGGTCATATCGGCGTCAAGATCTCCACCGGAGAAATGGGCGGCCATAACTATCTCAAGCCCGAGCTTATTGGGAAACTCGTCGACCAGCTTCAGGGAACCATCGTCGAATGTTGCACCGCCTATGGTGGCTCCAGGCAAGAGAAAGAGAAGCACTGGGATACCATCAAGGCCCATGGTTTCCTCCCCCGCTTCCCCGTCGACTTGATGGACGAGTTCGGTGAGATCGAGATCCCCGTCCACAATGGCTTCCATCTGGATAAGGATATTGTTGGCGAGCATCTGAACCATTACGACTCGTTGCTCATCCTCTCCCATTTCAAAGGACATATGATGGGCGGCTTTGGCGGGGCGCTGAAGAACATTTCCATCGGGATTGGCTCCACCGCTGGCAAAGCCTACATCCATAGTGCGGGACAAACGACCGACTCCTCCGATTGCTGGGGTGTCTACGCGCCAAAGCAAGATGACTTCCTCGAATCCATGGCCGACGCCTGCGAAGCGGTCCTTCGCTATGTCGGCTACAAGAATTTCGCCTATATCAACGTGGCCAACCGTCTCTCGGTCGATTGCGACTGCGATTCCAATCCAGCGGAACCGGAGATGGCCGACCTTGGCATCTACGCCTCCCTCGACCCCGTCGCTTTGGACCAGGCTTGCTATGATGCCGTCAAGAACTGCGACGACCCTGGCAAAGCCGCCCTCATCGAGCGTATGGATTCACGCCATGGCATCCACACCGTGGAAGCGGCCGAAAAGCTCGGATTAGGGTCCCGCGCCTATAAGATCATCCTGCTGGATTAATCGGCGTACATTCCAAAAATCGTGGCGGTTTTGCCGCGATTTTTTTGATATTCTGATTCAGCTGGCCAATTTACCCCATTCATTTCTCTTTAAAAAGATGTCTATTCTTGTAGAATAGACCACGAAGCATCCGTTTCGATGCAATCGCGAGGAATACCTATGGGCATTTACGAAGAATTACAAGCGCGCGGACTGATCGCGCAGGTCACGGACGAGAACGAAATCCGTGAGCTCATCAATAAAGGCGGCGCCAAATTCTATATTGGCTTCGACCCCACCGCCGACTCTCTCCATGTCGGGCACTTTATGGCGCTTTGCTTGATGAAGCGTCTTCTGATGGCTGGCAACCGCCCCATCGTTTTGGTCGGCGGAGGCACGGGTTACATCGGCGATCCTAACGGGCGCAGCGACATGCGCTACATGATGACTCCCGAGACCATCGAGCATAACTGCGCTTGCTTTAAGAAACAGATGGAGCGCTTCATTGAGTTCGGCGAAGACAAAGCCATCATGGTCAACAATGCCGACTGGCTCTTGAAACTCAACTACATCGATTTCATGAGGGAAGTCGGGCCCCATTTCTCCGTCAACAATATGCTCCGCGCGGAATGCTACAAGCAGCGCATGGAACGCGGCCTTTCCTTCCTTGAATTCAACTACATGCTTATGCAAGCCTATGACTTCTACCATCTTCACGAGGCCTATGGCTGCAATATGCAATTCGGTGGCGATGACCAGTGGTCCAACATGCTCGCGGGCACCGAGCTCATCCGCAAGAAGAAAGGCGATGACGCCTATGCGATGACCATTACTCTCTTGCTTAATTCCGAAGGCAAGAAGATGGGCAAGTCCCAAAAAGGCGCCGTATGGCTCGATCCCGAGAAGACTACGCCATTTGAGTTCTACCAGTATTGGCGTAACGTCGATGACGCAGACGTCATGAAATGCTTGAAGATGCTCACGTTCCTGCCCCTTGAAACCATCGAGGACATGGCCCATTGGGATGACTCCAGAATCAATGAAAAGAAGCAAATCCTCGCCTATGAACTCACGGCTTTGGTCCATGGCAAGGAAAAGGCGGACGAAGTCCTCGAGACCGCGAAGAAGCTATTCTCTGGAGCGGGCGATGACGCGAACATGCCCACCACCGCCTTGGAACCGTCCCAGCTCGTCGATGGCCAGATCGGCCTTTTGGACCTCCTGGTCCTGACGAATCTATGCGCGTCCAAGTCGGAAGCCCGTCGCCTTGTCGTCCAAGGTGGCGTCACCGTCAACGACGAGAAGGTCGTCGACCCCAACGCGAAATACGGTGCGGACACTATCAAGGCCGGTCTAAAGCTAAAGAAAGGCAAGAAAGTCTTCCATAAGGTGACCTTCTAGGGAATGGATATGATCGTAGCATCCGATATCTTAGCGGACCTCCACGTCCATACAATCGCTTCCATCCACGCCTATAGCACTCTGCGCGAATGCCTGATTGAGGCTAAAGAGCACAACATGGAGTATCTCGCCATCACGGACCACTACTACAACGAAGGCTCCCTCGTGCAGCGCAAAAACGAAATCAACTGCATGTGCTATATCGAGGAATGGGTCACGCCCAACCGCTATGGCATCAAAGTCATCGGCGGAGGCGAATTCAACCTCAACCACGAAGTCTTCAAGAAAGACCGTTTGATGAAGAGACTCCACTGGAGGCTTTTAGGCACGCATAGTTGGTTCGTCGACCGCAAAGAAACGACCTTGGACCAACTATACCAATATTTCGTCGATGGAATCGGGTTCTGCAATGCCTTTGCGCACATCGAGCGCGAGATTTCTGAGCTCGACCACAAGGCTCACGCAGGCGGGTTAGACGAGCCAACCAAGAAATTCCTCACTGATATGGTTCATCTCGCCAAAGAGAACAACATATACCTTGAATTAAACGAGGGCACTTTAGCCCGTCACAAAGTCGACGATATCGAGCGTCTCGAGTTTTGGCTCCGCCTCGCCAAAGAGAATGGCAACTTCATCTCCCTTGGAACCGATGCGCATTATTGCGAATTGATCGGAAACTTCCGCCGCAGCATCGTCCTGTTAAACAAAATCGACTTCCCCAAGGAGCGCATCATCAATTGCCGCAAAGACCTACTCGATGGCCTATTTGTTAAATAATCATCGCAAAACTCATCTATTTTTGGAAAGGAGATCCGCATGAGTTCCATCTACGACTATTCCGTTCCAACCGCGCAGGGAAGCGAACTTTCCCTCCGCGAATTCCAAGGCAAGGTCTTGCTCATCGTCAACACTGCCACGGGCTGTGGCTTCACGCCGCAATATGAGCCTCTGGAGAAAATGTACAAGGCCTATCATGACAAGGGCTTCGAGATCCTCGATATCCCCTGCAACCAATTCGGTGCCCAAGCCCCAGGAAGCGACGAAGAGATTCACCAGTTCTGCACGCTGAATTACGGAACTTCCTTCCCGCGTATGAAGAAATCGGACGTCAACGGGGCGGACGCTTTGCCGCTTTATGCATATTTGAAATCCTGCAAAGGATTCGAAGGTCTTGGCGAAGGAAAGCTCGCGGATGTCCTCCGCTCCTTCTTGCCCACGCTTGACCCCGATTACGAAAACAATCCCGAGATCAAGTGGAACTTCACCAAGTTCCTCGTCGATCGTGCGGGAAATGTCATCGCCCGCTTCGAACCGACCGCCGATATGGCCGAAGTTGAGAAAGCGGTCATCGCATTGCTCTAATTTCGATTAATACTCATCCGCAAAGCGCAGTTCGAATCCGCCATAACGGCCGGGATTGCAAAAACTATGTTCCCCGATGAGCGGCTTCGTCATATCCTTAGCGCGTTCCGCGGCCCTATTCCAAGCGAAATAGGCAAGTTTGTCCATCACGCAGCCTAAGCCTTGGCGGTATCGGTCCGCCACTTCCTCCATCGCTTTGATGGATCCGCATTGTGCTCCCCGAAGAAGCGCCGCGAACACGGCCCGTTCATCGATGGCCATGTTTTTTATCTTCGCGAGTTGCTCCAAAGAACGCGCAAGGCCAATACCTGAATTGGCCACGCCGTAATCCAGGGCCTTTTTAAAATACTCAATGGCTTTGGCGACGTCTTCTTTCGTGCCGATGCCGTTATAGTAGCAATAGCCGAGATTATGGTATGCCATGCCGTATTCCTTGCCGTCGAGATCTTTAAGGAGGCGGAAAGCAAGAGCGGGATTCGCGGGTCCCCCAATGCCTTTTGCCGCATCGGCAGAAAGCCCGATCTTCGCGAATTCGAAGCCCTTCTCTACTAGTTCTTGGTAAATCTTGTGCGCTTTTTCTTCCTCGCCGGCAAAATAGAGTTCCTTTCCATATTGATATTGGTACTCTAGGCTGTTTTCTCCCCTTCTTTGTAAAGTGGAGATCAAACCGTCTCGCGAAAAGCCTGCATAGTGAATATCGCGATACCCATCCTCAAAAGCCGCGATGTATTCGTCAATTGACTGAACGTAAACGCAACGCATAATGAGCTTTTTTTCCATAATTCGCCTCCAGCGTGAACATTGTAACGCGGGTTTGTTTTTTCTCCACTGCTTTGCTTAGCATCAAGGATTACTGGTCTAGTTAAGCGGGACACCATTTGTAACTTCCGGAAAAACCGTCGATCAAAAAAGTTATGTCTCCGTCATTTCTTTGGCGTATTCGCGAGCCACTCCGCCGCTTTCCGAACGCGTAACGGCGCTTGAAAGAAATGGTTGCCCTCGTTGAGTTCAAATGCAGTTGATATGCCTTTCTCCTTGAAAGCAGAAACGATCGATAGCGTCTTTTCACGAACTTCGAAGAATGGGGAAGATGGTTTTCCACCCTCGCGGTCCCCGATGGAAAAGTAGGCTCCTCTAACCATAGGGTAATCGTGGCTTTGAACATATTGCACTAAGTCCGGATACCACATGGACCCCGATACCGAGGCCAGCCCATCAAAACGGCCATGGGCGGCTTCGAATACCGCGAATAGTCCCCCTAAGGAATAGCCAAGGAGGTAACGCTTGCGGAAAGTCGTTTTGCATAAACGGGCAATCTCTTCCAATAAAATGGGGATCTCCTCGCTTAGTCGCCCCGCCTCTGGAACAGCTTTGACCGCTTTCGACGCCCAAGGAATCATGCATGCGTCCCAGCGTTCCAGCACGATAGCCACGAAGCAGATGCCCGAAACGCCACGCAGGCACTGAACGAATTCCTTCGCCTCGTCCATGGAAAAGCAAAACATCAGCAACAGCGCATGGTCGCTTGCATCATTTGATTTATAAATGAGGGCGGTTTTGCCGTTGATTTCGCTGATGAATTCCATAGCCGTAGATCTTTCTCGTCCATATTATAGCGGATGGAGGCGGCTCGGTCTTGGCGGCGTGAAAAAGGAGCCGAGGGTTCTCGGCTCCAAATACATCATTTTGATCAATACATGTCGGTCGGCATCGGCGGGGTCGCGGGCTTGGGTTCCTTGATCTCGCTGACAGCCGCTTCGGTCGTGACGAACAAGGCGGCGATGGAAGAGGCGTTGAGGATGGCGCTGCGCGTAACCTTGGTCGGGTCGACGATGCCGTTATTGAACATATCCACCCATTCGCCGGTCTTGGCGTTGAATCCGATGTTCTCCTTCGCTTCTTTCTGCTTCAGGACAATCTCGTCGGCTTCATATCCCGCATTCTCCGCAATCTGGCGTAGCGGCTCGTAAAGGGATTCCAAGACGGCCTCGATGCCCTTTTGCTCATCGGCGTTCTCGCCGACGAGTTTACCCTTAAGGGCCTTATAGACTTCGGCAAGGGCGGCACCGCCACCGACGACAATGCCTTCGGCAACGGCGGCTTTGGTGGCATTTAAGGCATCCTCGATGCGGAGTTTCTTCTCCTTGAGCTGCGCTTCGGTGAGGGCGCCGACTTTGAGGACAGCGACGCCATCGCCAAGCTTCGCGATGCGCTTGGAGAGATTCTTCTTGTCGTATTCCGAGGTCGAGGCGAGGCGCTGTTGCTCGAGTTCGGCGATGCGGGATGCAATGGCTTCCTTATCGCCTTCGCCGCCGACCAAGGTAGTCTTATCCTTGCGGATGGTGGCCTTGCGCACTTTGCCAAGGTCCTCGATGGTTGCGTCTTTGAGCTCGACGCCAAGATCTTTGGAGATGAAGTTCGCGCCCGTGGTGATCGCGATATCCTGAAGGGCGGCTTTCTGAGCGTCGCCAAATTCCGGCGCTTTCACCGCGACGACATTGAAGGTGCCGCGGAGCTTATTGACCACGAGCGTGGAGGTGACGTCCGCATCCAAATCATCGGCGATGATAAGAAGCGGCTTATGGCTATCGACGACAGCCTGAAGCATCGGCAAGACGTCATTGATGTTGGAGATCTTCTGATCGGTCACCAAGACGAGCGCATCCTCGAGTTCCGCGACCATCTTCTCGCGGTCGGAAACCATGTAGGGAGAGATGTAGCCTTTGTCGAATTCGAGGCCCTGGGTGATGGCGAGTTCGTCGTCAATGCCCTTAGAATCGTCGACGGAGATAACGCCGTTCTTTCCAACTTTCTCCATCGCTTCGGAGATGAGTTTGCCAATCGCGGGATCGCCCGAGGAAATCGTGGCGACGGATTCGATGTCGGCGTTGGTATCGATGGGACGAGAGATCTTCAGGAGTTCATCCGCGACGGCGCGGCCGGCTTTTTCCATACCAGCGCGGACGAAGACGGGGTTCGCGCCTTTCTCGACATAGGTGAATCCGCGGTGAATCATCGCCTGGGCGAGCAAGGTCGCCGTGGTGGTTCCGTCACCCGCGGCGTCATTGGTCTTGTTGGCCACTTCGTAGACGAGCTTCGCGCCCATATTCTGGAAGTTGTTGGGAAGCTCGATCTCACGGGCGATGGTGACGCCATCGTTGGTGATGAGCGGGCTGCCATAGCCCTTGTCGAGGACGACGTTGCGGCCTTTCGGGCCAAGGGTCAGTTTGACGGTGTTAGCAAGCGTATCGACGCCCGTGAGCATTTCATCGCGGGCGGTCTTGCCGAATTTGATTTCTTTTGCCATTGCTTTTACCTCCTTCGATTAGTCGATGACGGCGAGGATATCCTCTTCCTTGATGAGGATGTACTTATGGCCGTCTTCCTCATAATCGGTTCCGCTATATTCGCGGTAGATCGCGCGCTGCCCTACTTTCAAGGACATCGGGACGAGCTTGCCGGATTCTAGCGTCTTGCCAGGACCCACCGCGACGATGGTCGCGACGTTTCCGGTCTTTTCTTCTTTGGTGAGAATAATGGACTCCACTTTCTTTTCTGAGGGGATCTTCTCCAAGAGAACATTATCGTTCAAAGGTTTGATCATTTTGGTTTATCTCCTTACCACCGAATATCTTAGTGTTTTCTTTAGCACTGTCAATACAAGACTGCTAAAAATGAACATAAATTTCCTTGTCTATCAAAAAGCAACACGCGTGAGCTTGGTGCTTATTTTAGAAAACGCGCACATCTGTTTTTAAATATAGTGTTTTTCAAACGACTTGAAAAATATGCCGCTTTTGCATAGAAAAAAGCCAGGGAAACGGATTCGTCTGGCTCTAATAAGTCTTAGTTCTTCGTGGACTGTCCGCGGACGAGCTGGGCCTCGATGCGTGCCGTCTTGTCGACGAGTTCGGCGTTGAGGAGGTCGGTGAGCATATACATCGCGCGCTTGCCGACTTCATGCATATCGATGTGCATGGCGGTCAAGCTCGGACGGACGATATAGGAATACTTGGTGCCGACGAGGGAGAGCACCTCAACCTGTTCCGGGACGTTGATGCCCGAATCGGTCGCGGCATTTAAGACGGCAGCCGCGATGGAGTCGCGGTAGCAGATATAGTAGCCACGACGGTTGGCGGGGTCCTTGAAGTATTCGAGGAACTGGTTATAGGTCTGCGTGTAGGAGTCGCGCGTATTGACGATGCGGTAATCCTTCCCAAGTTCCTCGTGCGTCTTGAGGAATATCTTCTCGCAGCGGCCGAGCAAACGTCCGGCATTATGGACGTGGAGGAAAGCCATGGGGTTCTCGTTGCCAGCGGCATAGTAGGCTTTGATGAGCTCTTCAAGAGCCGTGTCATAGCTGAAGCGAATATCGCAGGCCTTATCGCCTTTGATCTTGTTGTCGATGACGACGGAAGGAACGTTATAGGAAGTGATCTTATCGACGTCGTCCTGCGAGAGTTGGTCGTCGAAAATGATCGTGCCGTCCACGTGTGCGGTGATGACTTTCTCGATGGTGGTGAGCGCCTCGTCGCGGGAATGGGAGGTGGTAAAGAGGGTCAACTGGTAGTTCTTCTCCTTCGCGACCTCGGTGATGCCAGAGAGCATGTTGGCGAGGTAGACGTAGTTTGCGCTGGGGATGATGACGCCGATGTTGGTCGAACGGTTGGTCGCAAGGGCTTGGGCGAGGCCGCTAGGCTTATAGCCGAGGGCATTGATGGTATCCTGCACCTTCTTACGGGTAGCGGGAGTGACGGATTCCGAGTTGTTGATAACGCGTGAAACCGTGGCGAGGGAAACGCCGGCGACTTGGGCGACTTGGTAAATGGTTACGCGATCTTTGAGGTTCTGCATAGGGTCATCCTCCTTCATGGATGCGGTTTCATTATAATGAATCCCCATTTAATTGTGAAAATATTTTCAAAGTTTTTCTGAAAGTTTTTTGAAAGCAAGCCTATCATCGGCTTTTTATTATCTTTTTATTGACATTTTTCCTGGGCGCATTTTGGCGTTTTGAAAAACGAAGCGGGCGCATTGAAAGAAAAAGGCGATGAGCGCGTCATCGCCAAGTCTATGCGGATCTTATCGTTTGATGACGATACGGTGGATGTTTTGCCCTAGCCCGCGGAAGCGAGCCTCGTATTCGCTCATCGCGTCGTTCGCGTCATCGAAGACGTAGTCGTCGGTGCTCTCCTCAATCGTCAAGCCCGCGAGGGGAATCTCCTCCAAAGTGAAGGCGTAGAGGATAGGGTTATCCGTCTTCATGATGATGCGCCCGCCGTCATTAAGCAGACTCGCGATGGTTTTCAGGCGCTCATGGTAAGTCAGCCTTCGCTTGGCGTGGCGCTTCTTAGGCCAAGGGTCGGAGAAGTTCAAATAGATCTTGTCGAACCGATAATGGGCAAGGGACGGGAATAGGTCATCGAAATCCCCGCCGACCAAGCGGACATTGGGGAGTTCCAGGGATTCGATTTTCTTTGCTGCGGTGGCAAGGATCGATAAATCGCGTTCTAAGCCGAGGTAATTCCCCTGCTGCTTCTGGCATAAGCCAATGAGAAAGTCACCCTTCCCCATCCCGATTTCCAGATAGACGGGAGATTGGAGCAGGAAGGCGTTTCCTTCTTCGATAGTTGGATAAACGAGTTCGGTATGTTCCTGAAGGTAAGGGACGGCCCAAGGTTTCGCGCGTCCTCTCACTTTTTGAGTTGTCCTAAGGAATAGATCGCGTCGGCATAGATGGCGATCTGTTTGTTGAAGTCATCGACGTAGAGGTATTCGTTGGGCGAGTGGATCGAACCATCATGACCCTTGAACGTGCAGCCATAGGCGACGCAGTTCTTGGCTTCTTTCGCATAGGTTCCCCCACCGATGGCCATCGGCTTGTCAAAGAGTTTCAAGGTCATCCGCTTATAAGACTTCATCAAAGTCGATACAAGGGGATGCTTGGGGTCAAAATAAAGCACGGGTAACGCGGAATCGACGCTCACTTCCATCCCCGTCGCTTTAGCGAAGGCGGATAGGGCCTCTTCGGGTTTGGCTTTCTCCCCATAACGATAATCGATGGTGATGCTCAGTTTCTTGTCCGCGTATTTGATGATGCCATAGCTGAACGTGCTATCGCCGGCAGTCCCAAAGCCTTCGGAATAGAAATAGCCATTGAATCCTTTGCCATGGGGCTCTTCGAGGAGCTTGGCGAGTTTGGCGAGGGCCTCGATCTTATAGATTTCCCCGAGTGTCTTAAAGGCGATGAGGGCGGCATTGACGCCGGTCTCAGGCTTGGAGGCGTGGGCGGATTTGCCAAGGAAGGTCACGATCATGATCTGCCCCGCTTCCGTGATTTCGCACGAGATGCCAAGGGCTTTGAGCTTCTCAGGGAGTTTCTTGTCCAAAGGAAGCGTTACGAGGAGCCGGTCGCAAACCGCGTTGCGGACGACGCCGCCATCCATCGCGATGACGGGCTTGAGGTCGAGCTTCGCGGAAGCGGTCGCATGATGGATGCCCTTCTCCGCATAGATGAGGGGGAAGTCGGCATCTGGAGTGAAGCCATAGTCACAGTGAGGTTTCTTTAACTGGTTGAAATAATAGGCGAGGCAAGAGGAACCGCGCTCCTCGTCGCCACCGGCGACTAGACGGACGCGGAACCCTTTGATGAGCCCGTTGTCCTTCAAAAGCTTCATGGCCATAAGGGAGGCGATGAGCGGGCCTTTGTCATCGGTGGATCCCCTGCCGATGATCTTGGCGTCCTTGCCTTCGCCGACGATATCCGCCGCAAAGGGTTTATGCTCCCATTTTCCAGAGACGGGAACGACGTCCGCATGGGCGTAGATGCCAATGAGCGGGCCTTTCTCGCCAAAGCTGATTTCGGTCGCGCGCCCATCGCAGGTTTCCACGGAGAAGCCATATTCCTTGCCTAAGGAAGCGACATAATCCAAGGCGGACTTCACTCCTTTTCCATAAGGGGCGTCGTCCGAGATGGACTTCGCGTCATAGACGGACTCTTTTCCGATTAAGGCGCGCAGGGCTTTTAGGCCGAGTTCTTCATAGTTTTTGGAGAGTTTCTTGAAATTGGGTTGCATGAGGGCTCCTTATCGCGACAAGCGCTTCTTCCCGATGCGGGGGAAGACCTTCCCCGCGACCAGATAAAGCGGGGGTATGACGATGGCGGCCACGGCCATTTCGCCAGCCATCCCAAGCCCGATGACGAGCAGGAAGGTAAGCGTGGTTCCGATGGCGATTGGTTCTTGGGAGGCGAATAGTCCGCCGACGATGTCTGGATAGCAAATGTAGAGGTCCAAGAACACCAAGCACGTATGCAAAGCAGTAAGCCCGGCACACGCCACGGCTAAGTATAGAGCCTTGACGCCGTTTTTGGAAACCTTTCCTATTAAGGAAAAGACAAGTCCGGCGATGAGCCCGAAGATGGCGCGCGGAGGAATGGCGACCCAGGGGTAGGCGAATAAGGCGTTGAAGCCGGCGCTGCTAAGGGCTTGCATATAGGAGGAAAGGCCGAAGATGAAGCCGAGCATCAACCCCTTCTTCCACCCGCCTAGCGCCGCTCCCAAGAGCACGGGAAGGTGCAGCAAGGTCAGCGAGACAAATGGGGTGACGGGGATGTAACCCATGCTCGGGACGAAGGTCATGAGGAGAATGATGGCGATGAACAAGGCGTCAAGCGTCATCGATGCGATCAGCTCATGGGTCGAGCGGGTCTTCGTGGACCGCGGCCACAGCAAAATGAAGGTGGCGATTAAGGCCAAGGCGAAAAGCACCACGGCCACAATAGATACGTAGTCGTTCATTTTTCGTTCCTCTCGTAAATGATGCGCAATCCCTCTAGAAGCAACCGAGGGTCGTAGATATATCCGTCAAATAAGCGGGCGACGTAGGATGAGAATCCTCCCGTCAGGATGCGCTTGCAGGGATACCCCGCTTCTTTTTCCATCGCGTCCGCAAGGCCCATAGAAGCGAAGGCATTGCCGTAAGTCAGCGCGGAATTCATGGAGTCAAACGTATTCTTCCCTAAGATTTTAGCGGGGATTTGCGGAGATACTTCGGGTAAAAGGGCCGCGGAGGAGCTTAAAGAATTTGTCTGTAATCCTAGGCCTGCGCCGATCGCGCAGCCGGCGAACGCCCCGTCCTTATCGACGAGGAACACTTTGTTCGCAGTGCCATAGTCGACGACGATGCAACAAGGGCCGTACTTGGCCTTCGCACCTGCCGTCGCGGCGATCATATCCGCCCCGACTTCCTTCGGGTTATCCGTGTTTACTTTGACGCCGGTCTTGAGTTTCGGGCCAAGGATCTTCGCCTCGATACGAAAAAGCTCGACGCATAGGTCCTGATAGATTTTCGTTAAGGCTGGAACGACGGAACTGATGATGGCCTTGTCCACGTCGAACGCTTTGATTTCTTGGGCTTTTAAGAAGAGCTCAAAAGATGTTTTGACTTCTTCAAAAGATAGGTCTCTTCGGGATTTAATCCGATAGAAGAGCGGTTTCTCATCCGTTAGGAAGAAACCGAAATCGGTCATGGTATTGCCGATATCGATGGCTAATAGCATTAGGTCTGCCTCCGTTTCGGTCCACGTAGGGTACCGAACGCGATAACTATAGAGACAGTAGAGAAAAAACGCCACTCCAGTTTATGGAGAAAGCGTTTGCAAATCTGTTTTTTGGTTAAGCGAGGTTGTTTAAGTAATAGATGTAGACCGCGTAGTTGGATTCGTTGGCGAAGCGGAAGCGCCCTGCGGGAAGGTCGCAGGAATAGTCGTAATAAAGACCATCCTCCGTCGTCTTCCTGCACAGTTCGACCAAGGTGCCATTATCCGCGGTCATCTCATCAGCGGAATAGATGCTCGGAACGCCCGTGACATCGAAGGTGCCGCTGCCATCTTTGCCCGTGATATGGGCAATGCGGAATTCCAGGTGGCTCGCGCTTCCCGAGGTCATATAGAAGAAACCGGCGTTTTTAGAAACTTGAATGGTGTTCGCGACGGAGAGCTTTTCAAGCCCTGTGGTTCCTTCGCCCGTCCGTAAGCTGCTCCCGAAGAAGGAAATGGTGTCGCCCTTCCCGTTCGTCGTGGTGAAGGTGATGTCCTGCAGTGTTCCCGAGGAAGGGTTCTTTGGCAACGCGCTTGAGTTCAAAGACCAAGCCCCCTGCCCAGGCTCCGGGCGGTCCTCGCTTTGCGACTGCATAGAGGAGGAAACCGTCTCCGATGAGGCGACTGTCTCAGGAGAAGAATCTTCGCTAGAAAGGTCGATCTCAGGCATCGATGAATGTAGGATAGGCTCCTGGTTTTCTTCACTTGAAGAAGGGATGAACGAGGAAAGGTCGCTGTTTTGCGAGGAAAACGAGGACTTTTCCATGGAGCTAGTGCTTGAAGGCGCGGCGCCGCAGGCTCCTAATAAAGCGGCGAAAATAGGCAATAAAGCGAAACGGATGCTTTTCATAAATCGACTCCAAGACTACGCGACGACGATGTTGAGGATGCGCCCTTTCACGTAGATGACTTTCTTGATTTCCTTGCCCTCGAGGAATGGCTTGACGCGCTCATCGTTGAGCGCTGCCGCCTTGACTTCCTCTTCGCTGCTATCGGCGGGAAGGAGCAAAACATTGCGGGTCTTGCCGTTGACGGAGACGGGAATCTTGACCTCATCCTTGACGAGTTTGGCCTCGTCGCACTTCGGCCAAGCGACATAGGTGAGAAGTTCTTCGTGGCCAAGACGCGCCCACATCTCCTGCCCGACGAAGGGGCAGATGCACGAGAACATCTGGACGAAGCCCTCGATATAGGGGCGGTAGAGCGATTTGGCTTTATAGCAGTCGTTGATGAAGACCATCATCTGGGCGATGGCCGTGTTGAAGGCAAGGTCCTCGAAGTCGGCGGTGACCTTCTTCACGAGGAAGTTATACGAGTAATCGAGTTCCTTGGAATTCTCGTCGCTGATCTTGGACGCGAAAGAAGGTTCGTCGATGAGGCGATAGACGCGTTCGATGAAACGATGCGCGCCATCAAGTCCGGTCGTGGACCAAGGCTTCACCTCGTTCAAAGGTCCCGCGAACATCTCAAACAAGCGGAGGGAGTCCGCGCCATGGGAGGCGATGATTTCGTCGGGGTTGACGACGTTGCCGCGACTCTTGGACATCTTCTCGCCGTTTTCGCCAAGGATCATGCCTTGATGGAAGAGGCGCTGGAAGGGTTCTTTGCAGCCGACGACGCCGATGTCATAGAGGAACTTATGCCAGAAACGGGCATAGAGCAAATGCAGAACCGCGTGTTCCGCCCCACCGATATAGAGGTCGACGGGGAGCCAGTGCTTCAGGAGTTTCTCGTCACAGATGGCATCTGGATTATGCGGATCGATATAGCGGATGTAATACCAGCAAGAGCCCGCCCATTGAGGCATCGTATTGGTCTCGCGGGTTCCCTCTCTTCCATCGGGAGTGACATAGTCAAGCCAAGAAGAAGGCGCCATTGCTAACGGAGGTTTGCCACCGGAAGAAGGCTGGTACTTATCCATCTCGGGGAGGGTGATGGGGAGCTGGTCTTCGGGGATTGGGAATTCGGTCCCATCCTCGAGGGTGACCATCGGAATGGGCTCGCCCCAATAACGCTGACGGGAGAAAATCCAGTCACGCAGTTTGTAATTGATGACGCGGTCGCCCGCACCCATCTCGACGAGTTTCTTGGTTATGGCGAGTTTCGCATCGGCGATGTTGAGGCCATCCGCGAAGTCGGAATGGATGTGTTTGGCGTCACCCGTGAACGCGTTTTCGGAAATATCGCCTTCCAAGACCTGAATCATCTCAAGGCCGTGTTTCTTCGCAAAGGCATAGTCGCGCTCATCGTGAGCCGGGACGGCCATGACGGCCCCAGAACCATAGGATCCGAGGACGTAGTCGGCGACGTAGACGGGAATGGACTTGCCGTTGATCGGGTTGATGGCGTGGACGCCCAAATAGACGCCGGTCTTTTCTTTCTCAGTGCCGGTACGGGCGAGGTCAGACTTGGCGGAAGCGGCCTTGACATAGGCTTCCACCGCCTCTTTCTGTTCCGCGCTTGCCAATGTGGAAACCAAGGGATGCTCCGGCGCGAGGCAGCAATAGGTGCAGCCAAAAAGCGTATCGACGCGGGTCGTGAAGACTTGGAAGGATTCCTTGTGGTCTTCGATTTGGAACGTGATGGCCACGCCTTCGCTGCGGCCGATCCAGTTGCGCTGCATCTCCAGCGTGGACTTCGGCCAATTGAGCTCGTCGAGGTCTTCGGCGAGACGGTCGGCATATTCGGTGATTTTGAGGACCCACTGCCTCATCGGCATGCGGATGACGGGGAAGCCACCGACCTCGGACTTGCCATCCACTACTTCCTCGTTGGCCAATACGGTGCCAAGCTCTGGGCAATAATTGACGGGGATGTTGCTGACATAGGCGAGGTCATGGGCGTAGAGCTGGAGGAAGATCCATTGCGTCCATTTGTAGTAATCGACGTCGATGGTCGCAACTTCCTTGCTCCAGTCATAGGAAAAGCCTAAAGCGTTGATCTGTTTCTTAAAGTTCTCGATGTTCTTGCGGGTGAAGACTTCCGGGTGGACGTTATTCTTGATCGCGAATTGCTCCGCGGGCAATCCAAAGGCATCCCAGCCCATCGGATGGAGGACGTTAAAGCCCTGCATGCGCTTCATGCGGGCCACGATGTCGCTCGCGGTGTAGCCTTCCGGATGGCCGACGTGAAGCCCTTGTCCAGAGGGGTAAGGGAACATGTCGAGGACATAGTATTTCGGTTTGCTGAAGTCATGGGTGTCGCAATAGAATGCGTTTTGGGCAGCCCATGCCTCTGCCCATTTGGTTTCAATGTTCTTGTAATCGTAGCTCATAACGCTTGAATTATACGTTTTCCCTAGAAAAGGGAAATAGGCATAAATGCCGATTCTCCCCAAAAGGGAGTTTCGCTAAAAAGAGTTCCCCGCCAATATCGATGGAAAACCTAGACGTTTCGTGACGCGGAAAACATGAAAAATCTCCGCAAAAACGCCACCAAAAAGAAAAACCCCAAGCAGTTGCCAGGGGTTCTTGTGGTTTGGTTTATCGGGCGACGATTTCCTGATAGATGCCAAGATAGAGCTCGGCGCTTCTTCTCCAGGAATGGTCGGTCTTGATCGCGTTGACAAGGAGCTTGTGAAGCTTCTTCTTGTCCGCGTAGACTTCCATCGCTTGATCGCATGCCCAGCCGAGCCCTTCGACGCGGTAGTCGTTGAAGAGGAAGCCGTTGGCGGTCTTGTCGTTCTTGCCATCATAGGCTTCGATCGTATCGGCGAGGCCGCCGACGCGACGGGCGATGGGAAGGGTGCCGTAACGCTGGGCGATCATCTGTCCGATGCCGCAAGGTTCAAACAGCGAGGGCATCAGGAAGAAGTCGGAGCCCGCATAGATGTCATGGGCGAGCTGGTTGGAATAGCCACGGTAAATCGCGACGCGGGATGGGTAGCGAGCATGGAGGGCTTCAAGGCGCTCTTCGAGATCGCGTTCGCCTGAGCCTAGGGCCGCGAGCTTCCCGCCCTTGCGGACGAGGTCCTCGCCATAGCCGATGATGAGGTCGATGCCCTTTTGCCACGTGAGGCGGGTGACGAGGCCAAATACCGGCGCGTCGTCATGGTCTAACTCCATGGTATCGAGCAGTTTCTCGCGGCAAGCAGCCTTTCCTTCCGCGTATTTCGTCGCGGAGAAATGGGCGGCGATGAGGGGGTCTTTCTTGGGGTCGAACTCCTCTTCGTCGACGCCATTGACGATGCCGGTGAAGTCGGCTTTCCGTAGCTCGAGGACGCCATAAAGACGCATCGAGTCGCCCGGAGTAAGCAGTTCTTTTGCGTGGTTTGGCGAGACAGCGACGACTTTATCGCAATAGACGATGCCGGCCTTTAAGGTCGACACCATGCCATCGAAGCGGACGGCGCCGTTATCGTAGATGCGGTCTTCAAGGCCGAAGAAGTGACCGAGGAAATAACGGTCGAGGTAGCCTTTGAACGCCTCATTATGAAGTGTCATGACGAACTTCGTGCCTTGGAAGGCCTTCTCTTGGGCCGATTGCTCGCGGACGAGGACCGGCAACATGCCGACCTGCCAATCGTGGATGTGGATGACGTCGCAGTGCACGTTGAACTTCACGAACAAATCGCGCACGGCGAGGCAATAGAAGGCAAAACGCTCGCCATCGTCGTCATAGCCGTAAAGGCTATCGCGATCGAAATAGTATTCGTTGCCAATGAGGTAGAACTTCACCCCTTGGACTTCGGCGAGATAGACTTCCGCCACCTGCCTGCGCCAAGACAAACGAACCTCGTATTCTCCAAGGAACGTGGGATTGAGGTCTTCATGGGCTTGGATGGCCCTGTAATAAGGGAGGACGATGAAAGCTTCGTGGCCGAGCTTGTTCAGCTCACGGCTAAGGGACCAGATAACGTCCGCAAGGCCGCCCGTCTTGCAAAGAGGGTTGGCCTCCGACGCCACCATTGCGATTCTCATATGATCGCTCCCTGGGCGACGTAGATGGGCTCTTTCGCCTTGCCTTTGATGATATGGTCACGCTCGACGATGGAGTACTTATCGATGAGGACGTTCTCCACCATCGCCCCTTCATTGATGTTGACGGAGGAGAAGATGATGGAATTCTTGATGACCGCGCCTTTGCCGATATGGACATTACGGGCGATGATCGAGTTGATGACCTTTCCTTCGACGCGGGCGCCGTTGGAGATGTAGGAATTGCGGACTTCTGATTCCTCGCCATAAAGAGCGGGCGGGGTATCGTGAGTGAGCGTATAAATGGGCCACGCGGGGTTGAAGAGTTGGTCGGCTTTGTGTTTGTCGAGCATCTCGAGCGAGTAGTCCATGTAATGGGCGAAGGAATCGACCGCGCGGACGAAGCCATCGAAATAGTCGACGGTGATGGGGACGACGCCTTCCTTATAGGCGGTCATGATCAACGTGAACAGGTCCGCCTTGGGGTCGAGCGGCGCGAACTTGCGAAGCAGGTTCACAAGGGTCGTACGGTTGATGATTAAGGTATCGAGGCTCACGACGCGCGGATTGGCGAACTGGCCGTTGTTCTTGTCGGAGCCGATGAGGACGCCCTTGTCGTCGAAGTCAAGGACATCGCTGCCGATCCAGCTGCTCTTGAGGTTGCGCTGCTTCGAAGCGATGATGGTGATGGAACGGTTTTCCTTAATGTGCGCCTTGACGTAGGGGCGGAGGTTCATCGCGCAGATGAGATGCGAGGGAACGAAGACGAAGTATTGGCTGGCGGAGTCATAGAGCATCCAATCGTTCTCGAGGAGGTTATTGACGTCGCTATTGAGGCGCGGGTCGCGCTGGCCGGGCTCGTTGTACATGATGTGGGTATGGCCGATCTTGGTGTTGATGACCCACGAATTCATGGAGCCGAGGTGCTTCAAAATGGAACGGAGATGATCCTTGACGAGCAATCCGACCTGGGAAATGCCCGAGTTGCAGAGGTTCGACAAAGCGAAGTCGCAGAAGGCATAACGGCCGAGGTAGGAGGTGGAGCCTAAGGGGCGTTCCTTGGTAATGGGCAACGCCTTTGGGGCGGTATGGAAATTCACGATGCCGGTGACGCTTTTCATTTGACGGTCCTCCCACCCGCGTAGAGGGCGATGCCATCGCGGGTTTCATTAACAATCTCGCCTTTGCGGACGGCTTCGTTCGGGGCGACGAGGCAGTCATAGACCTTCGCGCCGGAGCGGACGTGGCAGCCGTTCATGAGGACGGTGTTATAGCATTCCGCGCCTTCGTCCACGACGACGTCGGAGGAGATGACGCAGTGATCCACGGTGCCTTTGATGCAAGCGCCTTGGTTGATGAGGCAATCGCGGACGACCGCATCCGGACCGATGTATTGCGGGGTGCAATGGTTGTCTTCGGTATAGATGTGGGCGCTGTCCTGGATCGAATACAAGTCGATTTCGGGGTCACCCGAGAGCAAGAGGTCCATGTTGGCCTGATGGAGGGAGGCGATGGTGCCGACGTCTTTCCAATATCCGCCATAGCGGTAGGCGAGCAAGCGCTTCTCGCGGGCGATCATCGAGGGGATGATGTCCTTGCCGAAGTCGTGGTCGGATTTCTCCTTGCCGAAGTCGGCCTTAAGGTATTTCTTCAGCGACTTGTAGGTGAAGATATAGATGCCCATGGAAGCGAGGGTGCCCTTGGGCTGCTTGGGTTTTTCCTTGAAGCCGATGATGAAGTTGCGCTCATCGGTCTCGCAGATGCCAAAGCGGGACGCCTCGGCTAAGGGAACCTCACGGACGGCGACAGTGCAGTCCGCTTTGTTCTTGATGTGGAGCTCGAGCATCTCGTCGAACGTCGTCGCGTAGATGTGGTCGCCCGAAAGGATGAGAACGTATTCGGGGTCGAGCTCATCGAGCCAATCGAGGTTCTGGTAGATGGCGTCCGCGGTTCCGCGGTACCAGTTGGAGCCCTGCTCCGTCTGCTTTGGTGAAAGAACGCTGGTGAGGCAGTTGACGCCGTTCAACCCCCAGTTCTTTCCATTCCCGATGTAGGAATTAAGGGCGCTGCTCTCGTATTGAGTCAAAACGCCCACGTGCGTGATTCCTGAGTTCGCGCAATTGGATAAAGGAAAATCAATGATGCGGTATTTCCCACCGTAGCTGACCGCCGGCTTGGCGAGCTTTTTCGTCAAAGCTCCCAAACGGGTGCCTTTGCCTCCGGCGAGAATCATCGCGGCAAGTTTAATGGCCATGCGAAGTCCTCCTAATCAATATTCTATCTTAGATAGAACGATATTACACTCCTAGTTTTTATGAAAGAATTACAAAAGTAAGGCGAATACATTGCAAAACTATTAGTATTGGGATTAATGCCCAATCAGTGAAAGACAAAAACCGTCAAAAAGAGGCATGGAAAAATGGACGCGATGGCTGTTATGTCCAAACGCCTTGCTCAACTTGAGGCGAAAACATTTGCCACCCTTCCCCGTGCGTGCTATATTTACCCACGCGTCTAACGCGGGAGGTGAGATTATGTCCAGATATTGTCCTGTCACCGGCAAAGGTCCCGTCAGTGGGAACACCCGTAGCCACTCCTTGAGGGCTACCCGTCGCCGCTGGAACGTGAATCTTCAAAAGCGTAAAGTCGAAATCGACGGAAAGGTTGTTGAGATCCGTATCTCGAACCGCGCTTATCGTACGTTGAAGAAATCGACCAAAGCCGCCAAGTAATCTTGGTTCATGAAAAGATATGCCGACCAGCTAGGGTCGGCTTTCTTTTTCCTTAGATAGCGGAGAGGGCGAGTAAGGTGAATCCGAGGATTCCCACAAGCGTTCCTAACGTAGAGAGGGCAAACAAAATCCATTCCGAGAACGCGAGCACGAAAGGACGAGGACGCGAAGTATCGACGTTGCCCTCCGCATCGACGCTCGCGCGTAGTTTCGTCCATTGGGAGAGCTTGGGGTTGGCGATGACGAAGAGCTCGCCGATGCAAAGAAGCCCCGCGAGCACCGTAAAGACCACTGCTAGGGTTTGGCTATAGATGCGCAGATTCACGAATAAGATGGCCGCCATCGTCATGGAGAGGATGGAAAAGCCCGCGTAGACGACAAAGGCGAGCAGATGCGGCTTGAATTCATAAGCGGGCGCGCGGACCAAGACGACGAGGCTTGCGTTCTTGACGACGCCAAAGACGAGGAAGAGAACCGCGAAGGGCAAGAAGCTCTGTGGCAAGAAACCTACGACCAACGGGAAGCATCCGATAAAAGCATCTAAAAAAGCATAACCATATATAAATAGGCGTGCGCCTACGCGAGAGGAGTCCTTGCCATCGAATAGTTCCTGAGGGAACATCGTCAAGAAGGAGAACTTCTTCTCTTCCGCTTTCGCGTATCCGCGCGTTCCAAAAGAAAGGCCGAGGGCGAGCAGAAAAGCCCAAGGGAAGAGCAGTGAGAAAAGCCAAGAGAAAATAACGGTCGTCATTTCCTTAACCTCGCCATGCGGTCTTCGTAGTCATCATGACCGAATATATAAGAACCAGCAACGAGCACATCCGCGCCGAAATCGACGCAAATCCGCCCTGTTTTCTCATTGATGCCGCCATCGACTTCCAAATACACGTGCTTTCCGATGGCATCGATCGCCTTGCGGTAATAAGCGATTTTTGAAAACGCGGACTCCATAAACGCCTGCCCGCCTTTCCCAGGTTCGACGGACATGACCAAAACGAGGTCGAGTTCTCTTAAGAACGGTTCGAGCGCTTCGGGCGAAGTCGCAGGTTTGATGGACATGCCCACCTTCACGCCTTTGGACTTAATCCTGCGCAGGCAAGACCACCGCTTCTCATCGTTATCGTAGGATTCGTAATGGAAGGTGATCAATTGGCTCCCCGCGGAAGCGAAGCCATCGACGAGGGCTTCTGGGTCCTCCACCATCAGATGGGTGTCGCGGAGCATGTTCGCGGTAAAAGGAACGATGCGCTGGACGAGTTCTGGCCCGAACGTCTTCGCGGGCACGAAAACGCCATCCATCACATCGAGATGGATGAATTCCGCGCCAGCTTTCGCCACTTTCAGCACTTCTTCCTCGATACGCGAAAAATCGGCAGAGAGGATAGAAGGGGCCAAAGAAACAGAGCTCATTTGAATCCGAAGAGCTTGCGGATCAAGCTCTTGCGCTCCTTGAAGTTCTCGGTATCCGACATAGCGCGGACGATTGCTTGGTTCATTTCCATCGCCGTCAAGAAACGCTCTTCCGCTCTTTTGCGGCACGCTTGGATGATGATTTTGTCGATGCTGCGCGGGATGGAGGGGACGGTCTTGCTCGCTTCGGGGCACTTCTTGCGCATCTGCTTCATCGCGACGTCCTCGATGCTCGCGCCATCGAACGGGACTTGCCCCGTGAGCAATTCATAGAAGATGACGCCCATGGAATAAATATCGTTGGAGATGGCCGCGGGCGCGCCCATGATCATCTCGGGAGAGCAATAATAAATCGTGCCCTGGATGGAGTCCCCTTCATTGGTCGTCCCGATGGGCGAGGCGATGCCAAAGTCGGAAATCTTCAACGTCCCATCGGACATGTAGAAGAGATTATCGGGTTTTAAGTCGCGGTGGACGATGCCGTGCCGGTGGATATAATCGACGCCCGAGGTGAGTTGAAGCATGACCTCGCAGGTATCGTATAAAGGCAAGGCGCCCGCGAAGTTAAGCTTATCGCGCAAGGTCTGGCCACGGATGAATTCGTTGGCCATATAGGGCCTGCCCTCAATCGTGCCGCGCCCATAGACGCGGACGACGTTTGGATGGTTTAAACTAGCGGCCGAGGCGGTTTCATTAAGAAAACGGGACACGTTCTCCTGATTGGACATGAGCTCTTCTTTCATGACCTTCAGGGAAACGATGCGCTTTGAAATGAGGTCGTTGGCCTCATAGACATCCGACATGCCACCGGTGGCGATGCGGGAGACGATGCGGTAGCGGTCGTCGATTTTGTCGCCGATCTTAATCATGGCGGTCCGCCTCCCAAATCGCGATGGCCATATTGTCGGAGCCACCGTTGGCGTTGGCTTCGGCAATCAGCGAGGAAATCTTCTGGTCCGGGCGCTCGTCGGTGGACAAAATCGCGCGGATTTCCGGCTCGGAAACGTTGTTGTATAGGCCATCGGAGCAAAGCATGATCGTCTCGCCGCCATAGGGCAGAACCGCCAAGTCGAGCGAGGCGGAAGGATAGATACCAAGGGCGTTCATGAGGACGTGGCGGTCCGGCGAGGATTCTTTGTCGCGCTCGGCGATTTGGCCAGAGCGATAAAGATAGTCGACGTAGGTCTGGTCGTTGGTGAGGCGGCGCAGCCCGCGTTCATCATAGCCATAGGCGCGGGAATCGCCGACGTTGGCCACGATCATGCGGTTTCCCTGAATCAAGACGGCGACGCAGGTCGTGCCCATTCCTTCGTACATCGGGTTCTTGGACGCCTCGTTGAAGATGATGGCGTTGGCTTCCTTGATGACGCGGCGAAGCCAAGCGCGCGAAAGGATCGAGGGTCCTTTTTTCTTGTTCTGGAACGCCTCGACGAGGTGATCAATGGCAACCTTAGAGGCATAATCGCCCTTGTTTTGGCCACCCATCCCATCGCAGACGACCATAAAGACGTCCCCCTGATAATTCGTGAGGACGTAGGCTTGGTCTTCGTTGGTGATGCGCACTTTGCCGATATCCGTGCGCGAGGAGAAATGACCTTTGTAAATCATTGGCCTTCCCCCGTGATCACTTTGCTGCGAAGCTGCCCGCAGGCGGCGTCGATATCGCCACCGAATTCCTTGCGGACGGTCGTGTTGACCCCGCGTTTCATTAAGCGGTCGGCGAAGGCCTTGATCTGGCTCATGGGCGAGCGCTTGAAGGGTTTTTCCACCACTTCGTTATAAGGGATGAGATTCACGTAGGCGAAAATTCCGTAACGATGAATCAAATCCACGAGTTCATCGGCGCAGGCGAGAGAATCGTTAAGCCCGGCGAGCATGATGTATTCAAAGGTAACGCGGCGATTGGCATTGGTCTCGTAATCCTTGCAGGCTTCCATGAGCTTATCCATCGGATAGGCTTTGGAAATCGGCATGATTTGGTTGCGAATGGCGTCATTCGGGGCATGGAGGGAAATCGCGAGGTTGATTTGGATGCCCTCGTGGCCGTATTTGCGGATGCCATCTACGAGGCCGCAGGTGGAAACCGTGATGTGGCGCGCGCCGATGGCGAGGCCCATCTGGTCGTTAGCGGCCTTGATGAAGGACAAGACATTATCGTAGTTATCAAACGGCTCGCCCGTCCCCATGACGACGATATGGGTCACGTGGCGGCCCCACTCCATCAGGATTTCGTTCATCACGAGCACCTCGCCCATCATCTCCGCCGCGGTCAAGTTGCGGGTGCGGCGATGAAGACCAGAGGCACAGAAGGCGCATCCCATGTTGCAGCCGACTTGGCTCGACACGCAGATGGCGTCCCCGTAGTTATAGGGCATCAAGACGGTTTCGACCTTCGCGCCATCCTCCATTTCGACAAGGAGTTTGATGGTGCCGTCGGTCGCGTCTTGGCGGGTATGGATCTTGGGCAAATCCAGGCAATAGTCACGTTCGAGGGTCGCACGAAAATCCTTCGAGATATCCGTCATCTCGGAAAAGGAAAGAACATGTTTTTGATACACCCACGTATAAACTTGTTTAGCCCGAAACTTAGTTTGGCCCAAAGAAACGAATTCTTCGGTCATCTGCGTCAGCGTATAACCGAGGAGATTCTTTTTCATTTTGCGGTGGCGGTGGCGGTTCCGGTGGAGGCGGGAGCGACGGCGGCGAGGTCCGCTAAGGCTGGGGGAATGGTGAGTTCCTTCTCGCCCTTGCGAAGCTCGGCGACATAAGCGGCGGTCTCAAGTTCCTCAAACGGGAAGTGCTGCTTCTCGGAAACCAAGGTGAATTCCGGATGGGCTTTGAGGAATTCGCCGATGGTTTGGCGCCCTTCTTTGCGGGAGATGGTATAGACGACGTAGAGCAAGGTTCCGCCTTCCTCGACGTATTTGGCCGCGCCTTCTAACGTGGCGCGTTCGCCAGCGATGATCTCGTCCATCTTTTGGGTATCGAAGTGGAGCAAGTAGTCCGGGGAGTTGGGAATCAAATCGAAATTGGTGGAATTAGGCGAAGCGATGACAAGCGCCTGGGGGCGGGAGATGGAAGCTTCCATCGAGATGGGATCCGCCGCGGAGAAGAAATTGACGTTATGGAGTCCTTTCTCCTTGATGAGCTTGGTGACTTCGACTTTCTCGTCGACGTTGGGAACGGCGATGTTCATGCCGACGCGGTCACCATAGGACTCAATGAGCTCGAGCTCGAGGGAGCAGTCCGCGTTGCCATTATATAGGAGCACTTCTCCCGGTTCGGCGATGGCGTGGTCGTCGAGGAGCTTCTTGGTGAGGAGCTTTTCGGCAAAGACGTGGCCTTTGCGGAATTCGGGGAGGCGGCGAAGCGGGGTGCTGCCTTTATAGAAGACCATGCCATCCACGGGGGCGGCGCTGTAATCTTGGTTCTCAAAGACGGTCTTTAATGGAAGGACCGAAGTGCGAACGCGCAAGGTGGTTACGGCCGGACGGGCGAATTTGCGTAGGGATTGATACGTCGCGCCGCCGCCGAAGTGATTGAGGATCTTTACCATCCACTCAGGGACGTTGAAACGAAGGGAGAGATAAAGGGGGCTCTTGCGGTCGACGGAAGCGGGAATGTAGTTCTCGGGCGTCTCGGCAAGTTCGAAGAAGGAGGACGTCTGATCGTATTTTTCCTGCCCGATCTTCTCGAGGAGGTAGGAACGGGTTTCCGCCACGTCGAAGCGACGATAGAAGAAGGCATTGGCCAAAGCGAGCCAAAGCAAGCGCTTATCGGCGGGCTCGAAATCCTTGAGTTCGCGGGAGATGTATTCGAAGTAAATCTGGTGGCGAAGCTCGCAGCCGACTAGCCCGGCGACGAGGCCGCGCATCGGGCGGATCTTCACGTCCGCTTGGAACTTTTTGCGAAGGGCTTCCGCAAAGGTGGTTTTCTGGTCCAGGACATCGTTGAGGATGTCAAGGGATAATTCAAATTCTTCTTTCATCGTAGGTTGTCTCCTAATTCTTCTTTTTGCGGCTTTCCTCATAGCGTTCTTCGAATCCCTCGAAGGCATCGCCGAGATAGATGTCCGCTTCTTCTTCGTGGTCATGATGGTGATGGCCACAATCGCAGTTCTCTTCTTCCTCCTGCTGTTCCGCAAGGTCCTCCTCGCCTTCCATGAATTCGGGCACATCGCCGAATTCCATGCTCGCGGAGTCGTCGCGAATTTCATCCGTGGTGATGAAACGGGGGTATTCCTTGTTGACAAGACTATAGTGTGACGATTCCTCGAAATATTGGAAGACTACTTCCACGTTTATCGAGAAGAAGGACAGGGATTTCATTAAGAAATCGGCTGCTGCGGATTCCACGGCTTGGTATTTCTTTGGCGCAAGGACGACGACGAGCGTGTTCCAACTGGTCTGCTCGACCCCGTTATGGAACATCATCGCGTTAGGCGCGTAAAAAGAAATATCCGCTTCGTCGCACTCGAAAATCTGCGCGACATTTCCGCTGTTTTCCCTCGAATACCGGCCGACCACAAACTGGTCGAGACCTAAGACTTGGATGGTTATCATTGGCGTCGGACCTCTCAAACGTGTGATATTCTATCACAGCGTTTATTAGTAATCGAGGGGGTCCACGTCACATTCGATATCGATTCCGCCCTTTCCCGAGACGGCGCGGACGAGCGAGCCGAGGAATGGCTTGACCTTGGTGGGCGTTTTCGTCTTGATGAGCAGGCACCGCTTATGGCGGTCGCCAACGATCGCGTAATAAGGCACGACGGGGCCAAGGCAGAGTATCTCCTCGCCAAAGCGCGCCTCGAGGCTCTCCTTGATCTCCACGGCGACGCGGATGCACCGCTGCTCATCCTTGGAAGAGAAATGGAGGGCGACCAAAAAATAATAGGGCGGGAATTTGGTGAGCTTCCGTTGTTGCATCTCTCGAGCATAGAACCGCTCGTAATCCTGCTTCGCCCCTAGGGTCACGGCGTAGTGGAACGGGTTATAGGATTGGATGAGGGCATCCCCCACTTTCTCTCCCCTGCCGCTACGGCCGACCGCTTGGGTGATGAGCTCGAACGTGCTCTCGGTCGCCCGAAAGCTCGGGAGGGATAGCCCGATGTCGGCGAGAACGAGGCCAACGAGGGTGACGTTAGGAAAATCATGGCCCTTCGCAATCATCTGCGTGCCCACGAGGATGTCGTATTCTTGGTTGCGGAATTCCGCCAAAGTCGATGCGACTTTTTTGCGTACCTTCCCCACGTCCCCATCGAGGCGTCCAATACGCGCAGAAGGCAAATATTCCTGCAAAACCTTGACGATTCTTTCCGTACCGAACCCGACGCGCATGATCTTGGCCGACCCGCATTCGGGGCATGTTTCCGGGTAGGTTTCGACATAGCCGCAATGATGGCATTTCAGCAGCTCGTCCTCGCGGTGATACGTCAGGTTCGCATGGCAATTCGGACAGGTGAGGATATGCCCGCAATCGGCGCAAGTGACATAGGAGCTATAGCCGCGGCGGTTCAAAAGCAGGATGACTTGTTCCTTGGCGTCGAGGCGCTTTTTGATAGCCTCGATCAGCGTTTTCGAGAAGACGCGGTCGTTCGGCATCATGATTGCGCGGTTGCGCAAGTCGATGATGTGGGTATTGGGCAAGGGGCGGCGGTTGATGCGCTCGGAAAGCTCGGCATAGTCATAGACCCCGCGCATCGCTCGAGCCTTGGTCTCGAAGGAAGGGGTGGCCGAGCCTAGGACGACCTTCGCCCCGAAATGGGCGGCGCGCATGATGGCCACTTCGCGAGCATGGTAATAGGGAAGGCCATCTTGCTTATAGGATTCCACATGCTCCTCGTCGAGGATGATGAGGCCGATGTTCTCCAAGGGCGCGAAGACGGCGCTTCGGGCGCCGACGACGACCCTGGCCTCGCCACGGGCGATGCGGCGGTATTCGTCGTATTTCTCCGCGGGGGTGAGCTCGCTATGCAAGATGGCGACGTTGCCTTCGAATCGGCGCGAAAAATACTCGACCATGATCGGGGTGAGCGAGATTTCGGGGACGAGCATGAGGATATTCTTGCCTTGGCTTAGGTATTCCTCGCTGAGTTTGAGGTAGACTTCCGTCTTTCCCGAACCGGTAACCCCTTGCAAAAGAATGACGTTCTTCACGCTTTGAAGGATGGTCTTCGTCGCCTTCATCTGGGCGAGGGTAAGCTCGCGTGGCTTCTTTTCCTTTTCGTATTCTGGAATGATGAAGCGGGCCTTTTCTTTCTTGAAAATGCGGATTTTGCCCTTGCGGAAAAGCGCGGAGACAATCGCAGGCGTTCCCGCTTCTTTTTTGAGGCACGTTTTATTCGCGGCGACTAATCGCAGGGCTTCTTTTTGCTTGTCGGTGAGCCCTTCTTCGTCCTCGTCGAGGATCTCCACCCAATCTTCGTAAGCGATTTTCGGCCCATGAAGGGAAGAGACGGAGGGCTTTAAGGAAGGCGGCAGCATCGCCTGCAAGACCGAAATCTTCGGGGCGAGGTAATAATCCGCCACTTCGGCGCAAAGCTGCTCGAGTTCCGGATTCAACAACGGCTCTTGGTCGACGAGCGAAGCGATATAATGGGTCTCGAAGCCGTTGAGGCGCGAGAACTCCTCACGCGAAAGCGTCGTTTCGCTCACCGCGTCGACATAGCCCATGATGAGCTGGTGGTGGAAGTCCACCACTACGCGACATCCTGGCTTTACTTTGCAAGGACCGTCATATAGATATGAAAAACTCCTGTCGAGGGAGGTTTTGGAATGCTGGATGAGAACCGAGAGTACTTGCATCGTCCAAAGTATAGCAAAAAGGCGGACGATCAATGATGGGACGAGAGGATGATGTCGCGAATTTCCTTTGCGGCGCGCTCGGCATCGTCATTGACGACAACGCGCTTATATTGCGAGGCGAGCTCGAGCTCGGAACGAGCCCGGTCGAGGCGGCGGCGGATGGTCTCCTCATCTTCGGTGGAGCGTCCGCGAATGCGAGCCTCCAAGGCGTCCATGCTCGGCGGGACGAGGAAAATTGACAAGGCATCCGGACATTTGGCGATGACTTGCTTGGCGCCTTTGGTCTCGATTTCAAGAAGGACGTCGACGCCTTTGTTCAAATAGGACTCGGCGATATCGCGTGGGGTGCCATAGCGATTGCCCACGAATTCCGCCCACTCTAAGAAGTTGCCTTTCTCGATATAACGGTCGAACTCCTCTTTGCTGACATAAATATAGTCCTTGCCCGGCACTTCGCCAGGACGCGGGGCACGCGTCGTCATGGAGACGGAGAAATAAAAGGACATGCCTTCGAGATTCTCGAGGATTTTGCGAACTGTGCCCTTGCCGACGCCGGAAGGACCAGAGAGGATGATCAACGTGCCTTTTTCCATGGAAAAATCATAGTGAAAGGCCGTCTCGATTTCAATCATCTCGTAGAGAGATTTTGTCGATTTATAACTCATGCAAACTTTGGGCGGCGTTTTGCGGAGATTTCTCGCCTCTTCGCGCATTGGGCATCGCGCTTAGCTTGCGTCTTTTTCAAAGACTTGCCCTCCGCTTTTTGGCGCTTCTTCCATGGGATTCATCGGTCGCGATATGGGCTTACGCTACCTGACACGCTCGCGCAAAGGTATAATACCTGCATGTCCTTGAAGGCCTACCAAATCCAATGCATCGCGGACTATCTCACCCGTTATAAAGGCGAGCGCGTCGGCAAGATCCTGCAGTATAGCAAGGACGTTTTCTCGTTCCGCTTGGGGCGAGCGGGGAGGGTCGCCATCGTCTTGGACAATCAAAGCCCAACGCTGTTCCTCGGCGGGGACGAAGCGGGGAAGACCTCGCTTTCCACCCCGGCATCCGCCTTATTTCGGAAGCGCCTATCCGGAGCGGAATTCGTGGGAGCACGCCAAGTAAACGAGGACCGCGTCCTCGCTTTGGACTTCATCGCCGTCAACGATATCTTCGAACCTGACCCGCTTAGCCTTGTCTTGGAACTCATCCCGACGAAGGCAAACATGGCTCTATTGGATCAGCAAGGGAAGATCCTCTATGCCTTCCGCCCGAACAATATCCTTGACCCCCGTCCTATTTTCCATGGAATCCTCTATGAGCCTCCTTTGAAGAAAGGGGAATATTCGGATGAGGCCAAGCCTTTTGACGTCGCCGCCTACTTCGAGTCCTGCCATGGCTTGGAAGAGAAACTTCAGTCGCGCCGCAAAGACGTCGTCTTCCAAGGGTTCTTCCGCGATTTGAATGCCAAAATCAAATCCTGCAAGCGCAAGATCGCCCAGATCGAGGCGGACATCCAAAAGGGGATGGCCCATCTTGGCGACGCAGAATATGGCAACTACATCTACACCTATCCCGAGCAGTTTAAAACAGGAGACGCTTCTTTTGACTATTATGGAACCCGCGTCGCCCTCGACCCGTTGAAGAGCCCGCAAGAAAATGCCTTGGAATTCTTCCGCAGAGCGAAGAAAGCCAAAAACGCCGTCGCTCTTGGAGAGGAGAACCTCGCAAAAGCTAAGCGTGAGCTCGCTGAGGCATTGGAGCTAAAAGAATTCGCTTCCTCCTGCGACGAAGAAGCCCTCACCCGTCTGTTTGAAGGAAAAGATGGGAAGAAAAAGCATATGCCCAAGGGTAAACAAGCCCCACAAAAAGCGCGTGGACCATTGCCCTACATCGCAAAAGGAGCGGGGTTTTACGTGTATTTTGGCAAAAGCGCGAAGCAAAATGACTTCCTGTCATTCCTTTATGCGACCAAGCCTTCCTTCCTTTGGTTCCACGCCAAAGACGCTGCGGGTGCCCATGTAATTCTTCCCAAAGAAAACCCGTCCGATCCAGAAATCGAGTTCGCCTGCATGATTGCCCTATTGGCCTCGGAACGACTCGATGGCGAGGTGCAATACACGGAGCATCGCAACATCCGCCGCGGAAGCGTGCCTGGTCAAGTCATCTTAGGCAATTACCGTTCCGCGATGATCCGCAACATTTCCGAAAGCGCGCTTAAGGCCTACGAGGATGCCTTAGAAAGGGGTGTCCATGGATGAGATGACCGCCGCGCTTAAGTTCTTTGAAAACAAAGCGGAGCAGAAGGTTTTTACCATTCGCCCCATCGATGAGAAGGAACACGAGCACGGTATTTATCTCGTCAATTCCACGTATATCGTCCGGATGTACCGTCCTCGGGCGGGGGATCCTTTCTATCCCGGGCAACGCGGAGAAGGCCACTTCGTCTTCCACGACTACCTTACCAAGCGCCCCTACCCCTTCCCGCCTCTATTTGTCTATGATCGGCGTGGCAATAAAATCGAGCTTTATTACGGACCCGTGCATCCTCGATTTGCCGAAGGAGGCTTTGAGAAAACCAAATCCGAGGCCTTCCGCGTTCTAAGTTCCATCCTCGCCATGCAAGGTATCTCGATCTCGGACCGTAAAAGCGACCTAATCGAGCGCTTCTATAAATATAAGAAAATCTCAGGCGAGGCCTTGCCGGAAGGGTTCGAGCGTTCCATCGTCGACGCGACGGCGAAGCTCATCGACGCCGAGGAGCCCGTCTTCGCCCACCGCCACCTCCACGTATCCAATATCCTCATCGTCGAGGATACGGCGCAATTCGTCGACCTCCGCTTTTGCGGCGCTTCCACGCCGCTACTTGATATAGCGTCATTATGCGAGGAAAACGAATTCGACACGTCGCTTAGCCGCGCGTGCTTGGTACGCTTTAACGATCTGCGCAATGGCAAGCGCGCTTATACTTTTGAAGATCTGACTGCGTTGATTCTTTTCCTCGACGCATTCTGGTTCTATTGGGGCATGGCGATGAACCGCTACTCCAAAATGCCACATCTTGCGGAGACCGCTTTGAAGCGCAAGCGCCACTTCCTTCTCGCCTTTGAAGCCTATTGCATGGAGGGCCACCTATGAAAACTTGCTTTCGTCTCGGACTGTCGCTTCTATCAATTTCCCTGTTCGCGTGTGGCGGCGCCCCAAAGGCCCACATCGACGAAAGCCTTTTCCCTTTCCAAGACGATGGAGAATCCGTCTATTTGACCCGAAACGGCGATAACTATACGAAGAACGGCCTGAGCTATCCCTACGAGAAGATTACCCATGAAGGGAGTTTCGACGCGATCGACCGTCATATTAAGCAAGGCGAGGCATCGCTTCTTTTCCTCCACGCGGAAGGCTGTGCCTCCTGCAGCGCAGCCCACGATGACCTCACTCATTTTTTCCTAACCTCAGGCATTTATGTGGAGGGCTTCTACTTCACTTCGGAAACCCGCCAAGCGGTCCTAGCGGAGCTCAACCGCATCCCCGATGTCTATCCCGCGTTAAGCAACGTCTTCACCAAAACTTATTACACCCCGACGATGTTCATCCTCCGCGACGCCGAGCACGCCTATCCCGTCTCTTTCCAAGAACAGCGAGAATCCCTGCAAAACCTTGATGATTTTCTAAAATCGCTGATGAACCTGACCTATATTTATGAATTCACGAACTATGCGGAATTCTCGTCCTTCATCGCGGAAAAGGACTGCCTCGCCGCCCTTGATGACGGCGATGGCCATTTCTCCTCGTCCATCTATCCGCGCGCCATCCATAAGCCGCTGCATACCGCGCGCATTCGCCTCGAGGAAACCTCCGATAGCGACAAAGAATCCTTCCTCGCTTTCTTTGGGCAAGGGAAGAACCTCGCGAGAATAAACGGTGGCAAGGTCACCGCTTCCTATGACATAGAAAAAGACGCCGACGATGCGGCGTCCTTCATTGAATCCTATTACGCTTAAGGCTTTAAACGCACGAAACGGTCGAATTCTTCGGCCTCTTGGAACGTATCGAAGGTCGCGAAGATGTACCAATCGCACATGACCGCGGCGATATGGGAGGGATAACGGCCCGACATTTTGATATGGGAGCCGTATTTCTCATAGATCTGCTGCTCGGTGTGTTTATAGGTAAGCAAGTCCTTGCGGTGCGAAGCGACGGCATAGTACTTCGGGAGATTGAGGTTCACGCGGATCTCATCATAGGCGATGATATCGGCGTAAGCATCATAGATGGAGACGCTGGAGCCATAGTCCATAAGGTCTGGCGTATATCCGCCCGGCGCGCGCATATTGCATTCCAAGGCGACGAAATCGCCTTTTTTGCCTAACCCTGGCTTATCTTCGTTTAAGACGAAGAACTCGATATGGAAGCAGCGCTGCTTCACGCCGAAGGCCTTGATGACGGCGCGGCCGACTTTCTCGAATTCGACGGGATCGACGTCGATCATCGGAAGCGCGAAGGAGACATTGTAATAGACATGGTCGAGCCCTTCGTTGACCACGCGGTCGATGGGGACGGGGAAATGGTCGGTGCAACAGAAGGCCACCTCACCCTTGGAATCGCAGATACCATCGAACGACACGATGCGGCCGTCGACGAATTCTTCCATGATGTAGGGCTCGGGGAGCTCTTTCTTGAAGAACGCATCCATGGCCTCCGCGTTTTTGATGGAATGAGAGTCGCCCGCACCGACGCCGATATCGGGTTTGACAAAGACGGGATAGCCGACTTCTTTCACGAATTCAAGCGCACGGTCCTTGTCTTCTTTGCCTTTGACGACGATGTAACGCATCGTTTTCGCCCCACCGCGCTTGAAGGATTCCTTCATCTGGGACTTCGCCTTGATGTGCAGCATGTCCTCTGGATGGAAGCCCGTATTCACGCCGAAATGGGCGCGAAGGCGCGCGTCCTCCTCGAGCCACCACTCATTGTTGGATTCGATGAAGTCGATCTTGCCATATTTGTTCTGGTAATAGGCGACCGCCTGCTCCATCGCTTGGTTGTTGGACATGTCGTTGACGTAATAGTATTCCGTTAACGACGCCGTTAACCGCGGGTGCAAATCCTGATAAGGAGAGTCTCCGATGCCAAGGACATTGATGCCGCGGGAGCGAAGCGATTCCACCCACTTGAAGTAACGGGTAGGGAAATTGGGGGATACAAAGATGAAGTTCATGGCCTTATTGTCGCACCTCCTGGAAAAATAAATTCATAAAAGCGCTTTACAAGGACCCTTCGGAAAGATTCTTCGCGGAAATTCGCGCAAGAGCCTTCGCCAAATGGGCCTTCGCTTTGAGCACGTCCGTGTCATCGGAGGGCGATTGAATGCGGTCGAGGTTGCGGTCGCGGGCGGCTAAGGCTCGGGCCATATCGATTTCGTATCCGCGGTTGATCTCCTCGACATACAAAGAGGCCGTCCCTCCCTTGCGCACGTCCAAAGCGCCACCGAATACGGCGTAGAATTCGCTTTTGCCATTGTGCACCACTTTCAATACGCCTGCGGGGGCGATGGCCGCGATTAAATTGGTGTAACCATATTCCACCAAAAGCGGTCCGTCGACGGTCGGAACGAGGGTGGAATCCGCCTCGTCGTCAAAAACGACGCCGGTGCTGGAAAGGATTTTCAGAGGGAAGGTCGCCATTAATCAAAGCGCCTCCGCGTGAGCGACGACATCCTCGACCGTGCCGCAATAGAGGAAGGCCGATTCCGGATACTGGTCATAGGCACCCGAGAGGATCGCCTTGAAGGAACGGACGGTCTCCTTTAAGGGGACGTAGATTCCTTTGTTCCCGGAGAAGGCTTCCGCGACATGGAAGGGCTGCGAGAGGAAATTGCGGACGCGCCTAGCGCGATTGACGATGGCTTTGTCCTCGTCGGAAAGCTCATCGATGCCAAGGATCGCGATGATATCCTGAAGTTCTTTATAACGCTGTAAGAGCTGCTGGACGCCACGAGCGACCTCATAGTGTTCCTCGCCGATGATGTTTGGGTCGAGGACGTTGGAGGAAGATTCCAGCGGGTCGACGGCGGGGAAGATGCCTAGGGAAGCGATGTTGCGGTCGAGCAGCGTCTTCGCGTCAAGGTGGGAGAAGGTCGTGGCCGGGGCGGGGTCGGTGAAATCGTCCGCAGGGACGTAGATGGCTTGAACGGAGGTGATGGAGCCATCCTTCGTGGAGGTGATGCGCTCCTGAAGCTGGCCCATCTCAGTAGCAAGCGTCGGCTGATAGCCAACGGCGCTAGGCATACGGCCCAAAAGGGCGGAGACTTCCGAACCCGCTTGGGTGAAACGGAAGATGTTGTCGATGAATAGAAGCACGTCTTGATGCTCCTGGTCGCGGAAATACTCCGCCATCGTCAGGGCGGAAAGAGCGACGCGCATACGAGCTCCCGGGGGTTCGTTCATCTGTCCGAAGCACAGGGCGGTCTTATTTAAGACGCCGGTCCCCTTCATTTCGAAGTAGAGGTCGTTGCCTTCGCGGCTACGCTCGCCAACGCCCGCGAATACCGAGGTGCCGTTATGCTCTTTGGCGATGTTGAAGATGAGTTCTTGAATCAAGACGGTTTTGCCAACGCCTGCGCCACCGAATAAGCCGATCTTGCCGCCTTTGACATAAGGGCAGAGCAAGTCGATGACCTTGATGCCCGTCTCGAGGATTTCATGCGAGACGGATTGGTCGGAGAACGTCGGGGCGGGACGATGGATGGGCATGCGCTTGCAGGAGGCGACGTCCCCAACATCCAAATCGTCGATGGTATCGCCGAGGACATTGAACATGCGGCCGAGGGTTTCCTTGCCCACAGGTACGGAAATCGGGGCTTCGGTATTGATGACTTCCATGCCGCGCATCAACCCATCGGTAGCACCCATGGCAACGCAGCGGACGACATCGTCGCCGATATGCTGCATGACCTCGATGGTGAGGTCTTTGCCACTGGGGAGGGGGATGCGCAAAGCCGTCAAGATCTCGGGAAGATGCTTCCCTTCGAACTTGACGTCAATGACGGGCCCCACCGCTTGCACAATGATGCCGATGAGATCTTCTTTCACGGGGTTTTTCATGAGTAGTACCTCCTGCTAGTTGGTGGCATTGGCCGAGCCTGAGACGACTTCGACGATTTCCTGGGTGATGGCGGTCTGACGCGCCTTGTTGTATTCGATGGTGAGCTTGTTGAGCAATTCGTCCGCGTTGTCGTTGGCGTTATCCATCGCGTTGCGGCGGCTCGCCTGCTCACAGAGCTGGCTTTCCGCGATCCGATAATAGATGCGGGAGCCAAGGTAATACGGGAGCAGGGAATGAATCTGCGTCCTCGCGCTTGGCTCGAATAGAGGCGGACAATAATTCTCATCCACGCGTGGGGTGGGCTCGATGGATAAGGGGAGCAAGGTCTCTTGCTCAGGAACAAAGGAGATGGAATTGACGTAATGGGTGTAGACCAGAACGACTTTCTTGACCCTCTTTTCATTAAAAGCAGCCTTGATTTGCGAGCATAATTGAGTAATTTGCTTCGCGGACATGGTCTTGTCCACCGGGGGCAATGTCACGTCGACGGTCTTATATTTCGCGTCATGGCCGAAATGGGTTTTGCCCTTTTCGCCTAAGGGGGCGACGATATCGTGCTCGGGGTCGACGATGGATTCGAGGAACTTGAAGATACTGTTGTTATAGCCGGCGCAGAGGCCTAAGCTCGACGTCACGACGATATAGAGGGTGCTTTGCACACCTTCGTTTTCGCAAGAATAATGCGTCTTGGTCTGCTCGTCATGTAGCAAGAGCTCGCCCATGACTTCGTGCATGCCGCGCGTATATTCCTCGCAGCGGTCAACGATGTCGCGAAAACGGCGCAGCTTCACTGCCGCGACCATGCCCATGGCCTTGGTGATCTTCTGCGTCGAGCGAATCGACGCGATCCGACGTTTGGTTTTGTTTAAGCCAAGGGACATCTGGGATTACCTCGAGGATGCGTATTCGGCGATGGCCGCATCTAGCGCGGCGGTGAGCTCTGGGTCGAAGGCTTTCTTTTGATTCAGGGCGTCGATGATTTCATGATGGGAGCCCTCGATGAAGGAAGTCAGGCCTTGGAGATAGGGCGCGACTTCAGCCTTGCCGAGTTCATCGAGATGACGGCCTTTGACGGCATAGAGCTCCACCACTTGCTTCCACATGGGATAAGGAGCGTATTGCTTTTGCTTCAACGTTTCCATCAAGACGGCGCCGTGAGCGAGGATCTTCTTCGTAGAGGCGTCGAGATCGCTGCCAAACTGCGAGAAGGAAAGCATTTCGCGGTAGGAGGCGAGTTCGATCTTCAAGGAAGCGGCCACCGCTTTCATCGCCTTGGTTTGAGCCGAAGAACCGACGCGGCTTACGGAGAAGCCCGAGTCGACGGCGGGGCGCTGGCCCGAAGCGAAATAGTCGGTGACGAGGAATATCTGCCCATCGGTAATGGAAATGACGTTGGTTGGAATATAAGCGGAGATGTCGCCCGCTTGCGTCTCGACGATCGGAAGCGCGGTGATGGAACCTCCCCCATACTGCGGGGCAAGGCGGCACGCGCGTTCCAAAAGGCGGGAATGGAGATAGAAGATGTCGCCGGGGTAGGCTTCGCGACCAGGGGCTCTCTTGAGCAAAAGGGAGAGGGTGCGGTAAGCGACGGCATGCTTGGAAAGATCGTCGAAAACGATGAGGACGTCTTGGCCGGTTTCCAGCCATTCCTCGGCCATGGCCATGCCCGCGAACGGGGCAATGTATTGATTTGGGGCAGCCTCGGAGGCGCTGGAGGAAACGACGGTCACATAGTCCATGCATCCGAGTTCGCGCAGTTTATCCACGAAGGAGGCGACGGAAGAGTTCTTCTGGCCGATGGCCACGTAGATGCACTTCACGTTCTTGCCTTTCTGATTGATGATGGTGTCGAGGGCGATCGCGGTCTTACCCGTCTGGCGGTCGCCGATGATGAGCTCGCGCTGGCCACGGCCGATCGGAATCATCGCATCGATGGCTTTGATGCCGGTCTCAAGCGGAGTATCGACGGATTTTCGGGTCATAACGCCAGGGGCAATACGTTCAATTGGTCGGGTTTTTGCATAGGAAATGGGGCCTTTTTGATCGATTGGGGCGCCTAGAGCGTTGACGACGCGGCCGAGCAATCCATCGCCGACGGGGACTTCCACGACGCGGCGGGTGCGCTTGACGGTATCGCCTTCCTCGATTTTGGTATCCGAACCAAGAAGCACGGCGCCGACATCCTCGGCGTCGAGGTTCATGACCATGCCCGCGACGTCGCCCGGGAAGACGAGCAGCTCGCCGAGCATCGCCTTTTCCAAACCATAGCAAAGCGCGATGCCGTCGCCGACCGAGATGACCGTGCCGACGTCATCGGTTTCTAACCGCGTCTCATAGCCTCTGATTTGGGCTTTGATCAACGCGCTGATCTCGCTGGAATCGATTTTCATGATGGGATACCTCCATGGAGCGTACGATGCAAGCCCGCGAGCTTATTCGCGAGCGAGCCATCGAATACTTTTCCATCCACCGCGACCTTCACTCCGCCTAGGAGCCGATGGTCCACGATGTTGGTCAGGCTGACTTTGCAGCCGATTTTCTTGCCGATGCCTTCTTCGATGGAACGAAGTTCCTTCTCGTCGAGGCGGACCGCGCTATAGGCGATGCCCTCTTTGATGCCGTTAGCCTCATGGACGAGAGAGCGATAGGCAAGATAGATGTCGGGTAGCAAGCGCAGCCGATGATGGTCGCTTACCACCTTCAAAAAAGGGATGAAGTGCGGTAATTTCGCGAATTCTTTGCCATAAACATCCTCGAGGATCCGCCGCTTCTCCTCCGCCGAAACGGAGTAAGAAGAAAGCAGTTTTTCGAACGCGGGCTCTTCCTTGAGGTCCTTGACCACGGAAGAAAGGGCGACGACGGCCTCCTCGCGCTCAGACGGGGAAAGCATCCCATAGAGGGCAGAGGCGTAGTTTTGGCAAAGTTCGTTCGTCATTACTTGTCACCTTCTCCGTTTAGGTCCTCCACGAAGCCTTCGACGAGGCGCTTATTGTCCTCGGTGTTGACTTCGCGCTGGAGCAACGCTTCGGAAGCGAGCATCGCCACGTCGACGATTTGCCGACGGACTTCTTCTTTGGAGGCTTCCTGGGCCGCGAGGATGTCCTCGTCGGCTTTTTTCTTGCGGGCCTCGATTTCCCGTTTGGTTTCCTGAAGCGTCTTCTCGCGCTCAAACTCCGCCTGCTTGCGGGCAGCGGCGAGGATGCGTTCTGCCTCTTCCTTGCCTTCTTGGATGGTCTGGTCAGAGGCTTTGGCCGCCTTTTCGGCGATGATTTGGTTTTGCTTTGCGTCTTCGATCATGGCGTTGACCGCGTCGTGGCGCTTCTGCATCATCTTGCGAATCGGTTTATATCCCAAGAAGAAGACGATGATGAGCAGCAGGATAAACGCGATCAGCTGAATGAAGAAATCCCAATAGCCATTAGGAAAAATCTTCTCCACGAAATCCTGTGCCTCAAAAGGCGCACCGGCGCATGAGGAAAGCAAAGCCGCGGCAATGGGCAAAAGAATCCACAAGTTCCTAGTTGTTTTTCTCATGGTTCTTCACCGCGAATCCTTAGGCTCTTCCGCCGAGGACGAACATGATGAGCATCGAGACGATCAAGGCGTAAATACCGCAGGATTCGTCAAGGGCGATGGCCAGAATCATGACGGACTGGAATTTAGGCGCCTGTTCGGGGTTGCGCGACATCGCGTCGATCGCGTGGCAGGCGATCCAGCCTTCGCCGATGGAGCTAAGTCCGGCGGTGAGAATGGCGATACCGGCGCCGATCGCGACGAGGCCGAGGTTGATGTTGGCGTCTGTAGCAAGCGCCACCAACGAGTTGAGAATTGCCATATACATTTCCTCCTATATGGTCTTGTCCTTATTTGCCCTGGGACCTCGTCGCCTGCGCCGTGACGCCCATGACGCGGTCTTCCGGCATCTCGGTGCCGATCCACACGCCATTGAGGGAGGCGAAGACGAGGGTCTGGATGTATCCAGAGAATAAGGCAAAGTAAAGATTGAGCACCGCGATGGGCAGCGGTGAGAGCCAGATGGCGGCGGGACTATCGAACTGCGGAAGCACGCCACTTGGGGTCGCAAAGATCGGATTGGCCAAATAGGCGGCCGCCCAACCGCTAAAGATATTGACGGAAACATTCTTAAGGGCCCAGTTGACGAGGCCGATGACGACGGAACCGGCGATGCAGTTGCCGAACATACGAAGGCTCGTGGAGATGATGGGCGTCCACATCGTCACGAGGTTGACGGGCAAAAAGAGGGGAATCGGCTCGATATAGCGATGGAAATAGCCGAATTTCTGATAACGGAGCGCGGTAAACTGAATGAGCACGAACATCACGACCGACAGAGCTAGTGGCAGCACCAGCGTATCGATGATCGACGGGAAGCCCGTGATGGACCAGATGAAGGCGAGGAACAAATAGATGAACAGACAGAAGAAATAGCCGGGCCAATTGCCGGGCTCACGGCCCATGATGTTCCTCGTCCAACCCTGCAGCCAATCGTAGAATGCCTCGGCTAAGCCAAGCAATCCCTTAGAAGGCTTGAGGGGGTCGTGGAAGCGAGCTTGCGTGCCTGCGATGATCGCCAAGACCGCGACGATGAGCATGACCGCGAGAGAGGAGATGGTCGGGCCTTTGATACGGAAAGTCGGATCTTGAAAGGAAGCGAGCATGTCGCTTAAGGGGTCGGCGAGGACCAGGAAGGAGTTCATTCTCCCTCCTTCTTATCCGTTTCAGCGGTTTCCTGACGCTCCGCGACAGGTTCTTCTTTTGGCTTATGTGAACGGAACAAGGTCGTGATGACGAGCATGACCCAAGTGGGCATGAGGGCGAGCGCAGTCGCGATGATGTTGCAATAGCCATGGGCGAGTGTCCCCCACTTGAAGGAGGCGAAGCCCGATAAAAGCAAGCATCCCGCATAGAAAGCGAGGCGAAGCACCGCCCAAACCAAAGCGAAATAGCCTTTCTTGGGGTCGGCGTCCGGAGTGAGCAGGCGCTTGGAGCCATAATACATCGTGACGTAGGCGAAGATATTCACCGCCGAGCCGAGCAACCAGCCAAGCAGCACGCCGATGTTGTCGATGAAGATGAAGCCGATGCCGACGATCGCGCCAAAAAGCGCCACCATGAGAAGAATGAACATGTTCTTCTTGAAATCGCTCCAATTTCTATATTTTTCTACTAACGATGCCATGGTCCACCTGCGATGGGACTATTTTGCCACACCGCGCGAGCGAAGGCAACGTGAGCGCGCACGAATATTGGGCTTTCTTCATCGCCGAAAAGGGTTGCTTTCTCAGCGGACTTCCTGGAATTCAACAATGGGGAAACGCGAAAAATCCCATGCAAAAACCCCGCCTTTTTGAAGAACGGGGTTTTGATTTTGCTTTTAGCGGGCTTTGACTTTCTTGAGGTTGGCGGTCATGTAGATGCCGTCTTTGAACTTCGGATAGACTTCGCCTTGGATGAGCGGGGTGAGGTAATCGCGGAAGCTCTGATCCATGTGGGTCTTGCCAGCGATCATCGAGGCCGGGACCTTTTTCTCGGCATTAGCGACCTGATCGACGGGGGCGAGGGCAAGCTCGATTTTATAAGGCTTGGTGGAAAGGCGCTTGATGATGACCATCTTCGCAGTCTCGCCTTTGAGGGCGCTCGTGACGGCGAAGGCACCGCAGGCGATGGCTTCGTCTTGGTCGGTCTTGGAGATGAAGACGGGATCGGCGCGCTGGGGGAGGGAGAGCTCGACGGAGCGGGTCGGCAAGCCGAGCTTCTTCTCGACGATGGTCGCGAGGGCATCCGCCGCACCACCGAGCTGAATGTGGCCAAAGGCGTCGATGCGGGTGGAGGAGGTGTCGCGCTCGAAGACGATGCCTTCGGAGATCGCGATGATGACGTGGCCCTTCAGGTCATAGATGGACTTGAGGTCCTTGAGGAAGGCGTCCATCTCGAACGCGTCCTCGGGGAGGTAGATGAGGTCAGGGCGCATCTGATAGGGAAGCAGGTCGACGGCTGCGGTGAGCCATCCGGCGTTGCGGCCCATGATCTCGATGATGAAGACTTTGCCCTTCTTATAGCACTTGGCGTCGACGCAGATGTCCTTGGTGATGTTGATGACGTACTTCGCCGCGGAGCCATAGCCGTTGCAGTGGTCGGTGATGGCGAGGTCGTTATCGACGGTCTTGGGAACACCCATGACCTTGCAGTCGATCTTCTGCTGAGCGAAGAGTTTCGCGAGCTTCGCGCAGGTATCCATGGAATCGTTGCCGCCGTTGACGAAGACGTAGCCGATATTATGGTTCGTGATGGTCTGGCAGATGGCCTCATAACGGAGGTCGCTGAGATCAGACGGCATCTTATAACGGGCGGTGCCTAAGATCGCACCCGGGGTCTGCTTGAAGAGTTCGATGGTCTCGTCTTCCTCTTCGCGGAGGTCGATCAGGTCGTCTTGGATGAGTCCTTCAACGCCATTGAGGGAACCGTAGATTCCCGAGATTTCTTCGTGTTTCTGCGCCTCACGGATCGCGCCGTAGAGAGACGAGTTGATGACTGCCGTCGGGCCGCCCGACTGCAGGTATACCATTGCCTTGGCCATATTTGGTTATTTCCTTTCCTCGCGGGGACGTGTCCCGCATGAACGTATTAAAGTATACACGTAATGGATTGCTCTGCGAACTATTGAATTTGTAAGGGCTTACATGTAAACTAATTCGCTTATGCAAAGGAGGCTACGCTATGCCCTTTACCGTCAAAATCCAAGGTCATGAATACAAGTTCGACCGCAAAACGCCCATTCTCGACATCATCCGCGAATACGATCCCGATAAGCGCGCCGTCGCGGCTCGCGTGGATAACCGCGTTCGCGAACTCACTTATGAGCTAAGCCATGACTGTTATGTGGAAATACTCACCGTCAAGGACGTCGACGCGATCAAAGTCTATGAAGCCTCTTTGCGTTACGTTGTCGCAATGGCCTTTGCCCGCTGCTACCCCGACCTCAAGATCCGCTTCTCCTATAATGTATCGCGCTGCATCTCGATCTCCTTTTTGGACCCAAACGCCTGCGCGACCACCGCGATGCTGCTAAAAATCACCCACGAAATCGACCGCATCATCGCCGAGGACTTGCCTCTAGAGCGCATGAAGGTGTCTTTCGAGGAAGCGCGCAAAGTCTACGAAGAGCGTCATTACGAGGACAAGATGGCCATTTTGGAATACCGTCCCGAGACCAACGTCCACCTCTACTCCTGCGCGGAATACCTCGATTACATGTATTCGCACATGGTGCCTTCCACCGGCTACCTCCACGACTATAAGCTCCGCCTTTATCGCCCGGGATTCATGTTGCAATACCCCCGCGCCGAAGAAGGCGGGCAAATCCCCGCGTTCCAGGACGACCCGACGTTCAACCGCACGCTGAAAGAGTCCCACGACTGGGCCAAGATCGTCGGCAGTGACACCGTCGCCGGCATCAACGACTCCATCAAGAAGCGCGGGACCATCGAGTTCCTGAACCTCTGCGAGGCCAGGCATAACCGCATGCTCTGCGAGCTTGGCCAGCTCATCGAGGATAGCATCGACGACATCTCCCTCATCTGCATCGCCGGACCATCCTCCTCGGGCAAGACGACATTCGCCAACCGCCTGCGCATCGAATTGCTCTCCCGCGGCATCAACCCGATCCGCATCTCCCTGGACGACTATTACCTGCCGAAATCCGAGGTACCTTTGGACGAAGATGGCAAGCCCGACCTCGAGCACATCGACGCCTTGGACGTCCCTTTGTTCAACCAGAACATGCTCGACCTCATCAATGGCGAGACCGTGACGCTCCCCCGCTTCGACTTCCAGTCTGGCAAGCGCGTGCCCGGCCGTCAAATCCACGTGGGCAAGAACGAGCCGATCATCATCGAAGGCATCCACGCCCTCAACGACCGCCTCACCACCGACATCCCCAAGTCCGCGAAGTTCAAGATTTTCATCGCCCCGCAAGCCCAGATGAACATCGATGACCATAACCCCCTGTCCCTCACCGACCTGCGCCTCATTCGCCGCATCGTCCGCGACTTTAAATTCCGCAACGCCTCCGCTGAGGAGACCCTCTCCATGTGGCCAAGCGTCCGCAAGGGCGAATTCCGCTGGATCTATGGCTGCCAGGAAGGGTCGGATTACGTCTACAATTCGATGCTCTCCTATGAGCTTCCCGTCATGAAGAAGTACGCCCTGCCCCTGCTTCGCGCGATCGAAGTCGAGTCCCCCTACTTCCCGACCGCCCAACGCCTCATCCGCATGCTCAAGTATTTCATCGACATGCCAGACGAATGGGTCCCGAGCAACTCTCTCATGCGCGAATTCATCGGCGGCTCCTGCTACGCAGACGTCTGATTTCTCCTTCGTTCCTCTTCGCCGCGCACATCGCGCGGCTTTTTCGTGTTAGGATAATGGACATGATCCGCAATTTCGTTTTCGATGTGGGCAACGTGCTCGCCCGGTGGGATTCCCCCACCATGTCCCAACGCCTTTTCCCTAAGGACCCTGAAATGGCCCGTTTCGTCTTAGAAAAAGGCTTTCGGAACCCGCTTTGGTTCCGTGGCGACGAAGGTGTCACCACGATGAAGGAAATCGCGAAAGAGATGGCCGAAGGCACGGATGAGCGGCATCAAGAGGCCATGGCGTATGCGATGACGCATTTCCATGAAGTCCTGATTCCTATAGAAGGCACTCTGAGTCTATTGAAGGAGCTAAAAGAAAGCGGATACCGCTGCTACTTGCTTTCGAATTACTGCGAATATTTTGTAGAATCCATCGAAGCCTTAGGCGCATTGCCCTACGTGGACGGGTATGTCTATTCGCATAAGGAAAAAGTCATCAAACCGAATCCGGAGATCTATCGAATTCTGTTGAAGCGATATGGCCTAAGCGGAGAAGAATGCATCTTCATCGACGATAAGCCCGCAAACGTCCAGGCCGCCCTTGACGCTAAGTTTGGCTACGGGTTCATCTATCGCTTTGACGACGATGCTTTGCGCGCATATATAAAAGAGAACCTCTAATCGAGGATCTCTAAGTCGTCATAACGGTTGAGCAGGTCGCGCAAGGTCGCGAGGGCTTTTTCGAGTCGGCCATTCACATCGCGCTTATAATGGATGGTCTGATAGGCGAGGTGAGCGGTGCTTAGCAAGGCGATTTTGTCGCAAATCCGCTGCAAATCCTCCTCCTTTTTGTCTGGGAAGTACCGGGCGAGAAGGGCGTCATAAAGGTCGTCGATGACTTGTTGGCTCACCCCGAAGAACTTGGAGGCGTTATCGGGTTCGGCTTGGTTATAGGCCTTCGCGGAGAGGTAGATGCCCTCGAGTTCGAAGATCGGATGGCCAAGGCTCACCGCGTCCATGTCGATAAGGATGGGCTCACCGTTTTGGACGAGGATGTTCTTGATGTGGAAATCCCCATGGGTGAGGGTGGTCTTATTGGGAAGGGCGTCGATCATGCCCATGAGTTTGGTGTATTCGGCCTCGGTGAGGACGGTGGAGAGGATGGAGAGCTTCTCCATGAGAGGTTGCTTGCATTCGGCTAGGCCCGAATCCGCCGCCTCGGTATGGGTGATCTTATAGGAGAGGTCGGCGTACATCTTCTTGTATTCGTCGAATTTGTCGGGGTTTTGGAGGATGAGGTCGCGTAACGAAGCGCAATCGAGCATCTCGAAGACGACGCCAAGATGGTCCCCGACGCGGACGATGTCGAAGGATATGGCGGTTGGGATGCCATAGATGAAGGCTTGTTTGGCCGCGTCGATTTCGGCTTGGATCTTATCCATGGAGCGCGCGCCCTTGAACACCTTGACGATGGTGTCGGCATCGATGCGGTAGACGGTCGCGGTAAAGCCTTCCCCGATGACGGAAGCGCCCGTGATGTCGATGCGGCGAAGCGCTTTATGGATATCGAGCATGCGGGTGAACCCCGTCATCTCGAAAATCTCGTAAACGGCGGGGACGACCTCGACGATGCTGAGATTTGGGTGCTTTTTCCATAGGCCGAGGAAGATGCGAAGACCCGCGCTGGTGACGTATTCGAGCTTCTCGCAGGAAAGATAGATCTTCTCACCATGGAATGGGGCGAGATGAGCGGAGATTTCCTCTTCGTAGGCTAAGGCGTTGGTCGAATCGATCTTCCCCTCGAGGAAGATGGTCAGAGAGTTGTTGTCTTGCTGGGTTTTCATGGTTAGTTAATCGTGGGGTCCTCGTTTTCGTTTTTTGCAGTCGACGTGAATTTGGAGAAGGATCGGCGTATCTCGTTATAGGCGGCGTGAAGCTCCCAATAATAGAGGTTCCTCATCTGGACATACCGCTGCTTTTCCTCATCGGAAATGGTCGACATGTAGATGGAGGTGAAGATCTTCTCCAGGCGGAAGAAGGATTCGTATAGATTCAGCAAGGCAATGTGGAAGACATAGTTCTTGCGTGAATAAATAAGCAAGGGCGAACTATGGGCGATCTCGGAGGACATCTCATAGACCTTCGAGTAGTTCGCAAGCCCGGCGAAGGACTGTACGCCATCGCGGAAATTGAGTTTGACCGCCATGGGGTCGTCGATATTGGGCAGAGCTAAGAGCCAGCCGTATTCGATGTAGCGCTTCATGTCCTTGGACTTCAGCCCCACCGCTTTCATGTTCGCCTTGATCTCCAAGAACACTTCGTCGGTGGCCTCGGTGGATTCTAGGGCGCCACGGAAGGCGGCGGCGTATTTCATGTGGCGAAGGTAGGCCTCGATCGCGGGACGGCCATTTTTGACGAGGACCTGCAAGATGCATTCGTTCTCGTGCAGCGTCCTCCAAGAGGAAAAGGCTTCCGTTTCAAATCCACCCTCAAGAAGCGAGGCGACGCATTTGGCGATGGAGAAGCCCTTGCTCATGATGTCGACGATCAGGGTCTGCTGGGGCTCGTTTTTCTTATAGCGGGACAACATGCCGAGGATGAAGTTCAGATAGAGCTCAATCGTCGACATAAACGGGGAATAGCGGGACGTCAGCTTGCCATTTTGGAAAGCGAGATGCTCATTCGTGCAGTATTTATCGAGCGCGACGGAGGCGAGGAAGGAAAGATAGTTCTCGTCCTTAGCGAGATCCGCTTCGGTCTTATCGGTATGGGTCGCGATATAGAAACTATGTTCGTTGAGCAAATATAAGGCGAGCGATACGGGGTTTACGGCAATCGGGCCAAGGCCTGGGGCGAATTCGCCTACGCTATCGGCGCCCTCGCGAGCGAGACTAAAGGCACGGTAAAGGAATTCCCAATCAAAATGCTCGGGAAACCCGACGGATTTGAGAAGCTGAAAGAAACGCTGCTTGTCGTCCATGTCCTCATCATACTACATCTGCCTATTTTTCATAGACACGGGCGCACAAATAGGGATGGCGCGAGAAACAATCTTCGTCATAAGCTTCCCGCTGCAAGCGCTCCGCGGACGAAGGCAGATGGAGCTCGGCCATGGCGAAGGCATCGAAGAGGTCTGGCATAAGAACGTTTCGCTTCTTACTCTCCAGAGAAACGACTCTATAGCCATAAGGCGGGTATGGGCCTTGGAAAACGGGGATGGACGAAAGTTCTTTTGGCAAAGGCTCATCGCCATCGTAACGCAAAGCGACGTGCTCCCCTGCCGCGGCCAACTCCTTGATTTTTTGCTGGAGGACGCTCATGGCCTCCTCGCGGTTGGACACTTCCAATATCGGTAACGGTTGCTTACGGAGCATGGGGCGTTCTAGGTCCCAGTTTAGGCAGATATTAGGAAGGTCTTGGATGGTTTCGGAGATGTATTTCCCGGAATAATAACCGCGGATAATCATCGTTTTACCCCTAAAAATCCCCGCAGGATCCCCTTGAATTTGAAAATATCCGCCTTGGAGAAGTTCGTCGCGTAACGGGAGCAATTTCTGCAAGGATGCGCTTTTATAGGACTTCCCTGTCATCGAGCGAAGCAAGGGCAAAAGCATGGATGCTTCCGGCTTGGAATACCCTTTTTGCACGACGAAATCCACCGCGCCAGCTTGAACGTGATATCGGAATAAGTCGCAGAGCTCCTCAAGGCTATAGACCGTGAAGGCTTCATGCGGAAAGCGCGCCCGATAGGCGGAGAAATAGCTTTCCTCGCTTTTGGGCGCGAAGAGAATCGTCCCATCGTAATAATGGGAGCGGTCCATATTATCCTTTCCTCGGCTTGAAGAAGCGCGCGGCCGCGACGGCGCATAGCCAGCCATCGTAGAGCTCGGCGCATTGGGCCTTGCTCATCTTCGGCTTATAGACTTTCTGAATCTTGTGGCAGGCGAGAATCGATTTCTTGTCTTTCCAGAAACCGCATCCTAGCCCCGCGAAATAGCCCGCGCCCAAAGCGGTCGTCTCTAGGCATGCGGGAAGATGGACTTCGCATTGGAGTATATCGGCTTGGAATTGCATCAATAACGCGTTGCCCGAAGCGCCTCCATCGACGCGGAGGGAGGGGAGGGAGAGCCCTGCTTCTTTCTTCATCGCCTCGATGACGTCCTTGGACTGGTCGGCGACCGACTCTAGGCCCGCGCGGGTGATATGGTGACGCTCCGCCCCACGGGTGAGTCCGAAGATCGCCCCACGGCATTCATCGTCCCACCAAGGAGTGCCTAAGCCGACGAAGGCCGGGACGAAATAGACGCCCGCGGTGTCTTTGACTTTCGAGGCATAGTATTCGGAATCGGGGGAATCCTCGAACCAGCGCGTCTGGTCGCGAAGCCACTGCACGATCGCCCCGCCGATGAAGACGGAGCCTTCTAGGGCATAGGTGGTCACCCCATTCTCGCGCCAAGCCACCGTGGTCAATAGGCCCGCTTTGGAAAGAATCGGCTTCGAACCGATGTTCATCAGCATAAAGCAGCCCGTTCCGTAAGTATTCTTAGATTCACCTTGGCGGAAGCAGCATTGGCCGAATAGCGCCGCCTGTTGGTCGCCTGCGACGCCATAGATGTGAACGCCACCGGCGAAGAACGTCGCTTCGCCATAGTCGGCGGAATTGTCGCGCACCTCCGGTAACATGCAAAGCGGGATGTTCCAAATCGCGGCGAGGTCGGGATCGTAGGACATGGTGAAGATATTGAAGAGCATCGTGCGTGAGGCGTTGGAGACATCGGTCGCGTGCGTCTCCCCTTTCGTTAGCTTATAGATGAGCCACGAATCGATCGTGCCAAAGAGCAGCTCGCCCTTTTCGGCCCTGCTTTGGCCATGGGGAATATGGTCGAGAATATAGCGGATCTTAGATGCCGAGAAATAAGGGTTCATGCGCAAGCCCGTGCGCGCTTGGATGAATTCCATCTTATCCATGCGCGCATCGCAGAGGTCCTGCGTCTGCTTGGATTGCCAGACGATGGCGTTGCACACCGCCTTACCTGTGCTCTTTTCCCAAACGACCGTCGTCTCACGCTGATTGGTGATGCCGATCGCGGCCACGTCATCCATCGTCGCACCCGAGACGACGAGCAATTCGTTGATGACGTCGATGACGGAAATCCAAATGCGGTCCGCATCCACTTCCACCCAACCGGGTTGGGGGAACAACCAATCGACGGGACGCTGGGCCTTGAATGCAGCGTTCCCTTTCGCGTCGATTAAAATGGCACGCGTCGAGGTCGTGCCTTGGTCGATGGCCAAGATGTACTTCTTCATATGTTCCTTATTATAAAGAAGCCAGGGTCAAATCGAAACCCCGGCTTCCTGCTTCCTTGATAAAAATCGCCGATGATCAATGACGCTGTTTATAGAAGGCTTCGATATCCTCGACTTCCTTCATGATGTCTTTGGTGAGCACCTCGCAGCCATCTTCGGTGATGAGGAGATCGTCCTCGATGCGCACGCCGATGCCTAGTTCCTTGAAATAAAGCCCCGGCTCGTTGGAGATGACGTTGCCCGCGACTAGAGGCAAATCGCGGTTTCCCGGGTCATGTGTATCCAAACCGATATGGTGGGAAACGCCATGGAAATAGTAGTTTTTGATCTCTTCTTTATCCTGGATGAGGCGATGCGTAAGGCATTCGGAGGCGAGATACTCGATGGTGAAGGATTGCAGTTCCTTGATGGTGCGGCCGGGGCGGGCGAAGTTCGCGACGGCCTTATTCGCACCAAGGACGATGGAATAGATGGTACGCTGCAGCGTCGTGAAGACGCCATCGGCCGGGACGGTGCGCGAAACGTCCGCGCAATAGAACCCATGACGCGACCCGAGATCCATCAAGACGAGGTTGCCGGGCTCGATGCGGGCAAACGGGGTCGGATAATGGAGGCATGTCGCGTGGACGCCCGAAGCGAGAATGGTCGGGAAGGCCGTTCCTTGATAGCCAGAGCAGTCGTTGATGACGCGATGGAACTCATCCGCCACCTCGTATTCGTAGACGCCCGGGCGGATCTTGGCCATCGCGGAGGCGATGCCGACTTTGGTGGCTTCGATCGCGACGCGGAGTTCGTTGACTTCGTTCTCTGATTTCACCATGCGCTGAGCGACAATAAGCGGATAGGCGTCAACGACCTCGAGGTTCGCCGCTAGGACGCCTAAGGAACGCTTATAGTCCTCGATATCGGTGTCTTCGGCCACTTTCTGTTCTTTTTCAAGGTCGAGATAGATGGTGTGGATGGCTGGGAAATCCGAGTAGGATCCGGTGATGACGGATTCAACGCGGGAGGAGAGGGCGCTATTGAGCAACACGTTGCGGATGCCGGAATACTGGGTAGCTTCCTGGGTGGTTAGCCTTTTGCCGTACCATTTTTCCTTGACGGGGTCGAAAGGCGAAATCAAAAGGTATTCGCGCTCCTCGCCATCGCTTTTGATGAGCAAGAGGATGGAGTCCTCCTGATTGATGCCCGTCAGGTAGAAGAAATTGCGGTTTACCTCGAAGGGATAGTTCTCATCGGCGGAGCACTTCTTCGCGACGCCAGAGAACAAGATGGCGGCGCTATGGTCCTTCATTTTCGAGAAGAAGGAAGCGCGGCGGTTTTGATATTCAATTACAGGGATCATGACGATACCTCCTCTAAGATTGTCTGGATTTCTGGTTCGCCGAGGCCGAGGCTATAAAGGCCGATTGCCTCGCCGAGCCCGTCTAGTCTACCACTACTGCGGATATCGGCGCGCACTTTTATGCCGAATTGCACGTTTTCAATCGAAAAGGAACAACGTTTTGCATTGTTTTTTAGGATTTCGTACGTCGGGTAGTCCACGTCTACATGATAGACGAACCTCGGCTGATAGGCGCCAAAACGAGCGTTTTTGATCGCCTGCTCGCTCGAGGCCAGGAATGCGCGGCGAAGGCGTGGGATGCCGAGTTTGGAGCCACCGAAGTATCGGGCGACGATGAGTAACCCATCGATTTCACTATCTTGGAGCAACGTCATCATCGGCCTACCCGCGGAACCTCCAGGCTCGCCATCGTCGCTGGACTTAGAAAGCCCATTTAAGACATAGGCGTATGGATAATGGTCCGCGCGCGGGTGTTCCTTTTTAAACGCTTCATAAAGGACCTTGAAGTCCTCGGGGCTCGACAAGGGGTATAACGTCGCGAGGAAAGCCGAGGCGAGGTCTTTTTCCTCGCCTTGGCTAGGACTCAAGGGGACTTTTCTCATACGATCGTCTGAGCGATTGCGCCATAGCTGAAGGGCGTATCGGCGTCCGCGATTTTGCCATTGGCGATCAAGGATGGGAAGTCGGTCACACGGAGGAGGCCGTCATAGCCGAAGAAGCCCTTGGCCAGCATGCGATCATAGAGAGAGCCGACGTAGAAGAAGCCGACGATCTTAGACGTATTGCCATCCAAAGAGAGGAAGCCATCGCGTACATGGGCCTTAGAGGCATCGTCCATGGTGTCTTTGTATAGTTCTTCCATCATTGGGAAGAGGCCACTTGCGGTGCGGAGATAGTTGTCGAAGGCTGCGTCTTTCGCCGCGATTGCTGTCTCATCATCGAGACTCGTCGGCGTATAGACGCTGAGGTCATCAAGGACGGTGGGCTCAGCGATGCGGGTCGACTTGAGGGTACTGCCGCTCATAGTGGGCATGGCGTAATCGATGTTGACCGTGTTGCTCTTGCCAAGGTCGAGACCATGGACGAGCCCGCGGAGGATTTGACGCGCATAGTCGCTGACCGTGGCGGGCAGATTGTAGGTTTCGACGTCGACGGGATGCAAGGCATCGCCGGTATCGTCGTCGTGTGGGATGACGAGGTCGAGGTCGTATTTGAGCGAGCGCAGAGCCGTCGACATGGAGGAGATAGCCTCGCTTGAGCCAGCGAAAGCTTTATCGATATTGGAAGTGAGGGTGATGCGGGCAACCGGCATGCCGGAGATGTCGACGGACGTACCGCCCGGGCCTTCGAGTTCATCGACGGTCGTCGCGCGGAGGATATAGTCGTTATAGACGTCCAAGGTACCAACGGAGGTAGCGAAGCGGTCGAACCAACCAGCTTCACGCGCATAATCCTCATAATGGTCAAGCGAGTAGGACCCAAATAGCGACGTAATGGCGTGCATATGGGACTCATCCGTATCGCCATCGCCGATGTATTTGCCGATGGAGATCGTCGCGGAAGGACTGAAGGTGATATGTTGCGCGGCGATATCGAATTCGACTTCGACGGGGGCCTCGACTTCGAAGTTGAGGGCTTTGTAGAAGGAATAGGCGCCGGCGGAATAGAATTCCGGATCGAGGGCGGAGTCCGCGATGAAATCACCGTTAGCGTCCATTATGGAACCATAGAATCCAGAGTCGCCGAAGAGGCTTAATAAGCCGTAAGTAGAGTGGGCGTAATCGGACTTCTTCGGGGAGACAATCGTGTGCTCGGTGAGGAAGCTCTGCAACGAGTCGTCGCCCGACTCCTTGAAGGAGAAGTACGAGCCGCCAGACTCCGCATAGTCTTTGCCACGGAAAGCCGAGGAGAGCAGATAGCCCATGCCACGGATGCCCGTGTTGCGGTAGCCATCCTGCCCGATGTGATAGTCCGCAAGGTCATAGGAGAAGGTGACGGGGCCATCGATTTCATAGCCTACGTCAAGGGTTACGACGAACTCGCCCGGGAAGCCCTTGGCCGCGAGGGTCGCCTCACCCGCTGCATAAGTTAGCGGGAAGACACTGGTGACGTCATTATTCGCGCTGTCACGGACGGTGTAATGACCTTCGGGGTTGCTCGCGACGGCGAAGCTGATGGAGGTCAAGCCATGGAACTCACCATAGACGGGGTTGCTATAGGCGTCGAGACTACGTTCGTAAATCCACGGCAAGGTCGTGGAATTGACCGCGATGACGCGGGTGCCATCGTAATCATCGCCGACGGCAGGCGCATCGAGGACGCGCGAGAGGGTCGAGAACTTATTGAGGCCCATGCCCGAAGTGCCATCGTCACCAAGGAGGTCGCCGACGCTATTGGGGAGGACGTCGCTTAGGAGACTCGAGAAGTTGATGGAGTAAAGGAGCGACTTGATCTTCGCGGGGGCGATCTTCTTCAAGGCGGTGAAGTCGACGCTGACGGAAGAACTGTCATCGAAGATGCCGGAACGCTGCCCAGCCGCGATGATACCGATGACGGGATCCGCATCGGTACCCAAGTGGGTGCTGTCATTATCCGTAGTCAAGGCGTTGATTTCAGGGACCCAAGCATTCGAGGCTATGGTGAGGTTAAGGATGCCATCACGGAGTTTGTACTCCGCTCCAAAGCCAGGATGCTGGAGGCCGAAGAGATAGTCCCTCGAAGCGGAATAGTTGGAATTATGGAGCGTGGTGTCGTGGAGGAACTTGTAGATGAATTGCTCGAAGACAGTGAGCTCGTCGAAGGTCTGGTCCGTAGAGGTGATCGTTACTTCGGGGCGGCGGTCATCCTTGCGAGCGTTATGGAAGACGTAGGAGCTTTGCATGTCAAGCAGCGTCTGGCGCAGCGCAGGAGCGAGGGTCGGATCGTTCATCGGGATGTCGCGGAAGAGGTCTTTGTTGTTGTTAAAGTCATCGTAGATGTCGCCAATGACGTCGATTTCGTCGTCGTAGAACGGCATGTCGAAGTCGGCTTCCGCCTGGCGGCTCGAGAAGGAAGAGCCATGATGGCCGTCATGATAATAATAGGAGAAGTAGATATCGCTGGACTCAAAGTCGACGCCGACGTCGGAGAACGGGCAGTCCTCAATGAGGGCGTTATAGAGGGCGTTGGGGACGATGTCGCGATAGAAGACGCAATCGTTTAAGGTATGGAGCAAGCCTTTCATCTCATCGCCCGTGAGGTCGTTCACGCCCTTGGTCTGAGCGATGAATTCGGAGTAAGTTGGGCTCTTCATGTCGTGGAGGCATTCTTGCCACGAGAGGAAAAGCGGCGTGGATTTGCCGAGATAATTGGCAATTGCAGCATTTAGGCCACCCGAAAGAGCAGGGATTTTCTCGCCGATGGTATAGGCGATTTTATCATAGATTTTTTCGTTCTTCGTCGCCGCGGTTCCATAGTCGGTCGCGTGGGCGATGTCCTTCGGAGAAGCGTCGTTATAGAAGTAGGTACGAAGAGCATCCGCATAGACGGTGTCGCATAGGACCGCTTGGTGGGCGGTAAGGCCCGCGCGCTTAGTGCCCGCGAACTTGGTCTGAGACTTCTCGACGTTGCTATTGAAGATACGGTTGATGCCCATCTGCTTCATCGCGTCGACCAAGGCGGCTTCGTCGAGTGAGGAGAGATCGGTGAGTTCCGCATTCTTGAGGAAGGCGATGTCCTCAAAGAGATCCACCAAGGACGTGACCTCGTCGTTATTGACGTCGACGAGCTCGGTGTCGTGGGTGTAAGGCTCGAAGTCGAGGGCTGTCGAGGAATGGTTGCTGGTGCAGAAATAGTCTGCGCAATCGAGGTCGGCTTTGATGTCGAGCATCAAGGAAGAGCCACCGTCGAAGGAATCACCGAGGGCTTCCTCTAAGCGGGAAGGAAGCAAACGATAGAGGATTTTGCCGCGCTCGACGAGGGTGAGGAGTCGGTTGAGGCTTGCCTTATTCTCCTCGCGCGTTGCGGCGTCATCCTTTGGGAAGAAGGTATCGATGTCGGAGATTTTCGATAAATCGAGCTCACCTTCATTTGAAGTAAAGCTATCGGAGGAGCGCAGATGTCTGGTCAAATCATAGATGTTCTCGATTTCGCTCGCCCAATCGGACTCGACGACGTCGCGCACCATGTCGTGAATGTTCATCATCGTGCCCTTGATGTAGGAATCGTCATCCAGTTTGTTTTCCAAAGCATCAGAATAGACACCCGATTTGAGGAGGAAGGTTCGTACGAATTGCTGGAAGACGGAGAGCTCATCCGCTTCGTTCAAAGTCACGAAGGTCGCCTCGTGGAAGACATAAGAATCGTGGACGTTGAACAAAACGCTGCGGAGCATAGCGGGATCGATGGTCTTGAACGAAGGGTTGTCGATCATCGTGGAGTCGTCGCGGAGAGAGGCGAAGATCATCGCGATTTGGTCGATTTCCGGTTCGTAGAATGGCATGTCGAAGTCAGCGTCCGGACGGCGGGAATCAGCAAAATGGCCATGTCCATCGTGATAGTAATAGGAGAAATAGAAGTCAGATTTGGACATGTCGATGCCCGCGTCGCGTAACTGGGTAAGGGCATCGTCGTTCTCGACGAGGGTCTTATGCAAGGCGTTGGGGACGCAATCGCGGTAGATGGTGCAGCGGTTGAGAGCGTGGAGCAAGACGGCGAGGTTATCCTCGGAGAGGTCTTTTAGCTTTGCGCCGCCATCGCCAAAGAAGGATTCAAAGGTAGAGCTTTGCATCGCGCGGAGGCAGTTCCCCCACTCTTCGCCCATGTATTGGTCGGCGGAGGCGGTGACGGCAGCGAGGTTTGAGCCATCGAGGTTCATGGCGCCGAGCAAGTTGCGGACGATATACGCCTGCTTGCTGTCGGCATCGCTATAAACGGCGGCATTGGCGAGGTCTTTCGGCGAATTCGCGAGGAAGATGAAATCGCCTAAGGCATCGACGGAAATGATGTCGCTGCAAAGAAGCTGGAAGCAGGTCGCGCCTTTGCGGACATCCTCCCAAGCGATGGTCTTGGAGATTTCGGTGTTGGTGTTGAAGACCTTGGAGCCCGCCATGGTATGGATGGCCATGCTCAGCGAATCAACGTCGACGGTGGTCAAGTCGTCGAGGTTCATATGCATGCAGGGAGAGAGGTAATGCAAGGCATCGATGAAGCGACTGACTTCGTCTTCGTCATAAGGCAGGAAGTCATGGCCGGTAGAACCGATGTCGTAACGGGTGTAGTAGAAATCCGCGCATTTCATGTCTTTGTCGATATTGCGAAGATTCATATCGCTGAGGCCGTCATTGACCGCTTGGTCGAGCTTCGGGGCGAGGCAGCGATAGAACGTCTCGGACTGTTGAAGGGCGTTCATCAGGTACTGAAGTTCCTCATGGGAGCCGCTGCGGGCGAAGTATTGGTCGAGTTTGGAGACTTCGGATAGGTCGAGTTCGCCGGCATCATTGATGAAGGAGGATTCTTGGATGGTGGTGACGAGCTCACACATAGCGTTGATCTCATCGTCCCAGGTGGTCACTTCGCTGACGCGGTCGACGATGTCGTTGATGGTGAACGTGGTGCCCTTGACGAAGGTGGTGTCCGCATCGGTGACTTCGTGGTTGTCCTCGTCGATGAAGATCTTGGATTCGGACATCAATTTGGCGACGATGGTCTCGAAGGCGGTCAGACGCGGCATGGTCTGGCCTGGATACATCTCGTCCACGGAGGTCTGATTGAAGATCTTCGAGGCGTTGCAGGTTTCGAGCAAGGGGCGGAGCAAGCCATCGACGTCGAGGCTTGCGAGGTTCATATCGATAGAGGACTGGCTGCCCACGATATCCATCAGGCGCAGCATGGCACGGACTTCGTTGTTACGCGCGGCGATATAGGCGTCGGTGGAGGTACCAGCCTTGCGGGCCTCGATGATGAGCTCGGTGTTATGGTAGAGGAAGCCGTCGTTGATTTCGGCGTCCGCGATCTGTTCGGGGAGGGAGTCGGAGGTGATGGCGGTGCGGATGATGTTGCACAAGAGAACAGGTCCGAAGGCCTTGGACTCATTGAGGTACCCTACCGCTTTCGTCAAGGCGGGGACGTTCTCGCCCGAGAAATCGTTCATCGCTTCCAAGCCGCCGATGGCCTTGACGCAGAAGAGGATGTTCTTCAGGATGCCGAATTCCTCTTGCCAGGCATCCGGCGTGTCCAAAAGGGCGACGCTATCGGTGAACATCGTGCAGATCTTGGCTTTTATTTCGTCCTGATTGTTCCAATCGGAGACGCTATCGAAGATTTCCTGAACGGTTCGGGTGTCGACGAGCTTCTCGGGGTAATCGATGAACATCTTGATGGAATCTGCGGTGTTGAGATACATCAGAAGCTTGTCCTTGAGGAAGCGGGGGAAGACGTATTCCTTCTCCTCGCGGAGGTTGCCATCCTCGTCGAGGGCGGAGAAGAACATGCCCGAACGGGAAAGGCGGGAAAGCAAGTCGACGACATTGGGATTGAAGAGGTCGAGGTTGGAGAGGTCGAGTCCGCGATAGGCGAGGTCGAGGATGCTTTGGATCGCTCCTCCTTCGTTGGTCCAATCTTCGGGGCTCACGAGGTTCTTATAGGTGACGCCATAGGCGCTGATGCTTTCGTATTCCGCTTCGCCAAAGAGGTTCTTCAAAAGCATGTTATCGAACAAATTGGCGCCGGTTTTGCGCATGATTTGCGAATTTCCGATGGATGTGAAGATGGATTGGACCGGCAAAGTCGCAAGGGTGGCGAGCAGCTTTGTCTGATCACCGCCCGAGAGTACCGAGGCTTGTTCGATGATGCCGGAATCGACGATGGTCTTGACGCATTGGAGCAAATAGAAGAACTCGCCCTTGCGTTCGCCGATTTTCTCGTCGTTCCAATCAGAGGCCAAAACGATGTCGTTGAGATCCTCGGTATCGATGACGAAATCGAAGCCTTCAGGCATGTTGTTGGCGAGGAGGAAGTCGAGGAGGCCGCTGATGTTGCTGTTGCGGATGATTTGGTTATTCTCCTTGACGATGGGGTTAAGCACCTTCGAACCGGCGATGATGTCGAGGAGGTGGGTAAGCTGATAATTGGAATCCTCATCCTCGAGGGAGAAGATCGAATTAAGCAAAGCGGACTGCTCCAAGGCGGTGTCGGGATCCTGGGTCGCGACAGCGCCGATGATGGGAACCGCGTCGTTGCAATAGACGCCGACGGAGAGGATGTTCGCGAGTTCCTCGCCGAGCTTGATGCGGTTGCCCTGGTAGTCTTCGTAAAGGGCGACTTCGGTGATGCCGTATTGGCCAAGCGTTCCATCCGAGGCGAGCATCGGGCGGAGGAAGTGCTCGGCAATCGGAGCGGCCACGCGGTCCATGACTTGCGAGTTGTCGATTTCGACCACGCCGGAGATGATGGCTTCGGCGATGGACTTATCGACGTTGATGACCGTTCCCTTTTCGGTGATGTCGACGCCAGGGTGGTTCTTATAATCACGGATGAAGGCCTTACCGGGCTCGGACACGGCGATTTTGCCGGGAACGTCGAGGATGTGGCCGAGCTCTCTTTTGAAGTTGACGCGGCATTCCTTGGTGCTATTGCCCATGAATTCAGCGGCCAGAAGTGCAACGTCGTCATGGACTTTCTTGTCTTCAGGCTCGGTCAAGACGTTTTCATCGACGTAATCGACGCCTACCTCGAGGGCGATCGGCAAGATGGTCGTGATGAGGTCGGAGTCCAAAAGGCAGAGGGCATTGGGGTTGTTTCCCTGCGCGTCGATGACGGGCTCTCCTTTAGCGTCGCGGGCGCCGATAAGGACCTCAATGAGGCCATAGGGGTCGCGGGCGAGGGCTTCGGTGAAGGTAGCAAGCGCATAGTTGACGAGGCTATTGTCGGTGGGGCCGCTGTCGGCGCGCTTCGGGCTTAGACCCTCAAGACGCATATGAACGTCGTGCAAGATATTCGCTTCTTTCCACCAATCGATGGAAAGGACGGTTTCTTCGTCGGCGAATGCATCCGCTAACGCGGGGAAGCCCTGTTGGTTTTGCTTCCAAGAGGGATTGGATTCAAGCTGGCCTAAGACGAAGCCAGAGATGATGGCGTTGACCATCTGATGACGTTCCGGGGAGGATTCGATTTCCGCGCGGACGAGGTCGAGGTAGGATTCGGAGTAGTTGCAGGAATCCGCATAAAGAGGAACGGCATAATCGCCTTGGAAAACATCCTCGATCGCGGAGACGTAATCGCTTTGGGCGACGCGAGAGTAGGCTCTCTTGAGCTTCGCGCCGTGATTGGTGGCCACCGCTTCTTCCTTCCACGTGTCGATATCGGAAGGGAAGGCGGCGGAAATGGCGTCGATATTCGCGCCGACGTCCAGCGTTAACGGCACGAGGCCTTGGGTCAAGGCATTGCCATGATCGGCCATTGCCCAGGTATAGAGGGTTTCACCGATGGTCAAGGACGTCTCGAGGATTGCGGCCGTCGTGGAGCTGCCTTTTTCGTCGGCGAAAAGCCATTTCGCGAGGCTGCCCTCAATGGAGGAAAGGACGCTCATTTCCTTGACAAAGTTGGCTTGGCTTTCGTAGCCGCTTTTGGTCGTAAAGGAGTTCTGGGCAAAGAATTCGGCGATTTGGGTGTCGAGGGTCTTGTTGCCTTCGCCCTTGGTCCATTCGAAGAAAATCTTGTTGAAGACGGACTGGTCGTACGAATCGAGGACTTTGTTGACGAGGACGATGGTCTCGTTGTCTTCGTTCTCGGGAACGGCCATGGTGTTGCGAATCGCGTTGGCGATGCCGCTGAAGGGGATGACCATGATGGCCGTCAAGCCAAACCATACCAGCGCTTCCTCGATGCCCGAAACGACGCGGGCCTTGGGCTTGCGTTTCTCTTTGCTGGAGAAACGCTTGAAGATGAGATGCCAAAGAATCCAGCTGAGCAAGGAACCGACGGTCGAGGTGAGGAAAGCGATGAGGAAAACAAGGACCAAGCGCAGCAAAGAACCAGCCAAGGCGATCGAGTAGGCGATAAGGGCTTCCGTGGAAGCGCGCACGTGGAACGCTTTGGAAAGAACTTCGAAAATAAAGTTGTAGGCCGTCTCGAATGCCGTCGTGACGGGAATTGAAATCTGTGTGTTGTTAATCTCCATCGAGAGGTTTCCGGAATAGAAGGTCGCGATGGAGAAATTGCCGCCGAGGTCGATCCACACCGGCATCAAAAGCAAGAGCACCACCACCATGGTGGAAAGGAATACGGTGCGGAACGTGCCGTGTTTCCAGCCGCGGATAAGACCGCGGAAGAAAGCGAGGAGCATTCCTCCTAAAACGACCCCTAAAAGAATCCAGAGGCCAATGTCGACCCACTGCAAGATCTGGGCCTGATCAATATTCTGTAGATTTGGCATACTACGATTATCTAACATTACGTGCGAGTGCGCAAAGATGAAATGCATTGTTCTCGCTCGCTCGACGGCACGTGATACACTTATGCCATGCGTATTTATTTTCAGAAAAAAGAGTGCCCTGCTTGCCACAATCGGCACGATCCCATCGAGAAGGTTTGCCCCCATTGCGGACAAGAGGATCCCGCGATGCGGGACTTCCATGCCTTCGATCACCACGTCCGCGATGCGTTTGGCTGGCAAATCGCTTACTTTCTCATCCAACTTGTCGGGTTTCAGCTGCTTGGCGTCTTCATCGGGCTCTTCGCCCAAATCGGCTTTATGGTTAGCCATCCTTCCGCGAGCTCGGAAGAGGCCTCGGCGTTTCTAAAAGACATCAACGTCCAGTTCACGGTCACCGCGATTGCATATCTAATCGTCTGCGGATTGTTTTTCCTCTTCTTTGGCGTTCGAAAGAAGTACGGCAGCCTTTTCGCCTCCTTCAAGGACTATCGAAACTACCTTTGGGGACTTCTCGGCGGGGTGGGTTTGCTCGGCTTTCAGATTCTCTATTCGGTTCTCATCGGCTTCATCTTCAAAGCCGCTGGATACGAAGCGCCTGGAGTCAATGCGAACGAGACTTCCATCCGTGCGATGTGCCAGTCCCTCCCCGTGCTTTGCATCATTGTATTCGGCGTGATTGGCCCCTTCACCGAAGAGATCGGCTACCGCGTCGGCTTGTTTGGGTTCACGGCCCGTTTTGGCAAAGTGCTCGCCTACGTCCTAAGCGCCGTCATCTTCGGGTTCATCCATTTCAACTGGGCCGCCTTGTTCACCCCGGAATTGCAAGCCACGTTGCCTGTGGAATTCGCCAATTTGCCTGCCTACATCATTCCGGGAATCGGGCTTGCCTTCCTGTATGACCGCTTTGGCCTCGCGGCGAGCTTCACGGCCCACACCGTGAATAATCTCTACTCCATAATCAGCAGCATCATCCAAGGAGCAAACGGCAATGCCTGAGCAAAAAACTCCGCAAATCCTGTCCGGTTTTGTTTTAAAGCTGATTGGATTTCTCGTGATGACGCTCGACCATCTGGGCCTTTTCCTGATGAACCGATATTTCGGTGTCAATGAGGGCCTCTACCAGATGGCGTACGTCTTCCGCTGCATCGGACGCATCGCGATGCCTTTGTTCGCCTTGTTCGTCGCGGAGGGCATCCGCTACTCTCGTCATCCGGGAAGATACGTTTTGCGATTGCTTGGAATGTACGTCGGCATCTCGCTCGTTTTGACGATCTTCACCTACGCCATCCCCGGCAACGGCCATTATGCAAACGAGACCGGCGGCAACGCCTTTGCGGACCTAACGCTGCTCGCCGTTACGCTTTTTGCGCTCCGTTTGCCAGGCCCCAAGAAACTCTTCGCTCTTTTGCCCTCTATTCTTGCGGGAGTCGTCCTCGGGATCCAACTCTACGAGCATGCGCACGACTTTACCGTCCTATGGCTCCCCCGCTACCTTCGCCCGGATTATAGCGCCATGGGCCTTCTCATCGGCGTGGGCTTTTACCTTGCCTATCCAATCGCCGATCTTTTCTCCAAGCCCTTCGTCGAGAACATGGGCGTCTCTTTGGATGTTTACCGGCAAACCAAAGGGTATCGGAAAATCGTCAACCTCGTCGGCGCGTCCATCTTCTTTGCCGTCGTCGTCATTTTCTGGGGAATCAGCTATATTGGCTACAACTACGATTTCCGTCCGTACGACAATTACTTAATGCAATTGCAGAGCTACTGTCTACTCGCTTTGGTTCCCTTATATCTATATTCTGGCAACCGCGGTTACGATTCGAAGGCGTTCCGCATCGGGACCTATTTATACTACCCGGTGCATATCGCTATTCTATTCCTCATTTTTTCGTTATAGTTTTTGGCAGAAAAGGAGAATTAACCATGATCGTTCATATCAACAACGTAGAACAATACAACGAGCTCATCGCCAAAGGCGAAGTCCTCGTCGACTTCTTCGCCACCTGGTGCGGTCCCTGCAACATGCTCGCCCCCATCCTGGAGCAAGTCGCGAAAGAGAACCCTGAACTCACCATCGCTAAAATCGATGTCGATGAGGTCGGTGCCCTCGCCCAGCGCTATGGCGTCGCGTCCATCCCTACCCTCTTATATTTCAAGGATGGAGAGCTTCAGAACAAGGCCTTAGGATATATGCCCAAGCCCAAGCTGCTCGCCTTCATTGGTCGATAAACAATCGCGCAGAAGCCCCGAGGCCAACTCGGGGCTTTTCAAAACTAGTGGACAAAGTGATTGTTTGTGGTATATTTATCCGCGCTTGGACCATTGGTGTAGCGGCCTAACATGCTTCCCTGTCACGGAAGAGATCACGAGTTCGAATCTCGTATGGTCCGCCAAGCGCAGGTGTAGTTCAATTGTAGAACACCAGCCTTCCAAGCTGGTCACGCGGGTCCGATTCCCGTCACCTGCTCCATTGAAAAAGTCCTCGATTCGCCGAGGTTCTTTTTTTATCTTTTTCAGGATAATAATCGCTTTTTCATCGCAAAACTCCTCTTATTTT
>JAFSVB010000011.1 GCA_017450325.1 Bacilli bacterium | reverse complement strand
TTCCCATCGAAAATTTAGATTTGATAAGAGAAACAAACCTTGTGTTTATAGAAAATAATATCGATAGAAATATTTTAGAAGACATAGTCTCTATTTATAGAGAATCAATATAATTCGCATAAACTATATTTATTGTGGGTGTTTTTGCTATCGAGGCCGATTTAATGAAAAATAGAGATTTTGCTTAAAAAGATTTTGCTTAAAAAGTGGCAATATAGATGTCAAGAAAATCTTGTCATTGATCGCGTTGCAACAGATAAAAACTTGTCATTTATCGCGTTGCTTAAAGACATTCTTAATGCACAGCATAAATGCCCACCGAAAATGGGTGCATTTTTGTTACTTAGAAGCCCTTAATTCATCATATATTTAAAGCAAAAGTGTAAATTCGCAAGTTCGAAATCATAGTCGAATTCAAGCGTAAAAACATGTTCGATTCCCAACTTATCTCGCACCGCCCAACAATGCATAAGCTTACTTATGATTGCAACTTAGTTTTCCCTTGTGGCGAACATGATAAACTTGGCCCAGAAACGGCAAAGCTTCTTGATATCCTCTTTCACTTCTTTCTTGTCCCTGTGGTTTTTTAGCCGTTCGGCGTAATGCAGGCACGAACCGTATAATCCTTCAAAGAAAAATATCGATATATAATCGCCAGGAACGTCATAACCAACGGATTTAATCGTCTCAGTTATATATTTACCATAGTTATTAGATAAAGCGTTTTTGAATATCTCCATCGGAAAAGTATCGCCTTCATAGATGAGGTTTTGGATTTGCTTATAATGCTTCGCTACCCAATCATAGGTAACTAATAACGATTGGTATTCGATTTCTTCTTGATCGGTTTCTTTTCTTAAGATCTTTCTGTATGCTTCGTCATATTCTTCGTTGATTAGATTTATGGATGCGGCAGCGAGCAAATCGGCTTTATCTTTAAAGTAGTGATAAAAGGTCATTTTTGTTTTATTAGTCAAAGCGCATATCTCGTTAACAGTAATATCGTGGTAGTTCTTTTTTTCTAATAATTCGAATAGCGCTTTCTCAAATCCTTTTTTCGTTTTATCGACATTTCTCATTTTCATAACCACAATTATTTTTTGTCAATATACATCGAAAATTTTACTTTGGATACTTAAAAGTATAGTTAAGGCCCGTTCTTCTTGATTATACTTCGTTGAAATGATTATTTTTTACCAAAATAACATGCCAACTTGAGAGTGTCCGGAATCTTCAAACGATTCCCAGTGCTACATCCGGTTTCTAATCAACGTCTTTGATTATTGCTTAGGCAAAGAACTTCTTGTCGATTCATCTTTATCCCGTTTGCCTTAACGTTGATAATGATTCGGAAAGGGACGGAGAAAATCATGGACCCAAGAAAACCAATCGTCGGTGTCATGCCATTATGGGACGAAGAGAAGGATAGCCTTTGGATGCTGCCAGGCTATCTTGATGGCATCGCGGAAGCGGGGGCTATCCCCATCATTCTTCCTTTTGCTACCGGCGAGGCGGAATTGAAACAATTGATGAGCATGTGCGATGGGCTTCTTTTCACGGGCGGCCAAGACGTATCACCATCCCTTTATCGCGAAGAGCCCTTGAGTGGCCTCGTGCATTGTTGCAACAAAAGAGACACTATGGAAGTCGCCGCGCTTCGTATCGCCGTGGAAGCAGACAAACCCATATTAGGCATTTGCCGGGGCATTCAGCTGATCAACGCCTGTCTTGGCGGAACGCTCTATCAAGACATCCCATCGCAGCACCCTTCGGACACGAACCATCACGGTACGATGCCCTATGACCGTCCCGTCCATGAAGTCGCGGTTTTGCCAAATACGCCGCTATATGAGCTTTTGCAGAAAAAGAGAATCGGAGTCAACAGCTACCATCATCAAGCCATCAAGGACTTAGCAACCTCCTTGAGGACGATGGCTGTTTCGGACGATGGCATTATCGAGGCCGTCTATATGCCGGGAAGAAGATTTCTTTGGGCGGTGCAATGGCATCCAGAGTTCTCTTATAAGGTTGATGAGCCAAGCAGGAAAATCTTCCGCTCGTTCGTCGAGGCCATGGAGGAACAATAAGTCTTTTATTAAGGAAAAAGACGAAGTTTTTCCCTGCAAAACAAGCACTATTTTGAAATTGTAGATGGATTTTTCATTGCACTTTCGCGCTTGTGCATAGGCATTTTTCGCCAATCTACGCCCTTTCACCCTATACTAGTAAAGGGGGATACGGATGAAGATATTCAGAGCCATTCGAAACTATCTTTGCTATTGCGGCATCGAAAAGGATGATTTCCTTTCCGTCAAGAAAGATGCCTACGCCTCAAACTTTGAGTTATGGCGCATCCTTCACGTGCTGATGGACATCGTCTTTGTCTTTTTGCTCGTCGCTTCTTTCAGCAACTCGGTGGCCGAGTCCAACCGCGTCTTCTATATTGTGGCCTTGGTTTATTCCATCACCGCCACCATCCTTTTGTTCTTCATTAAGAAAACCTCTTTGTTTGGCCAAATCCTCGTGCACGCCTCTGTCATGATGCTTTTTGTCTTCGGTTCATTCATAACGTCGAACAAACCCGATTCGCCCGCGACGACCTTTGCGGCATTTCTACTCGTCGCGCCGATGTTCGTCATCGACCGCCCGTTCGTGATGTCCATTGAACTCCTGGTGGCTTCTACCGGATTCCTGGTTTGGATGCATTTCGTCAAAGCCCCCGCGGCATGGGAAGTGGACCTTCTGAATACGATTGTCTTCACTATGGCGGGCATATTGCTTCACATCGTTGCGGTTCACGTGCGTATCAAGGAGTTTGTGCTCATCCGTAAGATCAACATTCAAAAAAGATACCGATGAGATGACCGGCTTGATGAATAAGAGCGCCTTGACGCACGCGATCAATGAGTATTTGGCCAAGCCTACCTCCGAACATGGAATCATCTTCCTTCTCGACATCGACCACTTTAAATCAATCAACGATACATATGGGCACGATGCTGGGGATATCGTCATCCGCCGGCTCGGCCTCTTTCTGGCGGAAAAATTCCATAGCGACGAAAGCATTGGCCGCTGGGGAGGCGACGAGTTCATCATTTTCTTAAAGGACACCAATGATTTGGATTACGCAGGCGGCCTTGCTCTTGAGCTAGCCCGTGAGGCGGCGCAGAAGGTAGATATGCCAGAAGGGGCAGGGGAGATAAGCATCAGCGCAGGCATCGCTCTTTACCAAGGCAAGGCGAAGAACTATTCAGAGCTGTTCAAAAAGGCGGACCTTGCCCTCTATGATGCTAAAAACCATCGGGAAGAGCATTTCCGTATCTACCAGCAGAGCCAAGAAGGCGCCAGCGAACCAAAATAGCAGGCAGAGAATCGAAGCGGTCTTCAAACGTCGCCGAATCAAAAATGAATGGCTTTTTGCATCGATATTTGCCAAAGTTCCCTTTTTGTTCATGAGAAAAATTGAACATCTTATTCCCATGCGCGCGAAAACAAAGTAACCTTTGTTTATTCGAAAGGTGCAATAAGAATGAACAAGAAAATATTTATCTCGGCCATTCCATTGCTATCGGCGGTGCTTTCCTCCTGCGGAAACACCTATAACTATCAAGAGCATCTGGACGATTACGTGCGGACGATGAAGTTCCACGATCAGTTCAATGTGCTTCAGCTCACCGATATCCATTGGAATGTCAACTCTTCGACGCTTGCATCGAAGCGGTACTTGGACAAGGTGCTGAAGGAGTCCAAAGACCATATCGTCGCAACCCAAGGAAACGGGGCGAAGATCGACCTCATCGAAATCACGGGTGATCAATTCATGCTTGCGAACACGTACCATGTTCGTACGTTCGTGAACTACTTTGAAGAAAAGGCGGACGAGTATGGATTCCGCTACGCCGTCATCTGGGGGAACCATGACCGCCATGGCATCTATAACGCCAGTTGGCTGGCCCGTCAGTTCGAAAGGGCGCCGCACTGCATCTATTTTGAACCCGACGACAATCTCTATGGCCGTAGCAACTTCGTGATTAACTTGACAGAAGATGGTACCGCGTCCACGGCGACGAAATGGCAACTTGCCAACCTCGACTCGGGCGCATCCTTTTCCGAGACCGCGGTCTCTCCTTTCCGCGATTATGACTATATACGCGATGATCAGGTTGACTGGTGGCTCAAAGAACACGAGAAAGTTGGCGATACCGTTCCGACGATTGCCTATTATCACATCCCCCAAGACGACAACTTGAAAGCGTGGAATGCGATTCATAACGATAACGCCGCCTATAAGCATAAGCTCTTCAAACTCGAAGGCTTTGCGGATAACGGAGACGAGCGCTTCGCGTCCAAATTCATCAAGGAAGGCCGTAATCATCATCTTAAGGCAGCCTTCATGGGACATGCCCACAACGTGGACTGGACCGTGGATTACGAAGGCGTCGTCCTTGGCCTAGGCGTCAAGACGGGCACGGAACTTTACTATGCTCATATCGACGTCAACAGCGAGGATCCCGCGATGAAAGAAGGCCTGCTTTCGGTGGGCATCAACGAGAATTTCGACCTCATCGGCGCATCTCTTGTCACGCTGCGCACGGGCGAGGACTTCGAACTCGAGCATCTTTATTACAACGAACGGGCGACAGGTGACTTCGCCAAATGGGTGAGGTGGTAACTATGAAAGGCTTATTCGATCGTTCCAATTATCTGCCTTCTGAATTCGAACGTAAGCAAAGGACGCAGTCTTTCTTGCTCTGTTTGCTGATCATCGTATTCTTCGTGGCCTCCTCTTTCGTCTTCTTCTACACTCTTTATTCCTTCGCGGATATCATCGGTTCCATCGTCAGCGCTTCGCCTGACGTCGCGATCCGTGACCTGATTCGCAACGTCCCGCAATTCCTTTTGTTCTTCATGACGTTCTGGACGCTGCTGTTGCTTCATGCCGCCTTCCGTAAAGTAGAGGGGAAGTGGGAGAAGTCCATTATGAAGGATGCCATCTGCATCATCGCTTTTGGCACCGTTACTTTCCTCTATATCATCATCATGCGCATCGCGGGCACATACCTCTCGCTCGTGGAAGGGTCTCCTACGGCCCTTTATCCGCTGGACATGATGATCTACTCCATTTTGTTTATCGCCCTTGGCGTCTGCGCCATCCTCTACATGAAGAAATGGCAGCAGAAGTGGCCCCTTGTCACTCCGTCTCGCGGACCGATTGCGAAGAAACTGCGCGGTCTATATTGCACCTTCGTGGCTTTCTGGGCGCTCTTTGCGCTTTACGGTCTCTCTGGCGGCACCCTAACGATCTTCATTTACGATTTCGGCTCTGGCCATGATTTCTATGGCGTCATGCTGGTTTTAGCGTTCCTTATGAGTGCCGTTACGATCGGTTTTTGGGAATTCGGTTACAACGAACTAAAAGAGGAGAAAAAGAAAGAGCTTCTTCTCCCGCTCGCCTCGATTTCGCTTTGCTTGTCCGTGGTGATCGCCGCGCTCTATTTCCTTTCTTTGGGCTTGGATTTAGACGCGCCCTCGAATGCGGGATTTGGCATGTTGCCCGTCGCCTTTGCCGCCAGCGTGAATATCGCGACTCTTCTTGCGGTTTTGGCACCGGTCATCGTATCGGTCGTCGCTTTGGTAAAAGGCCTAATCGCACGAAAAAAATAAGCATTCCTCGCCGCGTCATCCGTTCATCGGGCGGCGCGGTTTTTCTTTAGCCACTAGAAGAAAAGCCCCGTTTCCGAGGCTTGTTCTTTTCAAAAAGAATGGGGTTTTGCGGTTTAAATCTTAGAAAGATACTCGTTAAGATCCTTTAGGTAATCGCCTTCGAAATCCTCGATTCTTCCTTCGTCGACGAGCTTGGCTAGCTTCGGATCAATCGGCATGGCGGCGTAGTAGGGGATGCCTAGGCGCTTCGCCTCCTCCTCATTACCATGGCCATAGGGATAGATGCGCTCGCCGCAATGCGGGCAATCAAGATAAGCCATGTTCTCGACCATAGCGAGGACGGGGATGTTCATCATGTCGGCCATGCGGACCGCTTTCTCGACGATGAGGGAGACGAGCTCCTGCGGGCTGGTTACGACGATGATGCCGTCCACGGGGAGCGATTGGAACACGGTCAGGGGAACATCGCCCGTTCCCGGGGGCATATCGATATAGAGCTCATCGATGTCTCCATAGGCGACGTCGGTCCAGAACTGCTTGATAAGTCCCGCTAGAATCGGTCCACGCCATATGACGGGAGACGCGGGGTCATCAAGAAGCAGGTTGAGCGAGATGGCTTCGATGCCGGTTTTGCTCCGCACCGGGAACATCGTGGTCTCGTTCGCAGTGGCCATCTCGGTTAGCCCAAAGGCCTTCGGGATGGAGGGACCGGTCAAATCGGCGTCGATAATGGCGACGTTTTTGCCAGCGCGCCTGGCGTTGACGGCGAGTAAGGACGTGGTTAAGGATTTGCCGACGCCGCCTTTCCCAGAGACGACGGCAAACACTTTTTTGACATTGCTGAGTTCATTGGCTTCGACGCGAAGGCTCTCGCCATTACGACTCGGGCAGTTCTCGACGCCACAGGACGAGCAATTGTTGTCACAATCGGGCATGTTTTATTCTCCTTCTTTGGCGGGCATGAGAAAGGTCAAGATGGCGCGACGCGTCAAGATGCCTCGAAATGCACCATTATTGTCCACCAAAGGAATGTAGTTCTGATTTACGGCTAATTCGAAAAGGTCGGTGACGTCGACGTCCTCGTTGCAAGAGAGCGTAAGACGTTCGATCCGAACCGTCGAGAGCGGATCCGCAAGGGCGGCCTTGCTATCGGCAGCGGTCACGATACGGTGCAGGATATCGCCCGAGGAGACGGAATAAAGGTAGCGCGCGGAATTGCGCTCGATGACCGGAATCATCGAGTAGTGGCAGCGCTCCATCTTCTTGACGGCATCGCCGATCGTGAAGTCACTATAGAGGAATTCAACTCGTTTTGCGGGAGTGGCTAAATCTTTGGCTTTCATGGTTGGTATTATCGTTCATTTAAATGGATATGCAAAGCGATATGGTCACGCTTATCGTAACCCTTCGACGCCAGGTCGAATGGCTTCCACGGCCTCTTTGCCATAATAGTGGGCGATGATGGCTTTGGCAAAGTCCATCGTGTATCCCATGGAACGTCCAGTGATGATGTGGGGCGTTTCGACGACGCCGGCATCTTGCCAAATGCCATTCCCTAGTTCAAATCCCGGGAAGCAAGTGTAGGGGAGCCCCTCGAGATAACCGAGCATCCCAAGAACGGAGGGGGCCGCGCAGATAGCGTGGACGTCTTTGCCCGCGTCGAGGAAAAGACGGATGAGCTTATGGGCTTCCGCGCTGTTTTTCAGATTCTCCACCCCGATCTTTCCTCCTGGCAGAATCAAGAAGTCGAAAGAGAGTGGGTCGACGTCGGAAAGAAGTAACTCCGCGGTCACTTTCACGGATTGAGAAGACGTGACTTCAAGAGTGCTTTTGACGGAGCAAAGCCGAACGTCGAACTTATGCGTCCTTTTCAATAGGTCGTAGGTTTGGAGGGCTTCCACGGTTTCGAAGCCGTCGGCGAGCAATATTAAACAATTCATAAATGAAGTATAATCCCTCTATGCCAAAATACCGAAAGAAATATGTGCGCGGCAAGTATGTAAGCTCTCGCCGAAAAGGTTCGGATGGGTGGGGCTTTCAGCAAGAAAAGAAGGAGCGGGGTCTCCGCTCCAACTCTTCTTCGTATAAAGACGATATCGATTCCGTTTAGATCAACGAGAAGTATTCGATGATATTCTCAACGACTTCGACTTGCTCCGCGATGGGGAAGTCTTTCGCTTGCGGCAAATGGAGCGAGACGGAGGGAATCTTGGATTCGCGGGCGAGGTAGCTCACCATGTTGCAGATCCATAGGCCTGGGTCGATGGACATGCTGATGGAGCAACCGCGGGAAGAGAGGAACTGCTGAATCGAAGGAATGTCCAAAACGGAGTTGAGCGACTTCGGTCCCTCGGGATCGACGGGGGTCGAGTCCTTGATGAGGACGCCTTCCTCGTCGGGCTGTTCCGAGCGGATCTCGTTGTAGGCATATTCTTCGATGGCGGGCTCTTTCTTGAAGGGAGAGAGATTCATCGTGATGATAAAGTCCGGCTTTTCCCTCTCGATGATTTCAGGCAGCTTACGCGCTTTCGCAAAACTCACATCCAAAACGCAACCGACGATATCTCCACCTTGAAGTGACTCAATCACTTTCTCCGACGGGTTGGAGTCGTGGCCAGCGTATTTCTTAAAACCAACTAGTAAGGTCTTCATAGGGCGCTCCTTTAACACAGTCTAATTATATTGTAATCACAAAAAGAAGAAGTGTTAGAAATAATTGTGCCTTTAGTCGATGCCATAAAACGCTTTTGCGTTGCCCGACATCAAGCGTTCATAGATGTCCTCAGGCAAATGCTCCGTATTGTTTAAAAACGAAAAATAGAGGGGATTTGCGAGCGTTTCTGGCCCATCTAAGGGAGAATCCGTCCCGAACATTACGCGGTCGACGCCAAGTTCTTCCATCGCAAGCCTCGCGCTTTCCATGTCCACCCAGGCGGTATCCGCGTAGACGTTCTTCGTCGATTTTAGGGCGTTGATGGAATAATGATGGTCGCTCGACAGCTCTAAATGCGCGGCGACGAAGCGCAAGTTCGGATGCGCGTTTGCGGCGAGGATCAACTCCCCAATGGATGAATGGAAGTCTAAAGCCGTATGGCAAAGGATGGGCATATTCAGCTCGGCCGCAAGTTCGTAATAGGGCTCGAGTCTCTCGTCGCAGGGCGAGATGCGCTCACAAAAAGGGTGAAGCTTCAAAGCGACGATAAGGTCGTGATTATCTTGAATCAAAGAAAGCAGCTCTTCGCTTGGGCGCGGCTCCACGATAGGTTTTATCCAAGCGGCGAGATGAAAACGGCCAGGATGCTCTCTCGCGAACTCGATGCATTGTCGCAATCCTTCCGCGGCGGAAATCGGGGTGGCGAAAGCACCCGCATCCCCGGGGAATGTCGAGCAATCCGCGTGGGAGAGAATCCCCGATGCGATGCCATAGGCGTCCATACCGTAAAGCAAGTTGGCCTTGCTTGTCTCGATATTAGGCCATGACCCAAGATGAACGTGCGCATCGATGATTTTCACGGATTCAAGGATATAGGAACAGAAGGAAAAAACAACGTCTATCGGCCCATATTTCAGCAGATTGTCCATTTCGCCCAACTTCGCTTATTGACCAGCCCCTTGAAACGTGTAAAATAATTCCGCCTTGGGGTGTAGCCAAGCGGTAAGGCACGGGTCTCTGAAATCCGCATGCACTGGTTCGATCCCAGTCACCCCAGCCAAGATGAAAACTAAGCCCCCGGCGTTTCGCTCGGGGGCTTTGCTTATTCAGCCTTAAGAATTTCGATGATGAGGTTCTTGATGATCTTGAACTCGCGCACCGACAAGTATTCGAAGCGGCCGTGATGGTTATAAGAGCCTGTGGGGAGATTCGGAGTTGGGACGCCCTGGAAGGAGAAACCCGCTCCATCGGTTCCTCCGCGGATCGGCTCATAACGTGGTTTGATGCCTAGCGTCGCATAGGCCTTATCGATTTTGCGTACGCATTCGGGGCAGCCGTCGATGATTTCCTTCATGTTGTGATAATCATCGCCAAGGGCTAGGTCGATCGTGACCCCTGGGTATTGACGAAGGACTTCCTCGCGCGCTTTGTGGAATTCTTCTTTCTGTTCCTCGAGCTTCGCGCGATCGTGGTTGCGGATGATGTAGTGCATCTTCGCTTCGTCGACGCCCGAAACCATGCTGACAAGGTGATTGAAGCCCTCATAGCCCGAAGTAAATTGGGGACGCTTTTCCGCGGGCAATGCGTGATCAAAGGCAAAGGCGAGGTCCGAGGCGTTGACCATTTTGCCCTTGGCCTCACCCGGATGGATGGAAATGCCATGCAGCGTCACGTCGGCATGAGCGGCATTGAACGTCTCGCAGGCGACGGAATCATAGATGCCGCCATCGACCGTATAGGCATATTTCGCGCCGAACTTCTTGGGGTCGAAGTGGTCGGGGCCGCGGCCGATTTCCTCATCGGGAGTGAAGAGGATGCAAATGGGGTGGTGGGGGATGTTCGGATGAGAGACGAAATAATCGAGGACGGCCATGATGATGGCGAGGCCCGCCTTATCGTCGGCGCCTAGAAGCGTATCACCCGAAGTGGTGATTAAGGTATCCCCGATATGCTCCCCTAGCGAGGGAAATTCCGCGGGTGACATCTTATAACCGTGTCCGAGCTCAATGACGCCTCCATCATAGTTTTCGATGATTTTTGGCTTCACATCGAAGTCCGAGCATTCCAAGGCGGTGTCGACGTGGGCGTTTAAGCCGATGGGGTCCAGTCCTTCGACGCCAGGCAATTTCGCATAGACGACGCCAAATTCATCAAGTTCCGATTCGATGCCGAGTTCTTTCAGGTCTTCTTGAAGCTTTCGAGAAAGGTTCAATTGCTTCGCGGTGCTTGGCACGGTGAAACTTGTGTCGTCAGATTGGGTATCGATCTTCACGTAATCGAGAAAACGAAGTATGTCTTTTTCCATATTCATGGCCTCCGGGAAGAATTCTACACTCTAGAGAAAAAGGAACAAACAAAGGATTGCGCTCTACGGCAACATCCGCGGAAGTCCAAAGAGCTTGAAAACTGCATTTATACCAGAAAATCTTCGTAAAAACGCCATCATTTTCTTGTCTGGAGCGAGCAGTACGGCTTTTGGTGCTCGCCATCCCGTGCTTCGTGCGTACTCACATTCATTGCACCCGCGAAGAAGAAGAGTAAAATCTATTTCGAATCTTTGGAGGAAATCCCATGAGCAATATCGAAGGTGCGCTTGATAAAAATTTCCGCGCACGCATTCAGACCGAATATGAAAAGGATCGGACCAATACCGTCGTCCGCCACGCCTTGTCTCGCAGCTCGGTGTCCGCCGCGGTCTACAATCCATCTGCACAAATCAGCACGAACCTCGCCTTCTCGAACGAAGTGAAGACGATGCCCGTCACCAACCAGAAGTCCAGCGGGCGCTGCTGGATCTTTGCGGGTCTCAATGTCCTTCGTGAAATCGTCGCGAAGAAGCTCAACATCGCCCCATCGTTCGAGCTCAGCCAGAACTATATCTCCCTTTTTGACAAAATCGAGAAAGCCAATTACGCCCTCGAGTCGGTCATCTCCCTCGCCCAGTATTCCCCCAACGAACGCGTCTTCCAATTCATCCTGGATAATCCCGTATCCGATGGCGGCCAGTGGGATATGTTCGTCAACCTCGTGAAGAAGTACGGCCTTATGCCCAAAGATTGCTTCCCAGAGACATTCCAGTCCAATAACACCCGCGAGACGAACTTCCTCGTGAACTCGATCGTCCGCAACTTCGCCTATAAAGCCCATGAGCTTTCCGCCAAAGGAAGGAAATCGGAAATCCGCCCGTTGAAGGACAAGACGATGGAGAGCGTCTACCGCCTCTTCTTCGATGCCTTTGGCGTGCCACCCGAGAAGTTCGAATTCGAATACGTCGACGCCAAGGAAAAGTTCCATAAGGAGACTTTCACCCCGAAGACCTTCTTCGACAAATACATCGGAAAAGAGATCGACGAATATCAGTCCCTCATCAATTCTCCAACCGCCGACAAGCCGTTCCTGCGCAACTTCACAATCGATTACCTTGGCAATGTCCTCGAGGGCAAGCTCATCAACCACCTCAACGTCGAGATGAAGGACCTCAAGGACGCCATCGTCCGTCAGCTCCTTGCCGGCGAAATCGTCTGGTTTGGAAGCGATGTCAGTTTCTTCCGCGACAAGGACTACCACGCTTGGGACGATAAGTCCTTCGACTATGAGTCCGCGTTTGGCTTCCCCCTTGAATTCGATAAGGGCGCAATGCTCGACTTCCGCCATAGCGCGATGAACCATGCGATGGTCATCGTCGGCGTCGACCTCGAAGATGGTCGCCCGCTTAAATGGAAGATTGAGAACTCTTGGGGTGACTCTAGCGGCGCCAAGGGCTATCACGTCATGTCGGACACCTGGTTTGATCGCTTCGTCTATCAGGCCGTCGTCAAAACGAAATACCTCACGAAGGAGCAGGCGGCCGCGGCCAAGAAAGTCCCCGTCCATCTCAACCCCTGGGATCCGATGGGAACCCTTGCGGACTAATATATTTGCTTTACAATGTAGCAAAGGAGAAAAAACATAATGCCCGAAACCAAAGTCCAGAAGTACCGTTGCAAGGTCTGCGGTATGATCGTCGAAGCGAATCCGGACGGTAGCTGCCCCATCTGCGGCGCTCCCGCCGAAGAGCTTGTCCCTGTTGATGACGACGGCAACGACATCGAATAATCGATAAAGAAAAAAACAGGAATTCCGACACACGGGGTTCCTGTTTTTCTGTTTACTGATCCAATACGCAGTAGTTTAGCAAGGCGTTGAAGAAGGGTGCTTCGTAAGGCTTTAATGCCTCGTGGCGATCTGGGGTATCCGTCTTGAGAATGTCACCCTCAATCCACTTGGATGTAAGCGTGGCGTCATCTGCGACGTAGGAAAGGTAAGTCTCCTTCGCGGCATCATAGCGTTCTTTCGTAAAGTAACGCCCGCTGAGCTTGCCATCCTTGCCGAGCATCTCATTGAAGAAAACGCCGGCGGATTCGATGACTTCGCCCGTATAGTCTTTACCATTAGGACGGACGTAGTAGATGGTGGGGAACACACCTTCGCCCATGCCGGCGGGATTGTCCTCGGTTTCGCTTAGACCATATTTGGTTTTCGTTTGGGCGTAGGTGACCATCTTCGCTTCATAGTCCTCGTCGTCCTTGGATGGACGGACCGCATCGAAGTCTACGTATAGAAAGCGGTCGTCGACGATTTTCTTCGTGTGGAGGTAGTCTTTAAGAAGGGCGTTCTTCAAATAGGCGCAGTCGGGACAATTGTCGCGGCCAAAATAGATGGTAAATGGGTCGAAATCTCCGTAAAACTCATCCAAAATCTCAAATGAAACGTAGTATATTTTCGGGTTTTCCGTCCGCTCTTTCATCCATGTCGAAAAGGCGGCGTAGTCCTTGACGAAGGATGCTTGTTGATCGCTTGTATCCTTTTGATAACGCAGAGTCCCAGACTGAAAGACACATAGCGTATCGGAACCGCTGATCCGCAAAACGCCAAGGTAATCCGTCCCTGTCTCGAATTCTTTTAAGGTGATTGCGTAGACAAGAAGCTTGTTTCGCTTAATGTAGGGCGCGAGGACGGTGTTATGCCATTGCGTAAAACAGGTACATTCGTCGGCCGCGCCATGGACGAGGAGCAGGAAAGAGTCTTTCTCGTTTACGAGCTGGTCGAGTTTAGAGCGCTTGATCCAACATAGTTGCGAAGTGTTGTCGATAAGGTCGTCCGCCTGATTGCCGACGTAGGTGCCAAAATCAAGCGCGACTTTGGTTGGGGTTTCTTCCTTACAGGAGAACAGACTACCCGCGAGGAGGAAGGCCATGCATAGGAGTGGGGTCTTTTTTAGAAGCATGGCAGTATGATACCAGCAAATTGCCCTTTTTCCATTCCCAACCCGATGATACAACCTTTTTGATAGGCGTATAATGTCCATCATCATGAAAACGTTTCTCCTCCTTCTTTTTCTCTTCTTGGTCGGATGCATGCTCGGCTACGGCCTCGAGGCGTTGTTCCGCCGATTCGTTTCGGCGAAGAAATGGGTGAATCCAGGGTTCATGAAAGGGCCTTGGCTCCCTCTTTATGGCTTTGGCCTAGTCACGATGTATGTGCTTTGTAACGCCTTCGTCTCAATGCTCCCGGGACTTTCTTTTTATTCTCCCTTGGAGGGCAGGGGGCCTTGCGTTCAGGATTTGCTGCCACTTGTCATCATGGGTTTGTCGTTGAACCTTTTAGAACTGCTCGCGGGCCTTTTGTTCGTGAAGGGTTTTAAGGTGCGGCTATGGGACTATTCCAATATGAAAGGCAATTTCCTTGGAATCCTTTGCCCCGTCTTTTCCCTTATCTGGTTCGCGATTGCCATCGTGTACTATTATCTCGCCCACCCGTTCGTGAGCGCGCTTGCAAACGATGCCTATGCCTTTATGTTCGGCGGGGATGGGGTCGCCGCGAACTTCGGGTTCTTGTTCGCCCTCGGGGTCGCCTATGGCATTTTTCTCGTCGACTTGGTTCACTCCATCGGCCTCTTCTCCAAGGTGGTCGCCTTAGCGAAATCTTCTCCGCTTGCGGCTCGATACGAGGAGATGCGCGTCGAGCTACGAAAGAAAAAAGCGGAAGCGGGGGAGAAGTTCTTCAGTGCCCTCCCCGAAAAATGGCAAGAGGAAATCAAACGTCGAGAAGAAGCTCCTAGAGGCCCATCGCCCTTAAAGCAAAAGATCAATGAGGCCATTCTCATCGACCCCAGCAAAGCCTCCTCAACCAAAGACAATTACGGTCCGGATGGCCGCCCGAAAAAAGAGGAAGAAAACTCCTAAAAAATAGCATCGAGAAAACCGCTTGTTTTCAGACGTGTTTTTCGGCGTGAAAATCAAAAAATATTTTTGCCTGTATTTCACCGATGAGGCCGATGAAAAGCCACTTTTTTGCCCTCGCGGTTTTTCAACGATAAAAAGCGATGAAAATTCTTGTTGATTTTTTAATGAATTGCCCCCATTATTTGCGCCGTTGAAATGGACCCCTTTCTACGGCACCTTCAACACTCTGTACGCATTGTCTTTCGAAACGGGAGGTAACGTCTATGGAAGAGAAAGCAACCATCATTTCCTTGAAGCATGTCGCGAAGAGCTTCGAGGACGGAGCCGTTGTCGTCAACGACTTCAACTTGGACGTAAAGGAAGGGGAATTCATCACGATTCTGGGTCCTTCCGGCTGCGGCAAGACCACAACTTTGCGCATGATCGCGGGCTTTGAGACACCAAGTTCCGGCGAGATCTTGCTCAATGGCGAGGACATCTCGACGCTGCCTTGCCACAAGCGCCCCGTCAACACGGTTTTTCAGCATTACGCGCTGTTTCCACACCTCGACGTCTACGATAACGTCGCTTTTGGCCTAAAGATGAAGCGCATCCCCGTTGAGGTGACCGACAAGAAGGGCAACAAGAAAATCAAGATGCAGCGCCTTTCCAACAAAGTCATCGACGAAAAGGTGCTCCACGCCCTGCAGATCGTCGACCTCGACGAAATGGAAGACCGCGACGTCGGCACGCTCTCTGGTGGCCAGCAGCAGCGCGTCGCCATCGCCCGCGCCATCGTCAATGAGCCCAAAGTGCTCTTGCTCGACGAACCTCTTTCCGCCCTCGACCACAAGATGCGCAAAGACATGCAGGTCGAGCTCAAGGAAATGCATAAGAAGCTCGGCATCACCTTCTTCTACGTCACCCATGACCAGGAAGAGGCCCTTACGATGTCCGACCGCATCGTCGTCATGCGCCGGGGCGAAATCCAGCAAGTCGGCACCCCCGAGCAGATCTACAACGAGCCCATCAACGCCTTCGTCGCGGACTTCATCGGCGAATCCAACATCTATAACGGCACCATCGAGGCCCCGAAACGCGTCCGTTTCATCGGTTCGGTCTGGAAATGCCCCGAGGAAGAAGGCTTTGAGCTCAACGAGAAGGTCGATATCGTCATCCGTCCCGAAGACGTCATCCTCCTCCCCAAGGGCGAAGGCATCGCTAACGGCGTCATCGAGTCCAAGATCTTCAAGGGCGTCCATTACGAATACATCGTCAAAGTCGGCAAGAACGAGGTTCTTTGCCGCGATACCCGCAACCACGAAGTCGGTAAGGAGATCTCCATCCGCGTCGAGCCGGACAACCTCCAGCTCATGCACAAGGACTTCACCATCAACCAGTATGTCGACGCCCTCATCGATAACGCCAACAACGTCATCATCGGCGAGGATACCTTCCAATGTGACGTCACCCAGCTTCTCAAGGGCTCTTCCCTTGATGACCAAGGCTACCTCGTTGGCCCCGATGGCAAGAAATACGATCTTAAGAACGCCCCCGTCGTCGCGGAGGTTCCCCTCGACAAAGTCGCTCTTTCCGACGACCTTTCCATCGGCCAAACCCAAGGCAAGATCATCTCGGCGGTCTGGATTGGCGACCACTGGCAATACATCATCCGCACCGATGACGACGAGGACTTCGTCGTCAACTCGCCCTATACCTGGAACGTCTACGACCTCGTCTCCATCCAGATTGAGAAAGCGGACATCCTCCTGCGTCTAAAGAAAGGAATCGAGGAGTATGTCATCGACTAGGGCAGGGCACCGCTCGCATGGTGGGAAATCCATGTTCCGTCGCATCGTCTCCTTCAAAAGGAAGTACCTTGCGATTCCCTATTTCATCTTCCTCATCCTCTTTGTCGTGATCCCAATCCTCATCATCCTGGTCTATGCGTTCTCCAAGACCACGGATACGGGTTCCTTGGTGTTTAGCTTCGATTCCCTCGTGGAATTCTTCTCCTCGACCACGAAGCTGAACGTTCTGGTCGTCTCGTTGTTCCTCGGGATCATGAACACGATCCTTTGTTTGGTCATCGGATTCCCGATCGCCTATCTTCTCGCCGATAGGAAAGTGAACAAGAACTACGTCATGGTCATGCTCTTTGTCATGCCGATGTGGATCAACTTCGTCCTCCGTACCGGCGCAACCCGCGACGTTCTCTATATGATTGGCATCAAAGGCGGCGAGCATCCGTATGCCGCGACCTTGATCGGCTTGGTCTATAACTATCTGCCGTTCACCATTTTGCCGCTTTACACCACGATGATTAAGCTCGATAAGAGCCAAATCGAGGCGGCGCGCGACCTCGGGTGCAACCCCGTTCAGACCTTCACCCACAGCGTCCTTCCCCAATCCGTCCCCGGCATCGTTTCCGCGGCGGAGATGGTCTTCATGCCGACGATGTCCTCCTATGTCATCTCGGACACCCTTTCGGAAGGCAAATTGACGCTATTTGGCAACTCGATCGCCAATTCCTTCAACAATTCGCTTTGGAACGATGGCTCCTTCATGGCGTTCGTCATGTTGGCCCTCATCTTCATCACCATGTTCATCACGAATCGCTTCCATAAAGACGGAGCGATGGAGAGAGGAGGTCGTTGGTAATGGCTCACGTTGTACGCACCGCGAACGAGCGCAAGCTGCGCCGTAACCGCATCCTCTACAAGACGATCGGCCAATGCATCATCTGGGCCGTCCTCATCGTCATGTACATCCCCATCATGGTGCTCATCGCCTATTCGTTCACCACGGCGACCAACATCGGCACCTGGACGGGCTTCTCTTTCGACCTTTACCGCAACTTATTCCAAAGTGAGGAGATCATGGTGGCCTTAGGCAATACCTTGCTCATCGCCCTCATCTCCTCCGCCCTTTCCACCATCCTTGGCACCTGCGGCGCCATCGGCGCGTTCTATTCCAAGAGGCGTAGCCGCGAAGTCCTGGAAAGCGTCAACCAGATTCCGGTCGTCAACGCCGAGATCGTCATCGCCCTCTCCTTGACCGTCATGTTCGTCTTCTTCCAGACGTATATCCTCGGTGGGGCGAACGTATTCAGCTTCTGGACTTTGCTCGTCGGCCATATGATCCTGCAGGTCCCCTTCGTCTATCTCTCCGTGAAGCCCAAGCTTCAGCAGATGGACCCCGCGCTTTTTGAGGCTGCCATGGACCTTGGCTGTACCCAGAACCAGGCGCTACGCAAGGCCACCATCCCCGAGATCGCCCCGGGCATCGCCTCGGGTTTCCTCCTCTCCATCACCTTGTCCCTCGACGACTTCATCGTCACCGCCTTCACCCGCGGCGCCGGTCTTCTCTCGGGAGACAAGAGCATCGAGACGCTCTCCACCTTGGTGCAAGCCAAGATCAAGAAGGGTCCTATCCCACCGGAGATGCGCGCTTTGACCACCCTTATTTTCATCGCCGTCCTCATCGTCGCGGTGCTGGTGACCATCTACCGCAACCGCAGCGTGAAGAAGGTGCGCAAAGGAAGGAGCGAATAACCATGAAAAAACAAAATAATAGGGTTTTTGCGACGATTTCCTTGGCTTTCCTCTCAGCCGTCGCCCTCGCCGGCTGCTCCTCGAATGATGCTGGAACCCTCATCATCAAGGCTCTTAACTGCGAGGACTATATCGGCGAAGATTCCTTTGAGTACACCTATATCAACCCGGAAGGCGAAGAGGTTACCGTCACTTACGATGACGTCCTCTCTGGCTTCGAGGCTTATGAGTCGGAAAAACTCGGCAAGAAGGTAAAGGTCATCTACGATACCTACGACACCAACGAGACCATGCTCTCTTCTCTCCAGACTGGAAAGACTACCTATGACCTCATCGCCGCTTCGGACTATACCGTCCAGAAAATGATGTCCATGGGCATGCTCCAGCCGATCGACCGCGATAGCGTTCCCAATTACAACGACAACTGCTCGAGCTACCTCCTTAGCGTCATGGAATCCATCACCGCCCCCATCGATGGTGTGGAACAGAAGATGGCGGACTATTCCGTCGGCTATATGTGGGGGACCCTCGGCATCCTCTATAACCCCGCCCGCGTCAGCACCCAAACCGGGGTGGACGAGGACACCGTCAAGTTTGACATGCAGAACTGGGATTCCCTTTGGGATCCTCGCTATCGCAACCAGATGTCCGTCAAGGACTCCATGCGCGATACCTATTCCGTTGGCATCATGAAGGAGTACGAAGAAGAGATCCTTCAGGAAATGAGGGACTCTGGCTGCTTCGACATGGAAGATGGCATGTACACGCTCATCCCCGATATGTACGACAAGGCGGTGGACGTCTATAACGCCAAGCTCACCGAAATTTTCAACCGCTGCGACGAGAAATCCGTCCGCGAAGTGCGCGAGACGCTCCTCGCCCTTAAGGAGAACGTCTTCGGTTTCGAAGTCGACTCCGGCAAGGACGATATCGTCAAAGGCCTGGTCGGCATGAACCTCGCCTGGAGCGGCGATGCCGTCTATTCGATGGACCGTGGCGAGAACGAGGCGGATAACTACATTTATTATTCCGTCCCCAAGACCGGCGGCAACATCTGGTTCGACTCCTGGTGCATCCCCAAGACCAGCGACGCCGAGCATAAAGCCGCTGCTCAGGACTTCCTAAACTTCATCTCCGACCCCATCGTCGCGGCCGCCAACATGGAGACCATCGGCTATACCTCCTTCATCGCTGGTGAAACCGTCCATGAGCTCATCCGCCTCTGGTATGATCCCCGCAGCTATGCCATGTACAACTGGCACGATGCTTCGGGCGATGCGGGCTGCACTTGGGAGGATAGTGATTTCCTCTACCGCGAATACGATGAGGAAGGCAATCCCTTGGATGAGAATCCCGATGAGGACTACGGCGAACAGGACATCCTCTACTTGACCGGCTTTGATCTCGCGGAGGATGATGTCGCCGACTTCGACTTCGAGCAGGGCATCCTCGATATGCGTGGCTCGACTTACGCGGAACCCGTTGTCGATGGCGTCGCCATGACGTGGGACGAATACATCGAGGTCTATAACGCGAAAGTGGCCGAGATCAACGCCCTCATCGAAGCCTCTGGCAAAGACATCGAGCTTCTCGAGGAGAACGAGGGCTGGGACATCCGCGACCTCACCTATATGTTCGAAGGCACGATCGACGCAGGCGACACGACATCCGATGACCCCGCCTTGAATAACCTTCTCTTCTACTCCGACGAACTCGAAACCATCGCGGACGAAGAAGGCAACGAAGTGGTGGTGGGACGCCAGTTCTACGCTCAGTATCCTGACCACAACATGATCCCGAAGCTCGCGGTCATGCGTGATTATGGTTCCAACAACATCTACGTCCTCAAGATGTGGGGCGACGTTAAGTCCAACAACCTCCCCATCTCGGGCGTCGTCATCTTCGGCATCGTGCTCGCCGCGGCTGCCGCGATCATCCTCGCATCCGTCTTCACGAAGAAGTACTACCACAAATACCGCGTTGCCCGCCGCAAAGAAGTGGCGCAAGCGGCGAGGGGCAACCTCAAAAAATAAATTGTTTCCTAAGGCCTTCCCACTAAACGTGAGGAGGCCTTATTTCTTAAATATCTCGCGTAAAAAGCCATTATTTTTTAAATCAATCATTGGTAAAAAGCAACCCTAGCAAAGTCGCGTGTGCGCGCGAAAATCGACTTTTGGAAAAATCGCTCTTCCTTCTGCGTTTCCTGCGCGCTATAATTCCGTCGCTGCTTCCGTAGCCAAGTGGTAAGGCCAGTGACTGCAACTCACTTACCGTCGGTTCAAATCCGGCCGGAAGCTCCAAAAAAGATGGTTGCTTGTTTCATACAAGTGTCCTATACTACTTCGGCTGCGATAAATGCAGCCATGCGCCCGTAGCTCAATTGGATAGAGTACCAGACTACGAATCTGGGGGTTACAGGTTCGAGTCCTGTCGGGCGCGCCACCAATGCAAACTGCCACTGAGTCGATTCGGTGGTTTTTTTGTTTCTTAGGGCTCGCTTCGCCCATATATAATGGTTCCGATGGAAAAGCCTATTAAAGATAAAGCCGAATATCGCTTCTATGGCGCGGAGAGAGCCTCCGTTTGTCCTATGAGTCAAGATTATCCATGCATCAAGAACCCGCGTGATCTTTATGACCGTTTATCTCGGTGCTGGTGCGCCTTGACCTGCGCCCCGAGAATGCGGGTAAAGTGGAGTGAAGAGAACAAAACCCTTGGCCAATGCTCGATAACCGCTTTCCTGGTTCAAGATATCTTCGGGGGCGAAGTTTACGGCTTTCCTCTGGGGGATGGAAATTATCATTGTTTTAATGTGGTTGATGGAATCGCCTTTGATTTGACAAGCGAGCAGTTTGGAGACGTGGCATTGAACTACACCTTCGATTACCCTCAAAGCCGCGATGTCCATTTTGCTAAGAGGGAGAAAAAAGAACGCTACGAGCTGCTTAAAAGACTTCTGCTTGTGGAATGTTCCAAATAATGTGCGCAATATGCTGACGTGCGCGCATAATGGGTATTGATTTTTCATGTTCGAGGTGGACAATTCATAGCCGTGTGATTTCAAATTGAGACCACGTCATCAATCTTCCGTGCGCGCATTGCGTCGCACCTATCTGGAGGACACCCCATGAAACATATCCGTATATTATCTGCCCAGGACATCTCTTGCTTTGGACAGTGTTCCTTGACCGTCGCTTTGCCTATTCTTTCTTCACTCGGCATCGAGACGTCCATCTTGCCCACCGCGATCTTGTCCACGCATACTTCCGGCTTTTCCGGGTTTACTTTCCGCGACCTGAAGGATGACCTCCCCGCTATCGCGGAACACTGGAAAAGCGTAGGAGTTGACTTCGATGCGGTCTATACCGGATATCTCGGTCATGAGAAAGACGTCAACGCGGTTCTTGATATCGCTTTGTCGCATCTTAACAAAGGCCCCTTAATCGTCGATCCTGCGTTTGGTGACCAGGGAAAACTTTATGGTGGCTTCGACATGGACTATGTCGCCTCAATGCGGCCTTTATGTGCCCGCGCAGAAGTCCTTCTTCCAAATCTAACTGAAGCCTGCTTCTTGCTAGGCATCCCTTTTAATCCAAATCCCAACGAGAAAGAAATCGATGCGATTTTGCAGGGATTATTGGCTTTTGGCGCGAAGAACATCATTCTCAAAGGCATCGGCGATTCCCCTTCAAAAACCGGTTTCGTCTTCTATAACGGTAGCGAAAAGAAAGCCTATCAGCATCAGCGAATCCTCAAAGACTTCCATGGCACGGGCGATGTGTTCGCCTCGGTGTTCGTCGGCGGATATCTTCGTGGATTAAGCATTTTTGATGCGGGCCGTCTCGCCGCTGATTTCACGTTTGATTGCATCGTCAACACCATCGATGACCCAGCCCATCCCTATGGCGTGCACTTCGAGCCGCTTCTTTATGGCCTTGAAGGCAAACTTCGTGCCGCGCTTGGCGAATAAAACTCCTCCTGGCGTCCTGACCTTGGTACAATGAAGGTCGATGAATCCTGACGAACCCAAGAAAAACCTGCCTGCTCCCGCCGCGAAGATGACGTTAGAGGAATATAAGGCGAAATATACCCGCCCCCAGAACTATAAGGCGGCGCGGCTTTTCTTGTTTTTGTTCGCTGCGAGCATCGGCGTCATCGTCTTTACGTGTCTCTTGCTCATCGTCCTGCGCATCCACGAAATCAATGAGGTTGCGGGTTATATCTCCATCGTCCCCGCCGTTGCTGCGTTTGGTTTGTTCTACGTCTTCCCTCTGGTGAAAATTCATAAACTTCCCGCTTTCCAGACCAACGTCGACCAGCGAAATGCCCGCGCCGCGCAGATACATAACCGCAAGATGCGCGAGGATATTGCCGACCATATGATCGATTTCGCCGCGAAGACCGATAATGTCGGCTGGTATGACGAATCACGCATTGGTAAGCTCGCAGTCGCTCGACAAACCAAGGACAACGATGGTCTTCGCCTTGCCTTAACCGAAATCTATGACCAGGATGTGAGGAAAATGGCGGATAAGCTGATCCGTTCCGCGGCGACCAAGGTCGGCATTTTCACCGCTTTGAGTCAATCCGACCGCCTTGATACCGCTATCGTCGCCATGTACGAGCTAAATCTTGTCAAAGACCTGCTCTATCTATATGGATATCGTCCCTCCGAGCCACGGCTTATGCGCATCTATGCATCCGTCGTCCGCGATTCTTTGATCGCCTATGGGGCATCGGCCTCTACACCCGCCATTCTTCATTCCTTGACCGATAACCTCGCGCCGAGCCTAGGAATACTCGGTGGCATCCTTTCCACCGTGATTGGCTCGACCTCGCAAGGGCTGATCAACGGTGCCCTGACCGTCGTCATCGGCGTGCAGACGAAACGCTACCTGCGCGTGGAATATCGCCTCCAAGACCTTCTCGATGGCATCGAACTTGAAGGTGAGGACGAAGCCGTCTTGATGGAAGAGGTGAAAAAGGACATCGGCAAGACGATTCGCGAAGGAAAGAAAAAACCAAAGCCACAAGAATAAGCACCTGATTTCTTTTGCTTGCTTCCGCGCGTGCGAACACGCAAAATATATGGGCTTCGGGATGTAGCGAAGCTTGGTTATCGCGTCTGCTTTGGGAGCAGAAGACCATCGGTTCGAATCCGATCATCCCGACCACAGGAAAAATGACGACATTCCGTTCCAAAAGCGAATGTCGTTTTTCATTATGTGGACCGCTAGGGACAACTTAAAACCGCCTGCTATGCGGGCGAGACCTGAATAAGCGGAGGCGTTGATGCGTAAAGACCTCCGGAGGCATACAATGGCAACGTCCAATTGTCCTTGATGCCCGGAGGTCTTTACTATTATGCCACGCAAGAACGACGAGGTCTCGAGCCTCTCGCACACGAAGTGGGACTGCAAGTACCACATCGTGTTCACCCCGAAGTATCGTCGTAAGGCGAT
>JAFSVB010000086.1 GCA_017450325.1 Bacilli bacterium | reverse complement strand
TCATCAGCTTGGCGCATGCGTGCGATATACGGAAGAGAGCTTTTGTCCGCTCAAACCGTTTGTCCGAAACCATGCACCGATTTGCCGAAACCGATGCACCGATTTGACCGAAAAGCGCGCACCGAAAGTCCGTAATCTGCATTTGCATCAGCTGCGGATATTCTTATCCGATAGACGTTTGCGTATCTATAAAGTAAATCTTCTCCGGTGAGTCGGCTTTTCACACATACCGCAGTTTCAATGAAAAAGGCATTCCATTGGATTGGAATGCCAGGCGAATAATCACCTCGTAGTGGGGAAGAATCAGTTTGTGAGTACAAAACCGCAATTCGGGCATTGGACGCCACTTCTGCCCGTAAAGGAATCAACATATTGCCTACATTGAGTGTGGCAATTCGGACATTCCCCCATCGGCGTGCAGCCGCCGCCGCTGACGGCTTCAAGTTGCTCGTCGGAGAGTTCGACGCCTTCGCGCTTTGCTAAAGCGAGGACCTCTTCTTGATTCTTGCAGGCTTTGACTTTCGCAATTTGTTCTTCGCTTAAGCCCTTGAGCAATTCTTCTTTCATGTACAGGACCTCCATGATTTGCCATATTTTAACCCAAGATGGCCGCAGGGCATAGGTAATGTTTGCCATGTTAAGGGTATATTCTTCAAAAACCGTTATTCGAAATGGCAAATAGGCGAAAAGACCCACGATGGCAAAGGGAGAAAACGGCAAAGGCGTTACCTTCTTTTTGGGAAGAAACGATTCAGAATCGCGATCGTTGACAAATAAAGCGTATAGAGCAATTCAAGGACGAAGATGAGCCAGAGCAAGCTAAAAGCGGAAAGCCAGACGATCAGGAAGCAGATGAAGGCGCCGACGGCTTGGGTGATGAGCTTCCTCACCCAGCCTGGAGTATACGTCTCATTGACGTGTTCCACGATTTCATCGGGCGAGAAGGTATGACTCTCGATCGTGTAGGAAAAATAAAAATTGGTATCGCCATCGAGCATCGGAATCAGAAAATAGAAGTAGAGAAAATGCAAGATGGCCACGATCCAGGCGGAAGAAATGACGTTGTTATCGTCGACTATAGGCACGATGGTCGCGCCGCTTGAAGGAATGCATAGCAAAAATAGCAGCAGGGACAATAGCGCCATCACGGGCCAATAGACCCATCCGAAGCGTATGGAAAGAAAATGCAGCGCTTTGTTCAAAAAGACGACCGCGACGATTCCGGCAACGACGATGAGAATGACGATGATGAGCGTGCCCATTGCAAACCCCTTGTTTCCGTCTTCGATTATAAAGAGTCATAAAGAGTATCTCAAACGACATCGGCAAACGAAATCCTGATCTAAGATTCGCGATATCGGGAGAATGTAATTCAACGTGCCTTTCTTATTGCGTTCCATAATACCCCGCGATATGATGTATAACGAAAGGTGAGGTATTCGTGGACGCCCAACTGAGAAGAGGAGTTCTGGATGTGCTGGTGCTAAGCGCCGTCAAGAACGAAGAATCCTATGGCTACAAAATCATCAAGGATCTCCGCCCCGTCCTGACCCTTTCGGAATCCACGCTTTATACCATTCTCAAACGTCTGATCGATGACAAAATGGTCGCCACCCGTTCGGTGGAGTTTGAGGGGCGGCTACGCAAGTATTACCGCATCACCGACAAAGGCCGCGCCCGCCTGGAGGATTTTAAACGGGAATGGGAGGAGCTTACAAATGTATACTCCTTTATTCTGAAGGAGGAGAATTGATGAAAAAAGCCGAATTCTTGGACATTTTAAGAAAAGAACTCGCCGGGTTACCCAAAGATGACCTTCAAAGCCGCATGTCCTTCTATGAGGAAGCGATCGCCGACCGCATGGACGAAGGAAAAAGCGAGGAGGAGGCCATCGCGGACCTTGGGAGCATTGACGAGATCGTCAAGCAAATCGCCGAGGACACATCCCTTGTCAAACTCGTGAAGGAAAAGACACGGCCAAGGCGCCGCCTGCGCGTACTAGAGATCATCTTGCTGATCCTAGGCTTCCCGTTATGGTTCCCCTTGCTTATGGTCGGGCTGGTGCTGCTACTCGTCGGCTATTTGCTCATCTGGGTCTTGGTCCTAGTCACGTATACGGTGGAAGTCTCCCTGTCTGTCGCGGGCATTGGTTCAATCATCTGCTTCTTTGGTTATCTTACGAATGGTGAGATGAACCTGATGAGCCTCGGAAGCGGTCTTTCCGCCATCGGCGCGGCCATCTTGTTCGTCTTCGCCTGCATTTGGGCGACAAAAGGAACCCTGAAGCTATCCAAAGCCATCGTCCTCAGCATCAAGAGGTCATTCATGAAGAAGGAGAGAAGCAAATGAAAACCGGAATCATCGTTCTTATCGCCGTGGGCGCTACCTTGCTCGTCGGCGGAAGCGCCCTTGCGATAACAGGGGCCGTCAACGCGAATAAAGTCGTCAGCCAGACCAACACCTACGCCATCGGGCAAGATTTCATGGATATCCGCATCGATTCGAATGTCTCGGATGTCTATTTTAAGGTATCCGAGGATGGCAAAGCCTCCGCAGTTGCCATAGAAAACGACAAATACCGTCATGAAATCGCGGTCGAGGGCCAGACACTCGTCATTACGACAAAAGACCTGCGCAAATGGTATGAACGGCCTTTTTCCTTCGACTTCACGAAGAAGTCGTTAACGCTCTATCTTCCGAAGACAAGCTACCGCAACCTCGAGATTCACGGGAGCACCGGCGATTTTGAATCCCCCAAGGATTTTGATTTCGATAACGCCTTGATTCAGCTTTCCACCGGGGACATGTGCATGAAATCGGACGTCCACGGAGCCTTCGAAGGCAAAGTTTCGACCGGAAATATCGACATAGAAGGCGCGAGCATGAACGTGTTGACGCTGGAAGGCACGACGGGCAACACGCACCTGAAAGACGTCAAAGTAGCGGAGGGAATCAACCTAAAATCCTCAACCGGCGATATCCATCTCGAGGCGGTGAGAGCGAATTCTCTAAGCGCGACTGCGTCCATAGGCGCGGTTACCCTTACGGACGTCATCGTGAAGAAGCACCTTCAGGCAAAAACGTCCACGGGACGCATTACGTTAAACGACTGCGACGCGGAAACGCTTCGCCTCGAGGCATCCACGGGAAGCATATGGGGCAGTCTGCTTAGTCCGAAGATCTTCAACGTCCATACCTCGACGGGCAAAGTGAATGTTCCCGCTTCGACGACAGGAGGGCTGTGCGAGGTCTCCACCTCCACGGGCAGCGTGACCTTGACCATTAAGGAGTAAATCAAGGCAAGCCTAGGATCTTAGATTCTGGGCTTTTTTCGATGTGCGACATAAAAGTAGGAGGGGCATGGATCAATTCTCGCCCTCGTTTCAAAGAAAGAAGCGCGCGGATGCCTTTTTGCTCTTCTTTTTGCCATCAGCAGAAAACGCCAAACAGTCCTGTGGTTTGATACCGAATAGGACGCACTTAGGTAGACTAGATAGGCAAATAATGCTAATCAACGATTCTTCAATGCGAAAAATGTGCGCGCCACGTTGCGCTTTTGCGCCTATGTGCGAAGATTGAGGTAAAGACATAGGGGGTATGTCTATGAAATATAAGAGCGCTTCGTCTTTCGCCATCTTCTGTTTATCGCTTGGCTTTTTCGCCGGCTGCGGAGGGTCCGCGTATAGCGCCCCAAAAAGCAGCGGCGATAAAGTCCGCGTCGCCTTTAATGGCGTCGAATCCAGCTTAAGGTCCAGCCGTGGGTCGAAGAAAAACCGTCATGGCCCGAATGTTTTAGCCAAAGAGGTCGCGAATGATGACCTTAGCCGCATCTATCAAGCTATGGGCGTCGAAAAAGAGAATGCCGATCCCGATTTCGAATACGATGAGCCTCCTTTGATTCAGTTTCAATACCTGAAGGCCCTCTATGAGGAAGTCGGCGAGAGCTTTGCCTTTGGCGCGAAATACGCCTATACCCTAACCGGGCAGGTCTACTATGACTTCGATACTCGCGCGGCCACAAGCGCACCTGAATTCCTCCAGCAATACACGATGGACCTCTCCCTCGTGATCAGCATCGATGAATCCGATCTCATCCGCGCCGAGATTTTCTTCGACATGACCTATCAGCACGAGGACACTCGCCGCCACCAGACCCGTTACGCGGACTTGGTTCTTGATTACGACATGAACGAGGCCTCCCCAACCTATACGCTAACGATGCGCGACACCGATAATCTTCTGGAATTCCCAAACGAGGACGAGCGCTACAATAACGCCGAATACGATTACGTCCACGTCGAGAAAAACGAAATCAAGGAGTGGCGGAAGTTCGGCGTTTGCTCCCCTGAGGACCTCGCTCATTACCAAGAGAGCGAATTCGTCTATAAATATTCCGTCTTGCGCGCCTATAAGGACCGCACGAAATACCGCATCGAGAACTTCTTTAAAAAAGACGATGCCTTGAAGAAGTCGGTCATCGATGGCCTAGGCCTCATCGAAGCCATCAACGCGGGCAAGGACTTCGCGAAGAAGCCCTCCACCCAAAACGAGAAAATCAAAGCCGTCGTCGATAAGTTCAATGCCGCGCTTGGCAAGGATATCGTCAATTCCTTCATCTATAGCGGAACCCCCGAAGAATGGACCCCAAGCGTCGATCCGGGACAAGATAACCTCTTCCTTCAAATCCTCCCATCCGAAGGCTGGGATGGGGGAGATGTCTATGTAGACGCGGACCTCGCGGACTATTTCGACCCTAGTAAAGGCGTGGCTATCCCGAAAACGGAGAAACGCGGCTATTTCCGCATCGTCGAGAAAGCGGGTGACGAAAACATCGTTACCACGTTCAACGACTTCACGGACCTAAACATCCGCGTCCGTTCCACTTCCTACGATAAGGCGAAATGGATCGCCGTCGAAGGCAATGGCCACGAGCTATTCAGCAATTACATGATGCGTTCGGGCTTCGCGGCGCAGTACTACGAAGCGGGAGACGAAGGCGAGATGACGCTCGAATTCGAGATATCCCGCAAGCAAGACGCGAACATCAAACTGCAGGATAGTTTCACGCTGACCCTTCGTAACGCCAGTGCCTACCAGAAAGTGCTTGGCGATTGGGGCGTCGCCATGGATTACGTCGCTTCCTACGCCATCGATGTGAACGCCGTCCCCGAATTCCACGCAGCGGAAGGCACCGTCTTTACCGCACGCGTCGAGCAAGATGGCAAAAGCGGCTACGTCGGCTTCTATCATTCGAATGGCAACGCCAAAGCCGTCTCCGACTACAAGGCGAGCCTGCTCGCCCTAGGCTACGTCCATTCCTTAGAGTCGCAGGGCGATACATATACCAAACGATTCGATGCTAAGACGCTCCATAAGCTCACCGTCAACGATTCCAGGATCTATTTTGCCTTCGTCGAAAGCAAAGAGCAGGAGATGTCCCTCACCGACGCGATCAAGGAACTCATCGATAACGATAACATCGTGGTTCCCACATTCACTGGTGATTACGAATATACCGTCGAGGATTATCTAATCCACATATCGCTCAACGATGCCGACGTTGTTTCCGATTACGTGGCCTCGCTCGCGGGCTTTGGATTCGCCACTGGTTTGGATATGGACCAAGACACCATTGCCTTAATGTATGAAGGCGATACCCTTTACCGCATCGCCGCCCGCGGAAAGACTCTCACCATCGAGCATTCGCCGGCGATTCTTACGCTCGTAGGTGACTTCAATGCCTGGAACGTGAAAGACGATATGTATCGCTTCGCCTTCCTTAGCATCAGCGAATTCGGGCAGATGTACGTGTCTCTCCAAGACTTTGTGGTCAATTCTGGCGAGGCCTTTAAGGTGGTTCAAAACCATTCCTGGGACGGCGGCGGCTATGGTTTTGGCCTCTTCACGGGTTCTTCGACGTTCGACCCCAAAGACGCAGGGTTCACGGGTGGCGAGAACGATAACATCGTCGCGACAAAACCCCAAAGCATCGATATTCGTATCCAATTCGCCCTTTCTTCCGATGGCGCGAATCCGGGCGGCCTAATCCTGAACCCTTTGATGATTGATATTTACTCGCACTAAATTCTCGGTAAGATAGACGATATAGACATGAAGAAAACAAGCAAGGGCGATTTCGATTACATCCGATTCGATAACGTGGAGGAGATGAAGGATTTCCTGCTCACGATGCCTTTGCTTTTGTATGCCGACGAAGCAAGCAACCTCTTTTGCTTCGACCATATGGCGTGTCGCGGGGCGAGATTCGATAAGGATGCCTACCAATGGCTTCCCGATGCCCGTAAAAGCTTCGAGGATTATGAGGAACTTAAGCCAATCGAGGACGGCCTTGCGGAAAAGATCCTCAAAACCATCCCACCTTTTGACTGCTTTAAGAAGATGGAAGAGGAGCGGGAACAAGAAACGCTTCGATATTACGAGGAGTTACGCAAGAAGACGCCGCACCGCGTCATCGGCTGGCTCGCGGACATCGGGGGTTACCGTATAGCGAAAGACCCCGAAGGCTATTATGAGGCGGCGGTACTAGAGGACCTCATCGCCCATGGCTACATCTTCACCGCCATGTGGTTTGGCCTTTATCCGGTCTTCGAGGACCATACCTATCTATCTTTAAGCGACCGCTCGCTCGGGTTCCTTCTCGCCTTATCTCAGGGCGAGGCGAAGGACTATTCCTACGCCGCATATGCTTTTGGCGACATGCCAGAAGAAGGAGACCCCTCGAAATACAACCCTCCTAAAGAAGGACTTTATTAAAGAAAAAAGGCCAAAATCGGCCAAATTTCTGCGCAAATCCCGCTTATTTTTGAAATGGGTTATTTCGCTTCCTCTTCCGTTTTGGGCTTGAGGTGATAGAAGCGGGCTTCTTTTTGTTCGAAGCGTTTTTCAATCATCGCGCGGGTCTTCTCGGCAAGTTCCTTCTGGGTGAGCGACTTATATTCGTCGTATTCGAGGACGCCGACGCAATCGAAGTAGACGGCCGTATGGCGAAGCGGCCAACGCTTTAAGATGCAGTTGGTATTTTGAATGGCGAAGACGGCGATCGGGCATTTCGCCTGGTAGGCCATCGCGAAGGAACCCGGGTGGAAGGGGAGGACGCGGGGGCTAGGGAATTGCTTGTTCCTGGTCCCTTCCGGAGCGATGCAGACGGAGCAACGGTCCTCGGCGATATAGCGACCCGCGGTCTCGATGACCTTAGTGCCGGAGACGACGTCGTCCTGGACGATGCTTAAGTAACCTGCGTAGCGGATCCACCCGCCCGCGAGGATGACTTTGAGGTTCTGCGTCTTGGATACGCAAACCATGCGGTGGGCGTGGAACAAGGAGATGAGGAAGACGTGGTCGAATCCCGAGAGGTGGTTGGAGACGATCATGAACTTCCTCTTGGGGTCGGGCAATTTGCCCATGCCGCTCGCGTGGACGTGGACGCGGAAGAAATAGCCGAGGATGAAGCAGGTCTGGCTAAGCATCCACATGCCATAGGGGCGCGGCTTCATCGGCAGGTTCTTCATGCGTTTGGTGACGAAGCTGAAGAAGGCCATATAGAGGGCATGGAGCAGGAAAAGGCCCCAGAAGTAGGCAAAAATGAGCACGAAGGGCAGCCAGACCCAAACGAGCGACTGATAATAGCCACCGAAGTGGAAGGTCAAGACGGAGAGGGTGGTCGCGATGGCGAGGAAAATCAGCGTCAGGGTCATAACGCCGCAATATTACACCATTTCGGGAAGTTGTCTATTCCTTGGCGTCTTCCTCTTTGGATTCTTTGGGCTTGATGTGATAAAAACGCGCATCTTTTTGCTCGAAGCGGCGGAGGATAAGATCACGGCAGCGCTCGGCGATCTCACGCGTGCTCATCGCGGCGTATTCTTCCTTCTCGACCACGCCGACGACGTCGAGGTAGATGTGGGTGAAGTGGCGTGGGAAGCGCTTGAGGATGCAATTGGTGTTCTGGATGGCCATGACGACGATCGGCGCGCCCGAGTCCTGGGCGAGGCGGAAGGTACCGGCGTGGAAGGGAAGCAAAATGGGGTCGGGGAAGTTTTTGTTGCGCGTCCCTTCAGGGGCGACGCAGATGGAAACGTTCTTGGTCTTGATGTAGTCTACGGCGGTCGCGATGACGCGGGTGCCATCGGCCATGTCGTTCTGCTTGATGGGGAGGTAGCCCGCATAGCGCATCCATGGGCCGCCGATTGGGATATCGAAGTTGCCGGGCTTGGTGATGAAGACCAGTCGGCGCGGGAAGAAGGCAGCAATGGCGATCTCGTCAAAGACGGAGAGGTGGTTGTTGATGAGGATGATGGGGACGTCCTTGGGGATTTTGCCTAGGCCCGTCATGTGGGTGCGGACATGTAATAGAAGCAAGCATACCCTGCAGGTGAGGCGGACGATGCCTTGGACGAAGCGGTTTGGCTTATAGACGTAGTCGGGGTCGGAGGAGACGAATAGCCCCGCGACGAACAAGAAGATGATCCATGTCGCAAAGCACGTCAGGAAATAGGCATATAGGAGCAAAGGGACGGTCCAGAACCAGTACCATTGCAGGTACATGCCCGAGAAATAATAGGTAATCCCCGTCAGCGAGAGGGAGATGAGGGAGAAGATGATGATCAGTGTCATAGGCTCATTATGGGAGTATTTCGTTGTTTGTCCAAACTTTTCGTTCATGCGCGTTGGATGCGGAGGACCAAGCCGGCAGGATTTCCGTTTCATTGGCGGTGCCTCGACGTGAAAACAAGCGCTATTTCTTCCCGAGGATTGGGCTTAGGAAACAAATGATGCAAAATAGTTGGCACTCTCGATACTAGTCTGCTAAAATACGTCCCATGAGCAAGATCTCGGAACTCGTAAACCAGTCAAATTACCGCGAAGCCATCCTCATTCCCGAGGAATCGCTAAGCGGTCGCGACCTCTTCCTCCTCGTCAGCGCGCACCTAAGCTTAAGTCAGGGGAAAGAGGCGCTCGACATCCTTATTCGACACCGGGACGAACTCTACGCGGTCGACCCCTTATTGACCCTGAAGGCCACCTTCGAGACCCGCTTCCTCTTGAAGCAATTCGACGAGGCGGAGCAAGACCTCAAGCACTTCGAGGAACTGCCTTACGTCTCGCAGAAGGTCGAGGAGGCGCTTCGAGGGCTCAAAGGAACCATCGCGGCCACCCGTTACGCATCCTCCTCCCCGAAGAGCATGGACTATGAACGGATCCTGGAAATCCTCGCTTCGCCTAGCGACGACCTCATGCTCCTATCGGCCTTGAACGGCTTACGGAAAGTGGGGGAGCTCGAGGATTATCGCGGGCTCGTCGAGGAATTGCTCCTAGGACCTTACCACGATGACGTCAAGACCTACGCCTTGATGCTCCTCTCGGCGAAAGGGTCGGAACACGAAGTGACCTTGACCAAGCGCGGCAAGTCCTACAAGGTGGTACCCGCAAAGCTAGGGACCCCCTATGGCCTCCCGGAATACAAGAAAATACGGGAGAAGGTCGAAAATCTCCATGACAGCGGACTTTCCGAGGTCATGGGAGAACTACTCGACCTCTATGCGCTGCAATGCTATCCCGAGCGGTTCCTCCTCCCTGGCGAGGAAGAGGCGTTCTTCGAGGGGCTGCTGAGCCTTGGCCATTCCTACCTTGGCCAAGCATCCGAGAAAGTCGAGGGTAGGGCGCTTGAGTACGCGGAAGCAATCGAGAAAAGCATGGCGGAGAACCCGCCGCTGCTTGGATAATTGCGTAAAAGTCTTTGCGTCTATCTAAAGATAGCGTATAGTACTACTTGCTTTAAATAAGGTACCGAAAATGAAAAACACAATCACCAAGCTCGAAACGAGCACATTCCAACTCGACGTCGAAGTCGAGGAAGCCGCTTGGAAGGCCGCGCAGGAGAAGGCCTTCCGCAAACTCGCCTCGAAGGTCTCCGTCCCCGGATTCCGTCCTGGCAAAGCGCCGCAGGCCATGCTTCGTGCCCGCGTCGATCCTTCCAAGGCTCTCGACACCGCCCTCAACGACATCCTCAACGATGCCTATAACCAGGCCCTCAACGAAGCCAAGATCCGCCCGCTTCATCAGCCTTCCGTCGAAGTGCTGAAAGTCTCCGACACCGAACTCACCCTCCGCTTCGTCGTCGTCAGCGCCCCCACGGTCACCCTCGGGGCCTATACCGGACTTGAGGCGGAGCGCAAAGTCGCTTCCGTCACCGATGAGGAAGTCTCCGCCGCCATCTCCCGCCGTTTGGAAGGCGCCGCGGACCTCGTCGTCACCGAGAACCCCGCCAAGATGGGAGACACCGTCGTCCTCGACTTCGAGGGCTTCATCGATGGCGTCGCCTTCGAAGGCGGCAAGGCCGAGAACTACGCGCTTGAACTCGGCTCCAATTCTTTCATCCCCGGCTTCGAGGATGCCCTCGTCGGCGTCAAGGCTGGCGAATCCCGCGACGTCAAAGTCACCTTCCCGACCCAATACGTGGCCGAGCTTGCGGGCAAGGACGCGACCTTCGCCTGCACCGTCCATGAGGTGAAGGAGAAAGTCATCCCCGCCCTCTCCGACGAATCCGTCGCCGAGCTCGAGCTCAAGGACGTCAAGACCGTCGAGGAACTCAAGGCCTATGAGAAGGAAGAACTCCTCAAGCAGAAGACCGATGCCGCCGAGCGCGAGCATTTCCAGGCCCTCTTGGACCAGATCGTCGCCGGCGCGACCGTCGAGATCGCCAAGGAGATCATCGACCAGGAAGCCGCCGCGGAAGAGGAGCGCACCAAGAAGCAAGTCGAGGATAACGGCCTCACCTTCAAGCAGTACCTCGAAGTGCTCGGCAAGACCGAGGAACAGCTTCGCGCCGAACTTCGCGAAGGCGTCACCAAGAACCTCACCGCGTATCTCGTCACCATGGAGATCTGCGCGAAAGAGCATCTATTCGTCGACGATGCCGAACTCGATCACGAATTCGCCAAGATCGCCGAGCAGTACTCCATGTCCGTCGAACAGGTCAAGTCCGCTTACGGCAGCAACGTGGAATCCTTCCGCGATTCGCTCCGCCAGAAGAAGCTCCAGGATTACCTGCTCGCCAACAACAAGTAATTAGTCTCAAAACATATTGAGGCGGAAAGGGGGCAATCATGCCTGATTCCAATACCCCGAGCAAAAAGATTCGTCTGCCTCTGCTCATCGCGCGTTCGCTCGTCCTTTTCCCTTCCCTCTCGGAAGAGATCGACGTCGGCCGGGACTTCTCGGTCGCGGCGGTGGAAGCCTCGCAGCGGCAGACCAATTCGCTCATCCTCGTCGTGTCCCAGAAAGTCGACACGATCGACACCCCAAACCCCGACACCATCTATGAAGTCGGCACCGTCTCCCGCATCGTGGCCTGCAATGGCAATGGCCAAGGAACGCTGCGCATCCGCGTCGTCGGCAGCAAACGCGCCAAGATCGAGAACGTCGAATTCGTCGACGGCTCCTATTATGCCGACGCCGTCGTCTTCGAGAATGTCCATGGCGACCCCGACGAGGAAGCAAGCCTCGCCAAGTCCATCGCCCAGAAGGTCACCCACCTGCAAGGCGTCTCCCCGAACCTTCCGCGCAACCTGATCACCCAGCTAGACCGCGGTTTCGTTTCCGACGACATCGCCGATATCCTCGCGAGCTACCTGCCCATCGACAACCCGCAGAAGCAAGCCATCCTCGAATCGCCCTCCGTCTTGGAGCGACTCCAGCTCATCCTCGATTACCTTGGGGAGGCCCAGCAAAGCGCCGAGCTTGAGAACAAGATCGCCAACAAAGTCCGCGAATCCTCCGAGAAGGCCCAGAAGGAATACATCCTCCGCGAGAAGATGAAGGCCATCAAGCAGGAACTCGGCGAAGACCCCAATTCCTCCCGCAGCGAGGAATCCATCCGCGACCGCCTCGAGAAGAATCCCTATCCCGAGAACGTCAAGGCCAAAGTCCTCTCCGAACTCCGCCGTTACGAGATGATGCCTGAATCCTCCCTCGAGGCTTCCCTCATCATGTCCTACATCGAGGTCCTCATGAACGTGCCTTGGTACCAGAATACCGAGGATAACGAAGACCTCGAGAACGTCCGCAAAGTCCTTGACGAAGACCACTATGGCCTCGAGAAGGTCAAGAAGAGAATCGTCGAATACCTCGCCGTCAAGAAGATGACGGGCAACCTCAAGGCCCCGATCCTATGCTTCTATGGCCCGCCAGGATGCGGCAAGACCTCGCTTGGCCGCTCCATCGCCCGCGCCCTCGGCCGCAAGTTCTTCAAGGCGGCGTTAGGCGGCATCTCCGACGAGGCCGAAATCCGCGGCCATCGCCGCACCTACGTCGGCTCCATGCCCGGACGCATCATCCAGGGCATGACCAAAGTCGGCGTCAATAACCCCGTCTTCCTGCTCGACGAAATCGACAAAGTAGGGGGGCAGAACTACCGCGGCGACCCGAGCAGCGCATTGCTCGAAGTTCTCGACCCCGAGCAGAACTTCGCCTTCAACGACAACTACCTCGAGGAACCTTACGATCTCAGCAACGCCCTCTTCATCGCCACCGCGAACTACTTAGAGAACGTTCCCGCGCCGCTACGCGACCGTCTCGAGCTCATCGAGGTCCCGAGCTACACCGAGATCGAGAAAATCAAGATCGCCCAGGGTTTCCTCATTCCCAAGCAAGTCAAGGCCAACGGCCTGACCCTTGAGGACATCGAGTTCGACGAAGGCTCCATCAAGGAGATCATCGAGCACTACACCATGGAAGCCGGCGTCCGTCAACTCGAACGCCTCCTCGCCTCCATCATCCGCAAGGTCATCGTCGAGCTTCTCACCAAGCCCGACACCCCAAAGCCCGTCCATATCGACGGTTCCGAAGTCCAGCGCCACCTCGGCGTCGAGATCTTCGAAGGCACGAAGAAGGAGAAGGAGAACCAAGTCGGCGTCGTCACCGGCCTCGCCTATACCGAATTCGGCGGCGATATCCTCCCCATCGAAGTGACCTACTTCGCGGGCAAAGGCGGCCTCGTCCTCACCGGCAAACTCGGCGACGTCATGAAGGAGTCGGCGACCATCGCCCTCGACTTCGTGCGCGCGAACGCGGATAAATATGGTATCGACTCCAAGATCTTCGCGGAGAACGACATCCATATCCACGTCCCCGAAGGCGCCGTCCCCAAGGATGGACCTAGCGCCGGCGTGGCCATGACGACCGCCTTAATCTCCTGCCTCACCGGCAAGGAAGTGGACGCCAACGTGGCCATGACGGGCGAAGTCACCCTCCGTGGCAAAGCCTTGCCGATCGGCGGACTGCGCGAGAAATCCCTCGCCGCCCTCCGCTCGGGCATCAAGACCATCATCGTCCCCGAAGATAACAAGAAGGACGTCTCCGAGCTTCCTCAGGAAGTGAAGGACAACCTCAAGATCATCTTCATGAAATGCGTCGACGACGCGCTCGCCGTCGCGTTAGTGGGGAAGCCCGCATGAAGGTAGACTTCCGAAAGACGACATTCCAGACAAGCTGCACGCGCGTGGCGGACCATCCGAAAGATGGCCTGCCCGCGGTGCTTTTGGTTGGGAGGACCAATGTCGGAAAGAGCACGCTTATCAATGCTCTTGCGTCTTCTAAGCTCGCATTTTCTTCCAAGAAGGCAGGCAAAACAAAGTTACTTAATTACTTTCTTGTAGACTCCAAGCTTTACCTTGTGGACTCGCCTGGGTACGGTTCGACCGCCTACGCGACGATGAACACCATCTTCTTCGCGGGCATGATGGAGGACTACGTGAAGGACCCTAGCCTCAAGACCATCGTCTTGCTGCTTGATTTGCGGCGCGACCTCGGCAAGGACGATCAGGAATTCCTCTCTTACCTGCAAAACACGGGCAAGCGGATGATCCTCGTCCTCACCAAGACCGACCAGATGAACCAAAGCGCCCTTCATAAGGCCAAGAAAGTGGCGGAGGGCCTCGGGTTCGATGAGGTGCTCCTAAGCGACCTAAAGCCCGCATCGCTCGAGAAGATCCGCGGCGCGATCGCCCGTGCGGCCCTGGAAACCCGATAAGCGATATAGCCGGCGCCTGCCGGCTTTCTTTTCGCCTTTTTTTCTTCCACCAAATGCATCGATGTACGTTTGGGGTTGCCTTTCTTCCTCCATGTCGAGATAATAATCCCGTTCCGAAGAACTTGAGGGAACGGACAACCGCTTCGCATAGAGAGCTAGGTCAGGTGGAAGCTAGCCGACGCGGCCCGCGAGTCGCAAGGGAGGAAATCGTGCCCCGCGTTAAGGGATTGAGTGCTTATGCGTGTGCATAGGAACTTGGGTGGTACCACGCGCCGCGTCCCAAGATGGGCGCGGTTTATTTATATAAGGAGCGCATATGTTAGACAAACGCTACGACCCCAAAGCCGTCGAGCAGGGCAAGTACCAGACTTGGAAAGAAAAAGGGTACTTCACCGCCGGCGACAAGAGCAAGCAACCCTTCTCCCTCGTCATCCCCCCGCCAAACGTCACGGGCAAACTCCATTTAGGGCACGTCATGGACACCGTTCCCGACGACATCATCGTCCGTTACAAGAAGATGATGGGCTATGACGTCTTATGGGTCCCTGGCATGGACCACGCGGGCATCGCCACGCAGGCCAAAGTCGAGGAAAAGCTGCGCAAGCAGGGGATTTCCCGTTATGACCTCGGCCGCGAGAAGTTCCTAGAAGTGGCCTGGGACTGGAAGAAAGAATACGCGAACACCATCCACGAGCAATGGGCCAAGATCGGCCTTTCGGTCGACTATACCCGCGAGCGCTTCACCCTCGACGAAGGGCTAAGCGAAGCGGTCAAGAAGGTCTTCGTCACCCTCTATGAGGAGGGCCTCATCTACCAGGGCGAGAAAATCATCAACTGGGACCCTGAGCTCCGCACGGCGTTAAGCAACGTCGAGGTCCTCCATAGCGACGACGAAGGCGAGTTCTTCTATTTCCTCTACGACATCGAAGGGACCTCCGAGCAGATCGTCGTCGCAACGACCCGCCCCGAGACGATGTTCGGCGACACCGCCGTCTTCGTCAACCCCAAGGACCCTCGCTACGCCAAATACGTCGGGCACAACGTCATCAACCCCGCCAATGGCGAGTCCATCCCCCTCATGGCCGACCCCTACGTCGACGTCGAGTTCGGCACCGGCGCGATGAAATGCACTCCCGCCCATGACCCGAATGACTTCCTGCTTGCGAAGAAATACGGCTTCCCCTTCATCAAGGTGCTCGACGAGTCCGCGAGGATGAACGAGAAGGCGGGCGAATACCAAGGCATGGACCGTTACGAATGCCGTAAGGCCCTCGTCGCGCGCATCAAGGAGCAGGGGCACCTGCAGAAAATCGAGAAGTTCGTCCATAGCGTCGGCCATAGCGAGCGCTCGGGCGCGGTGGTGGAGCCGATGCTCTCCAAGCAATGGTTCGTCAAGATGAAGCCGCTTGCCGAGCGCGTCCTCGCCCAACAGGCAAGCCCCGACAAAGTCGAGTTTTTGCCCGCGCGCTTCGAGAAAGTGCTCCTACGCTGGATGAACGAAGTCGACGACTGGTGCATCTCCCGCCAGCTTTGGTGGGGGCACCGCATCCCTGCCTACCATAACGAGCTTACGGGCGAGACCATTGTTTCCATGGAAGCCCCTAAAGGCGAAGGCTGGAAGCAAGACGAGGACGTCCTCGACACGTGGTTCTCTAGCGCCCTATGGCCCTTCGCGACCTTAGGATGGCCCCATAAGACACCCGATTACGACCGTTATTTCCCGACCTCGGTTTTAAATACCGGTTACGACATCATCTTCTTCTGGGTTGCCCGCATGGTGTTCCAAAGCGAGCACTTCACCGATAAAGCCCCCTTCAAGACGGTCGTCATCCACGGCCTCATCCGCGACGAGCAGGGCCGCAAGATGTCCAAGTCCCTCGGCAATGGCATCGATCCCATCGACGTCATCGATCATTATGGCGTCGACGCCCTCCGCTATTTCATCACCACCAATAGCGCCCCTGGCCTCGATATGCGCTATAGCGACGAGAAGCTCCAGGCCGCGGCCAATTACCTCAACAAGATCTGGAACGCCACCCGCTACGTCGAGATGACCCTCGGCGAGGACTATGTCCCGACGAATATCGACCGCAAGGCCCTCGGCGCCCTCGAGAAGTTCATCCTCTCGAGGCTACAAGCCACCATCAAGAAGGTGCAATCGAAGATGGACGAATACAACTTCCTCGCCGCCTCGGGCATCCTCTACGACTTCGTCTATGACGATTTCTGCTCCTTCTACCTCGAGATGAGCAAAGTCTCCCTCGCGAAGAAGGAGGACGAAGCCACCGTCAAGGCGGTCCTCTACAAAGCGGTGCGCGAGATCATCCTCATGATCTACCCGTATTGCCCCTTCATCGCCGAAGAGCTCTACCTCTCCCTCCCCGGCCACAAGGATTCCATCATGCTCGAGTCCTATCCCGTTTACGACAAGGCCCTCCATTCGCCTAAGGCGGAGAAACTTGGCGCCCTCCTGAACGCCATCCTCTCCGACGTCCGCGGCTATAAGTCCGCGAAAGGCCTCGCCCCGAACGCCTCCATCCGCCTCGCCTTCGATAAGGCCTTCCCCTTCAAGGGCATCGAGGATTACCTCGGCCGCTTCCTCTTCGCAAGCGAAGTGAAGGAGAACGCCTCGCTCCGTGGCGATGCCTTCGTCTACGAAGACACAACCCTCACCATCGAGGAGGACGTCGACGTGGAGACCTTGCGCGCAAGCCTGCTCGCGGACGAGAAGACGCTGCTATTCGAGGTTTCCCGCGGCGAGAAGATGCTTGGTAACCCTGGCTTCCTCGCCAAGGCCCCCAAGGAAAAAGTCGACGCCGAGAAGGAAAAGCTCTCCGCCAACCAAGCCAAACTAGCCGCCGTTAGGGCACGCCTAGACGAGCTAAAGTAAGCAAATTTCAAAAAAGCGAACGATTCTTTGCGCATCCTTCGCTTTTTTTGACTATATGTGAGGTGAAAGGAGTTCGCGTATGAACATCATTCCCCTCTCGGAGGAAACCCTCCGGAAAACCTGTCCCGGCGAAGCCATCACCCTCGCCACCGTCACCCTCGTCTTCACCGTCGTCATCCTCGCGGTCGTCGCCTACAAGCTCTTCGTCTCGGGCAAGGCCAAGCTCGAATTGCCCGGCGGCTATAAGTTCGAGTGGAATAGCTGATGAAAGTCGCTTCCTTGCCTCGGGAGGACCGCCCGCGCGAGAAGCTGCTCCGTTATGGCCCCTCGTATTTGACGGATTCCGAGCTTTTGGCGTTGCTACTCGGCTTCGGTACCAAGGGCAGCAGCGTCCTCGAGGTCGCCCAGGACCTCCTATGCCGCTTCGGTGGCTTCCCAGGACTTTGCTCATTAGAACGGGAGGACCTATTAAAGGTGCGGGGCATCGGCCATGGAAAGGCCTCGCTTTTGCTCGCTTTAGGCGAAATACTCTCCCGCGGGAAAGAAATGGAGGACGAGACGCTTGAGAAGAACTACGGCTATCTCCAAGGCAGCATCCGCCTCGTGGAGGAAGCCTATGTCCTAGCCATTGACTCCCGCGAGAAAGTGATTGGGGTGCGGATGGTCGCCAAAGGGAGCGAGGATGGCCTCGTTTTGCAGGTGAAGGAAGTCTTGCGGGCCGCGCTTTCCTTCGGGGCGCGGGCCTATGTCTTCGTCCACACGCATCCCAGTGGCGCGCCTTTCCCTTCGAAAAAAGACATCGAGTTCACCGATGCCTTATATGCCGCCTCGAAGAAAGTGGGGCTGCGGTTAAAAGACCACGTGAGCCTAAGCAAGTCGGCCCGCTTTTCGTTCGCACAAAACGGGTTGATGGCGTCGGAAACTTAGGAAGATTTGAATTATTTCCCTACCGTCATGACTTCACGAGTTTTTTTCTTTGCCGCTTTCTTCCCCCATGCTAGCATAAGGTATCTATATCGGGGCAACTATATTTCTATCCTTGTGCCCTGAGTGGATACATAGTTCGACTTTTCTTACCGTACAGGGGGTACATTCATGAAGAAAAGCAAAAACAGGGCGTTGCTCGTCTTGAGCACTTTCGTCACGCTTTCTCTTGCCTCATGCTCGGGCTTAACGCCGAGTGCGAACTCGATTCTTTCGGGTTTGGGCAGTGAAGGAGGCGTTTCCGTCGATTCGAGCTTCGATGGCGACGCCAGAATCCGCGAGATCTATGATCTTTACGTCAAAAAAGTCCTCGCAGAGGGCGAAACGCCATCTTCCTATGAAGAGTGGCTGGAATCCATCAAAGGCAAAGACGGCACGACCTTCCTCTTCGGCCTAACCGACCCAGCGCAGGACATTGGCAGCGTTGGCGACGTCTATTTGAACACATCGAACTGGGACGTCTACGTCAAATCCACCGAAGGCTGGACCAAAGTCGGCAACATCCTCGGTGGCCAAGGCATCCAAGGCCCGCAGGGCGAAAAGGGTGAAAAGGGCGATCCTGGCGTCCAAGGCGAAAAAGGCGACAAAGGCGAACCTGGCAATACGCCCTACATTGGCGATAACGGCCATTGGTGGATCGGCGACCAGGATACAGGCATTCCCGCCACCGGAGCACCAGGTGAGCAGGGCGAAAAAGGCGACAAAGGCGACAAAGGCGACAAAGGTGACACTGGCGCCCAAGGCGAAAAAGGCGATAAAGGCGACAAAGGTGACACCGGAGCCCAAGGCGAAAAAGGCGATAAAGGCGATAAGGGTGACACCGGCGCCGATGGTCAAACCCCGTATATCGGCCAAAACGGCAACTGGTGGATCGGCGACGTCGATACCAAGGTCCCCGCGACTGGTTCGCAGGGCGAGCAGGGCCAATCTGGCGAAAACGGCTTAACCCCGTATATCGGCCAAAATGGCAACTGGTGGATCGGTGACAAAGACACCGGCGTTTCCGCCACTGGAGCCCAAGGCGAAAAAGGCGATAAAGGCGACAAAGGTGACACTGGTGCCCAAGGCGACAAGGGCGACAAGGGTGACAAAGGCGCCGATGGCCAAACCCCGTATATCGGCCAAAACGGCAACTGGTGGATCGGTGATAAAGACACCGGCATCAAGGCTGAAGGTTCCGATGGCAAAAATGGCCAAAACGGTCAAGATGGCAAGGACGGCCTTAATGGCCAAAACGGTCAAGACGGCAAAGACGGCAAGGACGGCGTTGATGGCCGCACCGCGTGGTCCAATACCATCCTCCCGTCCGTCGGTGGTTACGTCACCGTCAATTACGGCTCGGCCTACGTTGGCGAACGCATCACGTTCATGGCCTTCCCCGATAAGGATTACGAACTCGCCGACATCACATTGAACGGCAATAGCTATGCCGAAATGATCGACTGGTCGAACAATTCGCTGACCGTCCCGATGGTCGAGCACGGCTACGTCGTGCGCGCCACGTTCATCTACAACGACAAGCCCGAACTCTATAAGGTCAACTTCTATGGCCTCGTCGACCATGGCGATGGCATCTACTGGGACCGCGTGGGCTCTTACTGGATCGAAGCGGGTTCAACGCTTGTTGATTATGCCAACGACATGGCAAGCATGGTCGTCCAAAACTACGAAGACCGCTATAACGCGTCCACGTTCCAAGGCTGGGGCACCGACGTCTCTATGCCAGTTTATGACGACCTCGAGATAAACGCGGTTTATAAATCCAGCGAGAAGGAACTGGTAACGAACCGCGAATTCTACGGCACCGAGCACGAAGGCAACCTGGACGATCCGTTCGACAACGAAGACGCCATCTTGGTCACCAAGAATCTCGATAGCGGCGACCGCGGCCGAGACTTCGTCATCGAAGGTACCATCGATACCTTCTATAACGGCCCCGAAAGCCGCAGCGACTTCCAATATGCCTTCTACCTCACTCCAGAAGAAGAAGGCGGGGAGCGCTTCGAAGCTTATAATGCCTACTGCGTCAACGAATATGGCGATCGTTACGAACTTGGATTCGACAACCTCTTCCATGGCGCGCACGTCGTCTTCGAAGGCCCGTTGACCGCTTACACCTATTACACGCCGTTCTCCGGATTCTACCAGGCTACCGCTCTCTATGGCGACTATTACGAGAAGCTCGATAAAGAGCTCGTCTTCCATTGTGCCTTCCCCAATGGGGACGATGCGTTCAACGGACAAACCTCCCTCATCGCGAGTTGGTTCGCCTATGATGGCGACTACGCATCCTATTTCCAAGAGAATGGATTCCAAGCCACGCTCGGCGAAGTGTACGGCGTCGAGTTCTCTAAAGGCCTCTTCGACGCACTGGAAGGCAAGACCCTCGCGGAAATCAAATCCGACGAAGGACTCTTCACATTCTGGAGCGAGCTCATCTCTTGGTGGCAAGCCCAAAAAGGCGGGATCCTCGACTTCTTTGTCGCCTATTCGGATCGCCTTTCCTATCAAAACGTCCAATGCGAGACCGAACACGCCCTCATCCATAGCGTGGACGGCACCCTCCCGACCAGCGCCGAGCACGAAGCGACCGTAGCCGAAGCCATCGCCGTTGCCGCAAACATGAAAGTCGGTGATACGACCGAAGACATCTACACCATCACCGGTTACGTCGTTAAACGCGAACGCGGCCGTTATGGCGAATACCTCTATTACATCAGCGACACCAAGGACATCGCCGCAGAAGACATCAACGCCATGAATTGCTTCATCCTCGATCCGTATCAGATCCCCGATGAGGATATGTTGGCCGCCCTTGGCCTCGGCGCGAAGATCTCGTACCGCGACCACATCCGCAATTACACCGGACGCGCCCAGAGCAACCGTTACTTCCTCGATGGTGCGAATCTCACCATCCTCGAAGAGGGGACGCCTTTCCCGTCCGTCCTCAAAAGCATCGCCGTCTACGACGAAGGCGGAAACCCCGTCGCGCATGGCAAGGTCATAAGCGGCAGCAGCGCTACCTTCTATCTTGAAGCGCTCCCCGAAGGCGCCAGTTTAGACGGCGTTTATATCCAAGCTTATGGCGATGGCTATGCCTCGTTAGATGGCAATCAACTCGTTGTCTATGCTAAGGGCTCGTACGGGAAAATCTCCATCGATTTCTATAACGCGGACAACTCTTATATCTGCACCTTTACCGCGGAGATCGAAGAGTCGATGCCAATGCCCACGCTGGAAAGCATTGGCACCTTCACGCCAACGCTTCAAGGCTACGTGGGAGAATCCAAAGAGCTTTCTCTGATTCCTCTACCCATTGGCCAAGCGGGCTTTATGAACCTATCCTTCGTCTCGGATGACGAAGCGGTGGCCACGGTCGATGCAAGTGGCCGCGTGACCTTTGTAGGCGTTGGCGAGTGCATCATCAAGGCAACGGAAGTCAACACGGGCATTTCTCGTGACTATCCCATCACCGTTATGGAACGCCCCGAAGGCATCCTCGAGCCCATCGACGCCTTCTATACCTGCAACACCATCCAATATGACGACGCCTATGCTGGCATCTTCGGCACGGGCGAATACGACATTGACGAGATTCTGCAGTTCAATAGCGACGGCATCTTCGTCGTGTTCGACCGCGAAATGGGCGAATATCGTCAAACGGGCTATTATTACCGTTACGCGGATCGCATCGTGCTCGACATAACCCATGTCCAAGTCTACCAAAGCGATTATCCCTATAGCGATTACCCCTACGATTACTGGATGACCCTCGCTCTCGGGCAAAACGACGCGCTTATCGATAATGAGTCCGTGTCGGTAGGGGAAGGGGAATACGCCGAATACTCTTACACCTATAACAAGGTGAACTTCATCAAAGGCGACATCAGCGGTTGCAGTTACCTAACCGCCATGTTGTCCACGATACCCGAAGGCTCCGAAGCCGAGTTCTTGATCGCGGAAGACCTCTCCATCGCCTTGTACCTTCTCAAACATGACGGCCGCGTCGACACCAACATCGCTCAGGTCGTGCCTTATGGCAATGGTCTTTATTACCTCGCTGGCCCGAATACCTTCGTCACCATCGATTTAGCCAAGGGCACCATCGCCGATCCAGACGTCAGCGAGGCAACGATTTTCGCGACGGGCACGATCTATAGCAGCGAAGTCGTCCTTTACGACAACGGCATCTTCTCGGTCACGAACAATTATGACGGGGAAGTGATCACGCAATATGGCATCTATACTGCTAATGACGATGGCGTTTCCTATAAACTTTTTACGGGATCAGGCAGCGCCAACGTTACCTATACTCCAAGCGAAGTCGAAGGCGAGCCGGGCACCATCCGTTACGAAGAACCACCCATACCGCAAAAGATGATTTCCTATACCGCGACCTTCGATGGCGACTGGGATATCACCAAGGACGACGCATTGATCTACGTCTATTATTGGGATAAAAGCGGCAACCATCTCATGCAAGTCAAAGTCGCCGTGGGTGAAGGGCAGCAGGCGACGCTTAACTTCGAGCTTCCCGAAAGCTGCGAGGGATTCATGATTTTGCGCATCAACCCCGAAAACTTCGACGGCACGCTTGAAGACCTCGATTGGGACACCGACGTTTGGAACAAAACCGACGACTATTTGCCTGCGAAGATGGATGGCACCAGTTTCGTCTTCAAGTTCTAATCACCCCCATCCTTAAACATTAGGGTCTGGCATCGCGCCGGGCCCTTTTCCTAAACTTAGCAACCAATTGATGGAGACTGGCGGATGGAGACTGGCGCTTGTAACTGAGGAGAGATTTTGCTTCCCTTTAGGGAACAAATCGAGTATATTATGCGCGTTGTCGCCTCCGGTTTTGGGCGCAACCGCATAAAAAAGGCACCTAAGTGGTTCGTCCCGCCTTCCTAGCGAGTCTAGAAAAACCCGAATACAAGGAGGAAAAAGACATGTACGCTATCATCGAGACCGGTGGAAAGCAGCTCAAGGTCGAGGAAGGCTCCAAGATCTACGTCGAGAAACTCGACGCGGAAGTCGGTGCCGACGTCAAGATCGAGAAGGTTCTCTTCATCGGCGGCGATTCCGCCAAAGTGGGCGCCCCTTATGTCAAAGGCGCTTCCGTCGATTGCAAAGTCGAGAAGCAGGGCCTTGGCAAGAAGATCCGCGTCTTCAAGTACAAGGCGAAGGCCAATGAGCGCAAGACCATGGGCCACCGTCAGCCCTATACTTGCCTGATCGTCAAAGCGATCAACGCCTAACCATGATCAAGGTTGAGATCGATTACCAGGGGAAATCCATCCAGTCCCTGAAAGTCAAAGGCCACGCCAATTCCGGACCGTTTGGGAAGGACATGGTATGTGCCGCGACGACCATCATGCTGACTGGCGCGGCGAACGCGCTAGAGGACGATGCCGAGAACTTCGACGTCGAACTCGAGGAAGGATACGCCTCCTTCACGCCGAAAGGCCCGATCTCCGAACACGATAAAGTCGTGCTCGAAACGCTGATCCTACAACTTAAGACCTTAGAGGTGTCCCCAGCGACCAAGGGGACATTGACCATCAAAGAAAGGAAGTAACTGCCCATGAAATTCTTGATTAAAGACCTTCAGCTCTTCGCTTCGAAGAAGGGCGTCGGTTCCACCAAAAACGGCCGTGATTCCGCCGGCCGCCGCTTAGGCGCCAAGGCGGGCGACGGGGAATTCGTCTCCGCCGGCAGCATCCTCTACCGCCAGAGGGGAACCAAGATCTACCCGGGGACCAATGTCCAAAAGGGTGGCGACGATACGCTCTTCGCGACTGTCTCTGGCATCGTGAAGTTCGAACGTCTTGGCAAAGACCGCAAGAAAGTCTCTGTCTATCCGACCGCTGAATAAGCGCGCATCATACGCAATCGGCACGTCTACGGGCGTGCCTTTTCTTTCCTCGCACGCGTGCGCGATTTAATATAAGGAGAAATAAACGCAAGAGAATCGCCAACGAAAACGGTGCTTTGAATGGCAACGGTAGGGGAAGGTGATGGACAAAAAATAAGAAAAAGCCCGATGCCATCGAAGAAAAATGACGTAAGAGCAATATGCTCTGCCTCTTGCGTGAGCAAATGTAAGTGCATACAATAAGCCCCAGTAAGCAAATTACAGGCAGGAGCTAAGTCTTTGATTCGTTTGAACAAACTTCTTCTGCCGATTCAAATGAAAGGAGAAGTAATTGATGCTTAACAAAAAAATTGGCCTCCTCGTCCTAGCCGCGGCCACCCTCGGTCTTGCGGCCTGCGGAGGCAACAACTCGAGCCAGTCCTCCAACCCGACTGGCTCCTCCACCGGAACCCCGGCTGGCGAATCCCAACCGACTGGCGTCTCCACCGGAACCCCGGCTGGCGAATCCCAACCGACTGGCGTCTCCAGCGCGGCCTCCGCTGCTGAAGCGATCATCCCCTCCGTCGAGGGCAAGATCGGCATTTATTTCCACTTCGCCGACAGCGAGACCGTCAAGCTCGCGGAACTCCCGACCTATGTGAGCCCCTGGATCACCGGTAACTGGAACGGCTACGCCACCAATGCGGAAGGCGGTGCGGTTGAGATGGTGCGCAAGGCTGACACCGACGTCTTCTACGGCTATATCCCCGCGGATGGCGACCTCGGCGACCTCGGCTATCAGATCACCCTCGGCTACAACTCCACCTCTGGCGTTGCGACCAACCTCCAAGGCATCGATTGGAGCTACAAGACCAACTGGTCCGCGGATAACTATTTGGGCCTTGACCATCCGTTCATGACCAAGGTCGCGGATGACCTCTATGTCTGCCGCGCCGATACCGTCGACGCCCTCGACTTCAAGGAAGTCCTCCCTGAGCCGATCATGGTCAAGAAACAGTCCTTCAAGTTCAAGATCTCCGACTCCCTGAAGACCGCGCTCGAAGGTCAGGATAACCTCGAGCTGGTCGTCAAGGGCAGCTTCAATGGCTGGGCCACCGTCGCGGCTGGCAAGGCCGATACCGATGGCTACTACACCGTCCCGCTCGTCTCTGGCGACGCGCAGATGGTCCTTGGCACCGTCCAGATGTGCATCGGCGTCCGTAACGCCATCGCTGGCGGCGACATGGAAGACAAGTACAACCTCGCCCTCGCTCCCGCTGGCGACTTCGATGACGTCTGGGGCGCTGGTGGCGTCGAAGCCCTCGAAGGCGAAGTCTACAAGATCTCCAACATCACCCTCGCGATGAGCAAGCTCTACCAGGACGAAGGCTGGGTGTATGACCTCGGCACCGTCACCCTCCCTGAGCACGCTAACGGCACCGCCGAAGCCTACAAGCTTCCTTCCAACGAAGCTCCGAAGCTCACGACCAACCTCGTCATCACTCTGAAGAACACCGCGGAAACCGCCTTCACCATCCCTGAACAGAAATTCGTCTCCATCGCCGGTACCATCAACGGCTGGACGCACGAACAGATGATCGAAGTCGTTCCTGGCAAGGAATACCGCTATGTCCTCTCTGGCGACATCTTCATTGGCAAGAAGCTTGAATTCAAGTTCGCCGATGGCGATTGGAACCGCGACGAAGTCGCTCCTTCCGCTGAGGGCGGCAACTTCGAACTCGTCCCCGAAATGGGCAAAGTCGCCTACACCGTCTCCGCGGACCTCACCGACTTCGGCGCCGGTGATGCCAATCGCTTCGTCGGCGAGCTCAAGAACGAAGAGATCGCCTTGGACCACGACATCGAATTCCGCGTCTCCAACTCCACCGACGGCCTCGTCGAAAAGGCTTGCATCGCGGGTGACTTCCAGGGCTGGGATGCCGCGAAGACCGAACTCGTGAAGAACGAGCAGGAAGGCTACTACGTGGCGACCCTCGAAAAAGGCGAGCTTAAGACCGGCTCCGTGATCAACTTCAAGATCACCAACGGCACCTGGGATAAGAACGTCGGCAAGGGTGGCCAAAACTTCTCGCTCGTCCTCCCCTATGGCGCGGTTGCCGTGGAACTCAATGCGGATATGAGCACCTTCACCGGTGACATCGAATTCGTCTCTTGGGTCTACGCTTTGGCTGAATAATCACCAAATACAATCTGAAGCGGGCCATTTTCCTGGCCCGCTTCTTTGCTAGAAAGGAACATTATGAAGCACAAAAAATCATTGCTATTCGTCTCCGCGGCCATGATCCTCGCCTCCTGCGGCGGTGGCAGTTCCTCCTCTTCCCAAGGGGAGAGCAGCATCGCCCCAACCCCGGGCTCTTCCGCGGTTACCCCCTCTTCGTCCTCGGTGGCGCCCATTACGGAGCCGACGTATCAAAAAGCGGCAGGGGAGTACACGTTCCCAACCTACACGACCTTTGAAGGCGCGGACCAACTTCCTGCGTTGGAGGAACACAAAATCGTCGTCTTCTGCCCCGTTTCCGCCGGATATAAGAACGTCTATAACTGGACCCGCGGGACCGGAGGCGATACCCCCTTCGCCGAATGGCCGGGCACCCCGATGGCCACCAAATACGACGACAAGTGGTTCCAAGTCTCCTACGAAGGCTATGACGACCTTTGGATTATCTTCAATGGCAGCGGCCAAACCGCCGACATGCACATGGACCACGATGGCTATTGGTGGTTCTGGGAATCCGATGGCGACATCCATGATTCCACGCCCGTGAGCTCTTGGCTCGATTCGGCTGCTTTCGCCGATGGCAAGACCATCCGCTTGGTCGCCAATACCGCGATTTCCTCCTTCAAGCTCTATGAAGGCGAAAAGGTGATCCTCCAAGGCGACGCGGGCTATAACGCCATCGACATCGACATGCATGAGCGCGATCTCAAGCTCGAGGACGGCTATTCGGTCGAAGCGGTGGTGGATGGCCAGACCTTCAAGGCCAACGTCGCCACGCAGAACCTCTATACGTCCGACGCCTTCAACGCCAAATACGCCTACGAAGGCGATGACCTCGGCTTAACCTACTCCAAGGAGTCCTCCACCTTCAAGGTCTGGAGCCCCTTAAGCAGCAAAGTCGTCCTGAAGATTTATGGCACGGGGACCCCCGCCTCCTATGGAGAAGGCGGCAGCGACGATGCCTTGCAGACCATAGAGATGACCAAGGGCGAGCATGGCGTCTATAGTGCCAAAGTCGAGGGCGACCTCGCGGGCAAGTACTATACCTACTCTGTTACCAACAAAGTATATAAGGACAAGGAAATCTGCGACCCCTACGCCCGTTCTTCCGGCATCAACGGCATCCGCGGCATGATCCTCGACCTAGCGAAGACCAACCCCGATGGCTGGGATGCCTTCACTCCGAAGAACATCGACCGCAAGGCCCTCACCGTCTACGAATCCCACATCGCCGACCTCACCAGTTCCTCCACCTGGAACGGCTCCGAGACCGGCAGGAAGAAATTCGCCGGCTTCCACGAGTCCGGCACGACCCATACCGTAGGCGACGTCACCGTCAAGACCGGTTTCGACCACATCAAGGAACTTGGCGTCAACGCCGTGCAGATCCTGCCAATGTTCGACCAGGCCAACGACGAGCGCGTCGATAAGTTCAACTGGGGCTATAACCCGCTGAACTACAACATCCCCGAAGGCCTCTATTCCTCCAACCCCTATGATGGCGGCGTCCGCGTCCGCGAGCTAAAAGAACTCATCCTCGCCTATGGTAGCGCGGGCATCAACATCATCATGGACGTGGTCTATAACCATGTCGCCGGGGCCATCGAAAGCAACTTCGACGTCCTC
>JAFSVB010000010.1 GCA_017450325.1 Bacilli bacterium | reverse complement strand
TCCCCTCCAACCCCGCCTCGGCCCCCGCGTCCAACCCTGCCTCTACTGGAAAAGAAGAATCCTCCCTCGTTGCCTCGTCGGAAGAAGCGAAGGAAGCGAAACTGCTCGCCGCCTATGGCGCATGCGGATATAGCTTCATGACCGCCTATCCCGCCTACACCTTCAAACAGGTCACGTTCTCCGCGGAAAAACTTGAGATTTACGATGATAATTCCTACGTCTTCCGCCTCGACAACAAAATGGTTTCCGGTTCTTTGAGCTTCGATCCCGAGAATACGGGGGATACCGAATCCGCTAAGAACAACTCCGACCGCGGCCAGAGCACAACCGTCTACATGGGCTCTTATGCCTCGTCCGAAGAAGAGGGCCTTCTCACCATCACCCTCGCTGCCCCAACCGCTGGATATACGCTTACTACCGGCAATGCCACCATGGGTGGAGCAAGCCTCGTCGGCGCGAAGAAAATCAAGGGATTCGAGCTCCTCATCGACCCCACGACCTTCGGATTTGATTTCGCTACCGTTGAAGCCGATGGCGAAGACCTCCTCCCGATTCCCGAGAACCTCAAGACGTATTCTTCTGGTTCCTACGACTTTATGTCCGCTTACCCTGGATACACCTTCAAACAGGTCACGGGCAAGCTCGTCCAGGTCGAACTCCGCGAAGATAAGACCTATTCGTACACGGCCATGGGCAAAAGCCTTTCCGGCGACCTTGTCTTCGACCCCGAAAACACCGGCAACTCCGAGGCGGTCGCCAACGATCGCGGCGCTACCTATTCGGTTTATGAGGGAACTTATGAAATAACCGAAGAGGAAGGCCTTGAGACCATCACCCTCGCCGCCCCGGCCGTCGGTTATCGGCTTGTCGTCGGCAATAACACCGCTGGGCAGGCCTATATCTCTGGCGACGAACTCGAGCTTCCTTCTTCTGGCGCTACGCTCGTCGTCGATTCCGAGACCCTCAGCTTTGACTACGTTGAATTGAAATAGTTTCCAGGAGCGCCACGCATGAAGAAAAAATTACCCCTACTGCGCGGTTTGGCGGCTTCAAGCGCCCTCCTTATGGCAACGATGGCCTTCTCCTCGTCCCTCCTGTTTAAATGGGAGGGACAGGTGTCCATCGCCCTCGGGGTGTTCGGGAGCACCGTCACGACCGATTCCTATTATTCCGTCGATTATCCTAGCCGTGAGGAATACCTCAAGGCTAGCGACGCCCACGATGTACAGACCGAAGAAGAGGGAGCCGTGTTGCTCAAAAACAAGAACAACGCCCTCCCGCTCAAGACCAACGAACGCCGCGTCACGTTGTTCGGCAGAGCCTCCGTCGATCCGTATTATCGCGGCAATTCGGGCGGATCTGCCTTCGACGAATCCCGTCGCGTGACTTATATCAACGCGTTGAAAGCCGAAGGGCTCGAACTGAACCAAACCTTGCTTGACGCCTATTCCGCCTCCTCCACCGGCCGCGTCAAAGTAGCGGTGGAGAACAAAGACGGAGCGAAGTCCAGCATCGGGGAGGAGGGTGCCTCTTTCTATACCGATGAACTGAAAAATTCCTATGCGTCGGACTATAACGACGCGGCCATCGTCCTATTCGCTCGCGATGGCGGCGAGGGGCGCGATCTCTTCGCCGAAGATGCCGATGGCGTTTCGCAGCTAAGCCTTCACCAAGCCGAAGCGGACTTGCTTCGCATGGTCAAGGATTCGGGAAAATTCAGCAAGATCATCGTCTTGATTAACTCTTCTTATCCGATGGAACTCGGGTTCTTAGATCAGGAAGAATATGGCGTTGATGCAGCCTTATGGATTGGTGGCCCTGGGCTAAAGGGCTTCACCGGCGTTGCAAACCTCCTCGTTGGCAAAACGGACCCGTCCGGCCATCTCGTCGACACCTTTGCGACCGATTCGTTAAGCTCTGCCGCCGTTCAAAACGCCTTTAATTACGGACGTTTTACCAACCTCGCTGCGAACTATGTCGTCGAAGCCGAGGGCATCTACGTCGGCTACCGTTACTACGAGACGCGGTATCATGACCAGGTGAAGGGCTTGCATAACGCTACCTCAAGCAAGGGCGCTTTCGTCGGCGCAACTTGGGATTATGCAAAGGAAGTCGCCTATCCATTTGGGTATGGAGACTCCTATGCGGCGTTCTCTCAAGAGGTTAAATCCATTGAATGGGACCGTGCGGCGCATAAAGTCAAAGCGGTCGTCAAAGTGACCAATAACGGTGTCGCGAGCGGCTCTTCTTATACGGGCAAGTCCAAATCCGCCGTCCAACTCTACGTCTGCTCTCCTTATGAAGCGGGTCAAGCGGAAAAAAGCGCGATTCAGCTAATCGATTTCGGCAAGACCGCTTTGCTTGCCAAGGGCGAAAGCGAAGAGGTCACCATCGAATGCGAGGATTATCTCTTCGCGACATACGACGAAGCGGCGACCAATGGAGCGGACACCTCCAAAAAGGGGTGTTACGTCTTCGATAAAGGGGACTACTACTTCGCAGTCGGCGATTCCGCTCATGACGCGCTCAACAACGTTTTGGCCGCAGAAGGCGCGTCCAATATGTTCGACCATGCGGGCAACCCGGTTCCAGGAGCCGCGAACAAGACCGTTAAAGTCAGCCTCTCTGAAACGGACAACGTCACCTACGCCAAGAGCGTAGAAACGGGTGCGGTGGTGTCTAATCGCCTCGACGAATTGAACATCAACCACTTCTATGACGCAGACCCCGTCACTTATTTGACCCGCGGCGACTGGAACACCTTCCCGAGCACTTATCGGGACCTCGCCGCGACGGACGAGATGATCGCGCTTCGCAATGGCCTTACCTATACGCAGCCGACGGGTGGACCGGAATATACCTCCATCACCACGGGCGTTGATTCTGGCATCAAGTACGTCGAAATGCGCGAAGTGCCCTTCGATGATGCGAAATGGGACACATTCCTCGATCAACTGACCATATCCGACATGTGCGCGATGGTTGGCGAAAACTTTGGACAGCCCGCGGTTGAAAGCGTCGCGAAACCTCAGAACTACAACTCGGACGGCCCTTGTGGGCCACAAGGGTCTAAAGTGACCGTTCACGTGAATGAAGTGGTGGCCGCAGCGACCTTCAACAAAGAAATCCTGCGCGACCGCGGCTTGTTCATCGGTCAGGATTGCATCTATAACGGCGTTACCCAGATTTGGGGCCCCGGCTGCAACATTCACCGCACTCCGTTCTCTGGCAGAAACTTCGAGTATTACAGCGAAGATTCCGTCCTGTCCTATATTTGCTCGGCCATCCAGTGCAAAGCGATGCAAGAGAAGGGCGCCAATGCCGCTCCCAAGCATTTCGCTGGCAACGATCAGGAAACGAACCGCACGAGCCTATGCGTCTTTACTACCGAACAGGCCTATCGCCAAGGACCTCTGAAGGGGTTTGAGGGTGCCTTTACCAAAGGCGGTGCCCTCGCCACGATGATGTCGACCTCGGATGCTGGTTTGACGAATTTCTATGGCGCGAAAGCCATCCTCACCGACATCCTTCGCGGTGAATGGGGCTTCAAGGGCATCACCATCACCGATTCTGTCGCAAGCTGGGGGACCAACAACCCGACTCTTGCTTGCTTCGCGGCAGGCACAGACACCTTCAACGCCCGTAGTGCATGCGGTTCCGAATTAAAGAAGCACATCGTTCAGAAGAAGGACGGTTTCCTGCTTTCCCGCCTGAGAGAGACGGCTCATCGATTCTTCTACTCGATGTCCCGTTCCAATAACATCAACGGATTGACCAGCGAGAGCGTCGTTGCCAATCAAGCGCCGTGGTGGAAAGGCGCCGTTAACGCGGTCAACCTCTCCTGGCTTATCCTAACGGGCATCGCCATTGTAGGCACGGTCGTCTATGCGGTCATCCCGTCTAGAAAGGGGGAATAGCCATGAAAGAACGCATTAAAAGCAATTTGATATCGTGGATCGTCGCTGTGGTTCTCATCGTTACGAGCGTCCTCTATGTGGCGATTAATAGCGGAGACCATACCTTCGCTTGGCTGAACTTCATCATGCTCCTCGTCGGCGCAGCGGTTCTTATTGGCGGAACCTTCCTGCCAGCGGTCATCAAGCCATATGTTCCGTTAGTATCGGCCATTGCGGTGGCCGTTGCCTTCGGACACCAGTTCCAACTCACGCTGGAGACGCTCTCTGACGTTTGGAACGGCGTCAGCTTCATCGGCGGTAGCCCCGCGATGGGCGTGACGTTCTCCGTTCTCTTCTTCCTAGCCGCAGCAGCCCTCATCGTTCGCTGCTTCCTCAAAGAAAAAGCTGAATAAAGATTATGGCCCTCTAGCCGCCTGAAGCGCATCTGCGCCAGGCGGCTTTTCTATATTGACTAGGAAATTGTATTTGACCACCCCCATAGGAAAACCGGCCTCTCTGGGCCGGTCGGTGGCGGGTTTCACTCCGGCTTGTAGACGAATCCGCCCTTTATCTGGTCGTAGACGTCCTTGGGGACGAGCAACTCGTGCTCGCATGACGGGCAGCATACCACCGGCGACTCCTCCGAGGACGGGTTCGAGCATTCCAAAAGCACGTCGAGCTCCATCTCCTCCTCGTAGTCGCAATTCAGGCACTTCATGCCGACGTAGTCGGCGTCCCATTCCGCGTCGTGCCTCACGCGGAAGTTGTACATCCATCTCCTCATCCGTATTCTCCCTTCAGGTCGGAAAGCTCGTAGTTTATCGCCATCCTCGCGCCGCACTTGCAGACGGTGGGGTCGTATCCGAAGGCCTTCATCAGCCCCTTCGCCCACGTGTTGTCCTCCGCCATCCTCCTCAGCTGCGAGTAGGAGAAGAGCAGCCCGGTCTTGGGCTCGGCCTTGCATTTGTTCGAGTAGAAGCCGTAGTACCTTATCTGCTGGAACCCCTTGTCGGGAACGTGGACGAGGAGCCTCTTGACGAAGTCCTCCGCGCTTTCGGTGACGTACTGCCTCCCCTTCCTCTCGGACTCGTCCTTGACGTCGTCGTCCTCGTGGGGGTCGTAGAACCAGGTGACCGTCATCGCCACCGGGTCGAAGGAGGATATCCTCCTCTCGGAGATGGCGGGGTGGGAGGCGTACCTGGCGATGTAGTGGGTCAGCTCGCCTATGTCCCTGGTCGTCGTGTTCCCGCGCGAGAACTTCGGCCCGTATACGTAGTATCCCTTCGGGTACCTCTCCCTCAGTTCCTTCTGCAGAAGCCACATCGCCCTCCGCTCGTCCTTGCCCAGGCTCTCCTTGCAGAAGGCGTAGGCCCTCGAGAGGAGCGCGTTCATGAAGGCGAGGCGGAGGAAGTCGAAGGAGAAGAAGTCGTGCTTGCGGAGGTTGCCGTCGCGGTCCATGTACCTCTCGGCGACGAGGACGTGGAGGTGCGGGTGCCACTTCAGGTCCCTGCCGAAGGTATGGAGGAAGCAGATGAAGCCGAGCTTCCTCCCCTCCCTCCTATAGGCCTTCGGCGCGTGTTTCTTAAGAAGGAGGGCGAAGGCGTCGTTGGCGGAGGCGAAGAGGGCGTTGAGCATCGGCCCCCTGTGCCTTCGGAAGAACGCCCTCAGCTGCTCCGGCACCGTGAAGACGAACTGGCGGTGGGGGACCTCGAGGCATTTGGCGGAGACCTTGGCGCTTCTCGCGTCCCGGTATTTCTTCCCGCAGCTGGGGCATATCCTCGAGTGGCAGGAGAAACCGATCATGTAGAAATCGCCGCATTTCGGGCATTCGTAGTAGAGGTAGCCGTTCTCGAAATCGTGGCAGCCGATGAAGCTCTCCACCGCCTTGACGAGGCCGGGCCTGGTCAGCCGGGAGGAGTGCTTCGCCTTGAAGGAGGGCCACGCCGCCCGGATTATCTCCCTTATCGAGACGTCGCCCTGAAGCTTTCTGGCGTAGAAGCAGTTGTTCAGCTTGCGGACCTCGTTGACCCACACGCCGTGGCCGGCTTTCCTCGCCACCTCCAGCTGGTCGGGAAAACGCTTGAAGTAAGTGTTAACCCTGAAGTCGAAATTGCGGTAAGGCCCAGCCATAACCCATTTTACCAAAAACTCGGGCCCACCCGAGTTCCAGCCGAAATTTATTTCGGTTTTGTTCTATGTGGACCGCTAGGGACAACTTAAAACCGCCTGCTATGCGGGCGAGACCTGAATAAGCGGAGGCGTTGATGCGTAAAGACCTCCGGAGGCATACAAGGGCAACGTCCAATTGTCCTTGATGCCCGGAGGTCTTTACTATTATGCCACGCAAGAACGACGAGGTCTCGAGCCTCTCGCACACGAAGTGGGACTGCAAGTACCACATCGTGTTCACCCCGAAGTATCGTCGTAAGGCGAT
>JAFSVB010000085.1 GCA_017450325.1 Bacilli bacterium | reverse complement strand
TTTCCCGCATGCTAAGGGGCTCGCCATTTCCGACGGTAGAGCAGCTTGCCTTGATCGCGAATGCCTTGGACGTATCCCTTTACTACCTTATCGGGATCCAAGAGGAATCCTATCGCGAGCTGTCCCCGGAAACGCGCAAGGTCGCGGATGCCTACCAATTTGCCGATCCGATGGTGAAGGAGATCATCAAGCGGCTCCTCGTGATCAAATAACGGCTGCGCTTTATGCGGGCTTCGCTCTTTTTGCCGTTTGTGCTTACGGATCAGGCGGCGTATATTGCTTTTGCCCTTTGCATGCGTGATAATATGGGTGTCCAGCAAGGAGGACGTTAATATCCCTGCAGCAGTCGGGCCAGAGACCTAAAACCTGTCCGCTCAGTGGTGGCGCACCTAAAAACGCCATTTTTTTATCTCATGGTGACGAAGAGCTTTAAGGAAAACGTGCTGGATTCCATCTTGGTTGGGGCGAGATCCTACCAAGCGCTTTTGGGCGTTGACTTCATCGTGAAATCGGATTGCTTCGTCGAACGCCATGAATACATTCTTCGCTTTCACGAAGATAACTTCCTTCACCTGACCGGGGTTCTTACGTCTCTTTCGGCAAGGGAGTTTTACCGTAAGGCTATTGATGGGACGCTCTTCCTTACCGACTTCGATTGCGAATCCACCGTCGCGCTAAAAGGGACCGTCCGCTGCAAAGCGAGAAACATTCGCGATATCGGAACGTTGCTTGATCGTGCCGTCTCCGTCACCGAAAAGTTTTCCTCTGGAAGGGTATATTGTTTGTTTGCCGCTTCCGATGGATCCTGCACGTTGGGCTTTGTCGGTGGAAGGGTCCTTAACCCAAACACGCTGCTGAACAAGTCCAAGATTGACCCTAACGATTCAATTACGGCGTTCACCGTCGAAAAACGTTCCCGTTAATTTCATCGAGGGTTCCCGGCTACTTTTCGAAAGCCCCATATGGGCAGGGGGTATGCACAGAATTGCGTGGGGGTATGCAAAATTCCCGGTAGGGGGTTTCGTATCAAAAACATCAAAGTTTGCCATCTTGATTGAAATCGCTCCACGCCGTGGGGCTTTTTTCGTCGAATTTATACGATGTTGAGTGTCGCTTTCATGTTTGGTCTGGCTCAAACTGGAGACCCGCATCTCGCGGTCCGTGTATCTCTTATGTACCTTTTTCTGTTGCAAGAAGAGGTGGAGTGGCGGTGGTTTCAATTCGTTCGCGTGAGGCTTATTCGTCCTCCGAGTCGCCATCTGGGTTGACATCGTTCAAGCCATCGAAGAAGTCCTTGATGACGTCCTTCTCACTCGGAAGGAGGTGGGAATAGGTGTCTCCAAAAGCAGGAAGTGCGTCAAGCCCTTCGTCGTCGCCAGAAAGGTTTTCAAACCTCGGGCAGCGAGGCCGGCGCAAGGCACACCGTAAGGTTGCTTTCGATAATCCGCATGGCGGTCATCAACGGGCTCGATCCCTACCGGTACCTCAAATACCCCCTGGAGAACGTCGGCAAAAAGCCCATCGAGGCCATCCTCCCATATTCGAAGGACCTCGAAATCCGATCCGACCCGCCATCTATATCCTTTGGATTGCTCAAGCGGCGGATTCCCGTGTTATGTTGCAAATGAAACCATCAATAAGTGGGGCATGGCTGTTAACGGAACAGCGTTGCGATTGATGCCAGGGAATGTTCATCAAAACGGCCTGCCTTGCCCTTCGACACAGCGTGAAGCACTATCTAACAGAGCCAGAATTCTACAGAAACTGGGGTTACTTTATGATCGACGCCTTCTCCTATCTAGTGTCTTTCTTATGAAGAACAAAGCTAAAACATGCTATCATACTGGGCAAAGGAAGCGTCTGATGGAAACTCAAAAGAAGAGACTCCAATATGTCGATGCCCTAAAAGGGATAGGCATCCTTTGGATCGTTTTCTATCATTTGACCGCAGCCGGCTCGTTCAAGACCTATGTTTTGAATCCGTTGATGGAACTTTTCTTGGTGCTTTTCTTTTTCTTCTCTGGCTATTTTTATAGGCCAAACAAAGCCCCAATCGGGAAAAACATTGGGAAGAGGGCCGTTAGCCTGCTTGTCCCCTTTGTAGTATATGCCCTTCTTTTCTGGGGCATCGGGACGATCTATCTCGTCGCGACCAGCCAAGCGCCTTTCATGGAAGCCTTAGGTTGCCTGCGGAATTTCTTCGTCGGCGCGATATGGAACCGGGACATCCAAGGGTGGTTCCATTGGGAATACTATTCGCTGGGGAAGAGGTATTTCTACCTCGCGG
>JAFSVB010000084.1 GCA_017450325.1 Bacilli bacterium | reverse complement strand
TTCTTTGGGCCTATCGAGGGAACTGAAACAGCGCGCGAACGAATCCGTTTGCTTTGGGCTTCCGACGTTTCCGCATCAACTCGCCCGCGTCATGCTGCTCGAACAACTTTATCGTAGCTTCCGCATCCTTCGCGGCGAGCCTTACCATAAATAGCTAATCAATGATGCCGTAGTGGCGGAATGCGTTCCGCCAACCATCTTGGTCGATATCGTCCGTGATGTAGTCCGCGGCTTCTTTGGGCGCTTTCACCGCGTTGCCCATGGCTACGCCGATGCCACAAAGATGGAGCATTTCCACGTCGTTATTGCCATCGCCAAGTGCCATGGCGTTCTTAGGCCCGTAGCCATAGTAATCCAAGACGGATTGGATGCCTTTGGACTTATCGGAATCCATCGGCATGATGTCGACGGCGAATTCATCCCAACGCGCGGATTTGCAGTTCTTTAAGTGCGGCAAGAACAAGGACTCCTCCAACTCGTCGCAGAAGGCGATCATCTGATAGACGGTGCGGTCGTAGTGGTCGGGGAAGCGACGCGGCTGGGGGAAGCGGGTTCCGTATTTCTCATGGGCGGAGATGACGCGGTCATCGATCATGTTGATATGGCCTTCGTATTCTTCAATAAGCGTCAGGCCGAACTTCAGCTTCTTCGCGAAGAGGATAATCTTGTCGACGACTTCTTCAGGAATCGGGTAACGGTAGATGACTTTGCTGCCGATGATCGCGCTGCTGCCGTTCATTACGACCATGCCATCGGGCTTAAAGAAATTGAGGATTCCTGATTTGCGGATGAGGTAGAAGTTCCGCCCTGAACAAAGGAAAACTTTGATTCCTTTTTGTTGCAATTGCTTGGCTGTTTGCACCGCGGATTCGGGAACACAATGTGTATTATGGGAAAAGAATGTCCCATCGATATCGGTGAAGACGATTTTGATTTCCTTTGGATCTGCAGGTTTCTTCATTGAGTTTGCTCCGCCTTTTTATTAGGATAAACCTGTTTTTAAAGGAATGCCTATGGACTATCCAGAATTTCATGCTTATACCGAATATCAAGACTCGGAAAACACCCTTGTGCACCGCTACAAGAACGATGCAGGGGACGTGTTCTACGTCGAGCCGGGATTTTATGATGCTTTGCTGGGTTTCAAAGAAAAAAGGGCGGAGCGCTTCGACGAACTCATGAAGGCGATCGACACGGTCATCCGCGAAAACCATCAAGTCATCTTCACCGCCGATTTCGAGAACCCGTGGATTACCCGCGAGGGGTTCATCTACCGCGAGATTTTCGACCTGACGGACCCTCTTCATATTTTCGTCGAAGATAAATCCCGAGGCTCTGACTATGGCGACTAATCGCATCCTCTATATCAACGCGACGTCCTCGAATGCATCGAGGACGAACGATCTTGCGAAGACGCTTTTATCGGGTCTTTCAGGCGATATAAAGGAGGTTCGCTTGCGCGACCTTGGCTTAAAGAGCCTAGATGAAGAAAGAATCCAAAAGAGGATGAAGAATATCGCCGCGCGCGACTATACGGATTACCAAGAAGCGGTGGACTTCGCAAACGCGGACACCATCGTTATCGCCGCGCCGCACTATGACTTATCCTTTCCTTCTTTGCTAAAGGTCTACATCGAAAACATCTATGTTCTAGGCGTCGTCACTTCTTTTGCTCCAGATGGCCATGTTATCGGACTATGTAAGGCGAAGAAACTATTCTACGTAGCCACGTCGGGAGGACCTCTCGAGACGCGGTTTGGATATGAATATATCAAGGCGCTCGCGTTGGATTATTTTGGAATTATGGATTGCGAGCTGCTTGCGGCCGAGAACCTAGATATCAACCCTTCCCTGGCACCTTCGATTCTAGAAAAAGCAAAGGAAGACATCCGCACACGTTTTAAAAAATCTTGAGATTCAGCGAGGTTTTGCAAAGAAAAACGGGCGAATTGCCCGCTTTTCATATTGGGTGTTTTTACTGCTGGGCGGGACGCAGGGAGCGCATCGACATCCACATCATTCTCATACCATAGGCAAACATGAAGAGGATGAATGCGTATTGGACGAGCCAGAAGCCCACGGCCATAGAGAGGACTGCTGGAGCGAAGGATGCCCAGTATGCCATCTTCTGCGTTTCCCAGAAGGTATAGACGCGGAAGGGGTTCTTTTTGCCACGGGTCATCAAGAATAGGATGATGCCGAAGAGTATGATGAGCCCAAGGTCAATCGCGGCGAAGATGCCCGTATAGCTCCATGCGGATTTGATCTTCTCCGTCTCAAAGGACTGCGTGACGACGTTGGCGTAGAAGTCGCTCACGCGCTTAAGATATTCCTTCGATGTAAACTGAAGGTTATCGGCCTTTAGCTTCTTGGCGAGCTCGGTGAAGTTCGTACCCGCGAGGCGGTCATAATAGCCCGTAAGGCCGGCGAAGAGCGTTCCTGATTCGGAGCGCTTGCGGAAGCGGATGGTTCCTTTGCCGAAAGCGAGGTAGGAGGCCCTATATTCTTCCTTGGCATCCGCCGAGGTATCGCGGGGAGCCTGGGTATAGGGATTCTTGTTTTTGTCTAATAACGCATAGAAGTCCCAATCGCTGAGGCTCGTGGTGTTGAAGAACACCTCAAAGACGGGGGCTTTGGTGGAGGCATGGGTCACGGTGTACCACTTTTCTTCGCCACCGGTCAAAGCGATGCGGTCTTCTTTGGCAAAATGATAAGTTCCGTCCTCTCCGATCGTCAGGACGAGTTCGCGCTCATTGCCCGACTCGTCATAGATGAGGGCGTTCTCGAATTGGGCTAGACCCTGATCATACCCGGCGACAGGGGTGGCGAATACCGCGGTAGACCCCTGCACGTTCATGCGGCTCACGAGCGTAGGAAGCACTGCGAGGACGACGGAAGCGAGCGCAAGACCAATGGGAAGGATATCGATGATGCCTTTCCACTCGCGAGATGCCTTAATGACGGCGTCGTTAGAAATGAGGGTGCCAAAGCCTGTCTTGAGGCGGTCGGCGGTCTCCGGGGAGATTCTCTTTTTTTGTTTCTTCTTGTTTTTGGACATAGTTCTTCAATCTTTTTGCTTAAAGCAAACAAAACGATACCTTAGTTTGCCCCTTTTGGAAATAGCAAAGCGCTTTGAAAACGTTGTTTTCAGGCAAAAGCGACATTTTATGGCCTTAGTATTATAATTTTCGTTGTCATGAAAAAGACGAGCAGCCTTTCCTTTGTACTGACGCTTTTAGGGGCTTTGCTGTTTTTTCTTGCCCTCGGTTCGGTCTTTCTGCCGTTTGTGAAGGCCGTTACTGCGGCAGGAGAGGAAATATCTTTCTTTGGCTGGCAAGTTCTTTTCGGGGGAACGAGGGATGTTACCATGGACTCGGGGACGTATTCGTTTTCCTTCATCGCGAACATTCCTCTGCTCGTTATCTGCCAAGCGTTATTGCTTTCTCTTGCCGCCTGTTTGCTCGGCCGCAGAGGATACGCCAACCGCATCTTCGCGATCGTCTTTGGCTTAGGAGCGTTCGTCGCGCTTTTGTTCAGCAAGAAATTCGTCACCATGAACTCTTCACTAGTCGAGCAGGGCCTTTCTTATGGCATCGGCTGTTTTTTGTCCGCGTTCTTCGCCGGCGCCGGGGTAGTTTCCGTCCTCGCATCCATTTATTTGAAACACGAGAAACACAACAATAACAATTAAAATAGCTTCGTTTTGCGAAACTTTTGCTTCAAAATGCAGGCTTTTTCTTTAGAAGAGCCTAATCCTAACAAAAACCGCGTATCTTGAAAAATTAACGCCGCAAAAAGCCTTTATCTTTGAAAAATACTTGATGTTTCTATGAAAACGGATATATTGTTTCTGCCTTGCCAAAAGGCATTGTTCTTGGAAATGGGGCCGTCATGGTTTTGACGGAGGAGAATCGACTAACGGTTGCAGTGGTCTGGTAAACCAAAATACCAAACAAAAATAACTGACAACAATGTCAAACCTTGGATGATCCGCAGCAATGCGGCCGTCCGCGCTTGCGCCTAATTAGAGCACCGTACATTCGGTTCCGCGAATCGCGGACAAGCACGCTCCCCACGTTTTCTCACCCTGGGCGTGGACGAGTGCCATATAAAGGTGATGGTGAACTGACTTGGCTTAACTCAGTCCATAAGATTTCCTAGCCTCGTCCGGTAGCTTCGACGACATGGTCGCGACCGGATTAAATCCTTAATGACGTCTAAACTGTAGGCGCCGCTAGGGGAACTCCTTCGGACCCGGGTTCGACTCCCGGCGACTCCACCAAATGAGATTTAAGAAGAACTACGTCTACGTTGATGACGATATGTTCGGATTTTCTATAAATGCCGCTGATTATCTAAAGAGACATTCTCGTCGCGGGGTCAGCTAAGGCAAAAACAAAGGAAAATGCCTACAACCAGATCCAAGGCTGCTTATGGTTTGGTCAATCGTGGTTGTGGGTTTTCTCGAATCTTTATGCTACATACTTTATATTTCAATAACATGTAGTATAATTTTCATGGAGGTTGATATGTCCGTTTTAAAAGAAGTGCTGATC
>JAFSVB010000083.1 GCA_017450325.1 Bacilli bacterium | reverse complement strand
TGACGCTTTTTCGCAACAAGGGCAACGCCGACCATCGTGAGCGCGATGATCATGCTGCCACCGACGATGGAGCCGCCGCAGCCAGAGCCAGCCGCGCCGTCTTTGCCGGCAGGACCAGTTTCGCCCTTGGGGCCTTGCTCGCCAGTGTCACCCTTCGGACCTTGCGCACCGGTGTCGCCCTTGGGGCCTTGCTCGCCAGTGTCGCCTTTGGGGCCGACAGGGCCAGCTTCGCCTTGCGGACCGACGACCTTACCGGCGTTGACGGTCTGGCCGTTGGTCAAGGCGAGGATGAGATTGCCTTCGGCATCAACGGTAGCGGATTCGATTCCGATACCAGCGGCGCCGATGACGTTGCCGAGGTTCTGCGTAGAACCATCGGAGAAGGTGACGATGAGTTCGCCAGCGGCGTTGATTTCGATGCTAGCGACGGAGACGGGGGTGTTGTCAGCCCAACCAGCATAGAGGACCTTATCCGCGGTGATGGCGGCGGTGAGGTCGGCTTTCTGCGTGCATTCGGCATCCGTGTACCAGCCAGTGAAGACGAAGCCTTCGCGGGTAGGATCGGCGGGTGCGACGACGGCCTGGCCGTCTTCAACGACGATGACGACGGGGGCGGGGGCGCCTTCGTAGTTGGCGTTGAAGGTGACGTTGCGCGGGTTGACGATCGGGGCGGCCTGGACTTCGAGAACGAACGGAGTCGAGTAGGTCGTGGTCGTCGCGCTGCCATATCTCGGCTTAGCGGTGACGAGCGCGTTCACGGTAATGTTGTAGGTACCGACCGGGGCGGTTCCGGTGAGATGGCCTTCGGCATCAAGGGTGAGGCCTTCAGGAAGCGGGGTGGAGTTCGCGACCGCGAAGGAGATCGCGGTAACGGTCCTGGCGGACCAGCCACTGCCGGTCTGGTCGCCGATTTTGGCTACGCCCTGAGCGAACTGGACGTCGAAGGCGGTGCCGCTAGCGACGGAGAGAGCGCCGGACTGTAGGAAGACGGGGGTGTTGATGACGATGGTAAGCGTCGCGGTCTTGGAGACCCAGCCATCACCCTTCATCGCAACGGTGACGTTGTAGGTGCCAGCCTTGGCCGGGGTGCCACTGATGACGCCCTCGGGGCTCAAGACTAAGCCTTCGGGGAGGCTTCCGCTGGAGATTTCGTAGGAGGCGAAGTCCGCATTGGTGCCTTCGAGCGAGATGGCGATGCTCTTGGTAAGAGCGACGTTCTCCGTACCGGTGATGGTCTGGTTGACGAACGCATTCAGGTTGAGGTTGTTCTTGGCTGCGGAGGAGTTGATGTACATCCAGAAGTGCTCCATGCAGCACTGACGGACAGCGTACCAGAAGGAATAGGTTTCGCCGGTTCCTTCGATGACTTCGCCGGTGCCACCAGCGTGGACTGGAGCGTCGCGGTAACGGACAACGCCCGTGTTGCCGGTGTAAGAGGATTTCTTCTCTTTCCACTCATCTTTGGCGAAGTCGTAGGTGTAAACCTCTTTCAGGTCATACACCGGGCAGCCCTTTTCATCGTCCCACTGCGGGTCGATGTAGTCGTAGTAGTCGCCGCTATCCAACTGTTTGTTGTTGCCAGCGAGTAGGCGCCAGTTGATGTTCTCATAGGTGCCGTAGTAGTTGTCGAACTTCTTGTCGTTGTCGTCACCCGAGGTGATGTGCGCCATATCGGAGTCGATCGAGCCTTTGAAGCCCCACTCATAGCGCATCATATCTCTCTGGAGCGGATAGCTGGCGGCGGTCTCGATGTAACCTAAGCGGTTATAGGAGGTCATCAAGCCAGTGGATCCGCCCTTCTGGATGGCGATCTGGAACGGACGGGTGTAGATTTCGCGTAGCGCCTGCTCCGTGATGAAGCTCATGGAGCCTTCGCGGCCGATTTCCTGTTCGTTCACGCAGAAGTGCTTGAAGTAGCAGTAGTTGCCGTAGCGGGTCGCGCCGTCGATGACGTATCCGCAGAATTCGCCCGAGATGAGAGGATCGGCGGAATAGTACTCGAAGTTACGGCCGCCAAACGGCGAGCGGTGCGTATTGCACGCCGGACCAAGCCAGCCGCAGTGACCGGCGAAGAGGCCTTCTTGGCCAACGATTTCGCCTTCTTCGGCAGCGAGTTCGACGTTGTAGGTAGCCGCGAGCGTCGGAGCGCCGACCCACCAGATATAGATGTACTGGTTCGGGCCGTCTTCATCGGTGTTGGCGGCTTTGTTGATGATGCTGAGGGCGGGGCTGCGGAAGCGGCCATCGCCGACGATCTGAACCATTTCGCTGTAGGTGAGCTGGTTCATGAATTCGACCCAAGCCTGACGGCCGGTCTTGCCCTGGAACGGGCCGCTGGTGAGGACTTCGTCGGATTCGTAGTCGATACCTGCCATATCGGCGATCGGGTGATCGATCTTACGGCCGGCAGCGGACTTGTCGGCCTCTTTGACCTGAGACCAGCCGAGGGCCGCGATGTCCTCTTTCGTCTTCTTAGCGGCGGCGGGGAGCAACCCATCGTTGTCGACTTCAAGACCCTTGAGGGTGAAGCCAGTGGTCATGAGTTTCTCGACGGGGCTATACATATTGCCGGTGACATCGTCCTTTTTGAGTTTGACGGTACGGTCGGCAATGGTCTGAGCCTTCGGGAAGTTCTGGAAGTCGTTGGCGCGGCTCATCTGGGTGAACTCGACGCCGTATTCGCCCGGCAGGGTGATCTGCGGGTTGAATCCGAACTTCGCGCTGACGTTTTCGGAAGGATCGAAGCGGTTCTTGACTTCGTGGCCGGTGTAGCGGTCATTCTGGAACTTCATGCCGCCAGCGGCGATCTGATAGTCAACATCCTGGCCTTCGTATGCGACGTGGGCGTCCTTATGGATGGACACTTTGTACGCGCCGGCATCAAGTTCATAGCCCTTGAAGCCGTTTCCGTTCTTATCGTCGAAGTCGTAGGAAGCGACGTCCATGAGGTGGAAGGACACCTTGACTTCCTGGCTCTGGCCCGGAAGCAGGACGTTGGTCTTGCCAAACGCGGCGAGAACTTCGTACGGTTTTTCGATTCCGCCAGGGGTATAAGGAGCTTTCCAGTAGGCCTGGACGACGTCCTTACCAGCGACGCCACCGGTGTTGGTGACTTTGACGGTGACCTCGATGAGGTCTTGGTTTTCGGCAAAGGTCGCGCCGTTGACGGGCGAGGAGCTGACGATCTCCTGCTTGAAGGTCGTGTAGCTGAGGCCGAAGCCGAACGGGTAGACGACGCCTTCTTTCGCGGCGTCTTTGCCTTCGTACCAGGCGTCGGCAGCCGCTGCATCGACCGCTTTCTTATCCTGATAACGGGTTTCCCAATAACGGTAGTCTAGGTAGACGCCTTCTTCGTAGTTGACGTATTGGCCCGGACGCTCGCCGTTGATGGCGGAGTCAGGAAGGCCGTTGGCGCCTTTCTCGTCGGTGCTTCTACCATAGATATCCTTCGGGGAGATGGCCTGGTGGATCCAGTTCTTGGGGTTGTTCCACTCGGTCGGGGCGACTGGGTTCTTCGGATCGGTGAGGTCCGCGCGGAGCATGTAGTCCGCCGGAATCGCCTTGAGAACGTCGTTGCCATCGCGGTCTTTCTCGACAATGGAGTATTCATAGTCGATCGCGATCTTGGCGCCAGCCGCGAGATCGTCACCGTTGTAGACGGCCTTGCCATTGGAGATGCTCCACTTGGCGAGATCGGACGCTGCATCGTCTACTTTGACGGAGTCGAGGGACTTGGCGTTGGTGCCGAGGGTGAATTCTTTTTCACCAGCGTTCTTCGTCGTGAAGGACGCGGATTTCTTGTTGTTGAGACCATCCCTGTCGGTGAGGTTGTTCTGAGCGTTGTCGGACCAGTTATACCAAACGGGGTCCCTGGTGAAGTCGCGAGCCCAGGTATCGACGGTCTTACCAGAGGGGTTGACCGAACCATTGAGGATGCGGCCAAGGGCCATGATGCCGGAGTTACCGGGGGTGCCCATCCAGATGACGCCGCCGATGGCGGGATCATCCTGGAAGACGCCGCATTCGAAGACGTTGCCGGAGTTGATGAGGACGATGATCCTCTTGAACTTCGCCTTGACCATCTCGAGCATGTCTTCCTCGTTGTTCGAGAGTTCGAGGAGGTGCTTGTTGGTCGGGACGCTCGGCCACTTATCGCCGGCTTCGTTGGGCCTGCGGTCGCGAGCGTCGTGGGCGATCATGTCGGCGCCTTCGGTACCTTCGCGGGAGATGACGACGATAGCCGCATCGCGATAAAGGTTGAAGCTCGCCTTGACAGCCGCGTCATAGAGGCCGATTTCGGATTCGCCAACCGAAGCGTCGGAGTAGCCGTTATAGCCACCGTTGCCGTTGGTGCGGTCCGGACCAGAACGCGCGTCGTCCTTGTAGAACTCCATCAAGGTCGGGTTCACTTCGAATCCCGCTTCTTCCAGCGATTCCTCGATGGTGCGCTTCTTCTCGTAGTTGCTGTTGCCGACGCCAGAGCCTCCGCCACCACCGATGATGTTGGCCGAGTTCTTGCCGAAGACAGACACTCTCTTGACGCCTAGGAACGGCAGGGTCGCATTGTCGTTTTTCAACATGACCATACCTTCTTCGGCGATCTTCTCGTTCAGTTTGGTGCCAGCGGCGATCAACTGGTCACGAGATTGGTAGCCTGTGTGGATGGGGCCGGATTTGGGGTCTCCGAATGTCGGAGGCACAAAGCCGGAGTTCGTAGCGTTATGGGCAGCACCCACCATCATGAAAGCTGACAGTAGGAGTACAGTTCCGCCTATAAACTTCTTCTTCATAGACATTCCTTTCCTTTCCTTGAAGATGCGGTCCCTCAGGGCGTCCGAAACCCTTTGAAACCGCTTCCATTCTCACCAGCCCAAATATGCTTTTGAATAACCGAAAATCGGATTTCGTTCATTCCGTGGACGAACGATGGCGTAATGTCCGAAAAAGGGATGTTTTTGCAGAAAGGTCCGCACTTTGCAGGGATTTTTCCCGTTATAGTTCAATCAGCGAGATCGATGAACCCATGGAAGAAGACTTTTTGACCCCGACGAGGAAAAGAAACCGCGCGGCGATTCTGCGTGCCTTTGTATCCCTATTAAGCGAGCGCGACTTCGATGATATACGGAATCAGGACATCATCGAACGCGCAGAAATCGCGAAAAGCACTTTTTATCAGTATTTTCACCATAAAGACGAGCTTCGTAAGGCCCTCGCCCACGATTACGCCTCCAGTGGGGAGGACCTTTTCCGCTCCATCAAGGCCAATCCCAAAAAGAGGGAGCGCGAAGAGAAGATGCTTCTTTTCCTCTCCAGAAGCCGGCACGATTTTCGCATCCTTCTTTCTTTGAAAGACGAGAATTATTCATTTTGGTTCGACTTTTGCGAAGAATTTTTAAAAATTCACTGCAGACAACGCGCTTTTCAAGAAGAGGTCGAGGCCTCCGTCTTCCTCTTGTATCTCAAACGGTTGCTCCTTGAGGATGACCCCTGCTCCCCCGAAACATTGGAGAAATACCATCTGCTCGATCAGGAGCGCCAAAACATTTTCGACGTTCTTTTGTAGTTTGCGTTTTTAAATATACAGTTTGCGATCCAAGGCTGTTGATTCTTCAGCATTGCTTTCGGATAATATTTCGGGAACAGCACATACAGACGGCCTCAATTCATTTTGCGGTCTATCTAACTGGAAAGTACCGAATATCGCATGGGCAACATCTCGAACAGCGCAAAAAGAACCAAACGTTGCATTCTCGACGCTTTTATCCGCATCTTGGAAGTGTCGCCTTTTCAATCGCTCACGGTCGATGACATCGCGGAAGAGGCGGCTGTTTCCCGCAGCACTTTCTACAAATACTTTGACAGCAAATATGCTTTAGCCGAGTTTTTCTTCGATAACTTCAAGGTGAAAGCGAAGGAAAAAGTCATCAAGATCCTCGCCGAATACGCGGATTCCGAAACGCTGCACCAAACCGTGACCAAAGAGTTCAACTCCAATCTGCGCACGTTCTCGACGATCCGCAAAGTGAAAGACAACTACATCGACCTTGAAAAGGAGCTTCTGACCGGCATTCAGAAAGGCATCGCCCGTCACCATGAACTCACGGAGTTCGAGGTTGAGTATTTATCCAACAGCCTCTTCTGGGCGTGGAGCTTCTGTTTCTCGCTCAATCGCTTTATCACAGTGGAAGAAGCCGCGATGATTGATGAACGCATCGGTCTTGCCAATATCCTCCGCGTCATGACGACGGACCCGGCGTCCAAAAACTAAATTTCGTCCACCACCCTCATGCACATTGAGCATGAATCGAACAATTTTTGTAAAATGTTCGCTTTTTTATGCGCTGCCCTTTGACGGAAGAAAAGCCTGCTCGTACCATTGAAACAGCGAGGTTTTGCAATGAATAATCAAGTCTTTAATCCATATTTACCGCTTTATGAATACGTCCCCGATGGCGAGCCGCACGTTTTTAATGGCCGCGTCTACATCTATGGATCGCACGACCAATTCGGCGCATTTAATTTCTGTCACAACGACTACGTCACCTGGTCGGCGCCGGTCGATGACTTGAAGTCCTGGAGATACGAGGGCGTCATCCTCAGCCGCACCGAGGACCCCGACAACAAGAACAACAAGCACGACCTATATGCGCCGGATGTCTGCCAAGGACCTGATGGCCGTTATTACATATATTACGCGTATGATTGGCTCGGCAAGACGGGCGTCGCCGTCAGCGACTCCCCTGCCGGACCATTCAAGTTCCACGGCTACGTCAGCTTCCCCGATGGCGTCGTCCTTGGCACCCGGAAAAAAGATTCCTTCCAGTTCGACCCGGGCGTCCTCGTCGATGACGATGGCCGCGTCTACCTTTATTCCGGATTTGGCATGGACAAGTTCTTCCCGATGATCCCGAAGGGCAAAACCCCCGATGGCGGCTGGGTTATGGAACTCGATAAAGACATGAAGACCATCATCAACGGCCCCATCAAAGTCTTCGAGAAGCGCGGATTCGCCTCCGAAGAATGGAAAGGGCATGAGTTCTTTGAGGCCTCCTCCATCCGCAAAGTCGGCAAGAAATACTATTTCGTCTATTCCTCCATCGAAGGCCATGAACTTTGCTATGCGACCAGCGATTCCCCGATGGGACCCTTCAAATTCGGCGGCGTCATCGTCTCCAATGGCGACGTCGGCCTTAATGGCAGACCCAAAGAAAAAGCCTGCTACCCCTTAGGCAACAACCATGGCGGCATGGTCCAGGCTAACGGCAAGTGGTATATCTTCTACCACCGCCACACGAACTGGACCAACACCGACCGTCAAGGCCTCGCGGAGGAAATCAAGATCGAAGAAGACGGCAGCATCAAGCAAGTCGAGATGACCAGCTGCGGCCTTAATGGAGGGCCCCTTGAAGGAAAAGGCATTTACCCCGCCTCTATCTGCTGCTGCATGATGCCTAAGGAAGGCAACATCTTCTATCCCTTCTTCAAATCTCCCATCACCGCTGCCCGCAAGACCTACATCACCCAGTCCGGCAAAGATTCCGACACTGTGGAGACGCAGTATATTAAGAACATCAAAGAGGGCTGCTTGATCGGCTATAAGTACTTTGACCTTACGGACACCAAAGCGGCTGTCTTGACCCTTAAAGGAAAAGGGCGCGGCAAACTCGCCGTCCGTTATGCCGAAGAAGGCGAGGATGTGGACGCCGTCGCTTTTGAGAACAACACAAAAGGCGAATTCCAAGTCGAGCTTCCCATTAGCAAACACGACGCAAAATCCGGCCTCTACTTCTTCTTTAAGGAGCTCAAAGGCAAGCTGGATTATTTCAAATTTGAGTTAAAATAAGCGGGAATTGCATCGTTAATCCTGCAAATCGCGCACAAAAGTTTCATTTTTCTCACGCGCCAATAATCAGAAATACCAATAGATGCATCCTGCGTCGAGAGTCATGCCAAGTGACTGTTGAAGGCTCATGCTTTTGTAATTATCGATCACCACGTGGTCGAACGGGAGTTTCCCTTCATCGAGGAACTTATTGATAAGCGCCTTCTCCAAAGCGGAGCCGACGCCTTTTCGGCGATGGTTTTCATCGACATAGAGCATACCAAGCGCGTGCTCTGGGTGCTCACCGATAAAACCCATGATTCCCCCGTGCTCATCCATCGCTTTGAGCATCCCTCGGTTAATCGCGTCTTTTAAGTATGCGTCATCGTCGCCAACTCTCATGTAATGAGCGGATAAATAATCGAAGTCATCCAACGTCATCTTTTCGATTTTAAAAGGGGCGTTTATTTCAAAGTGAGGCCCGTGATAGGCGTATTGGCGGACTTTTAGGAAACGGCTGAAGCCCTCCGTGGCGTGCAGCTCGATATCCGTTTCCGAAATGACGGTGACGGTATTTTGTCTCTTTCTTCCTTCTTCAATCAGTGGGTAAACATCGATGTCTGTGGTGGCTAGGCAGATGTAATAGACACCCGCCTCGTCATCGTTTACGGAGCAATAGTTCACGTCGTTATGCAAAATCGATGCGTGGTTGAGCGTTAACGCCTCTTGAATGATGGCAAAGATGTTCGCGGTAATATCCATGGCGCTTATCCTATCACCTTCTTCCAAACTATGGGCATCCTGATGGATGAGGTTTTCATTTCTGCACATTCACCCATATAATAGCCACGTGCAAGATCCAACGGACCTCATCTATTCTTCAGAGCCTCAAAACGCGTATTTTGAAGACCCTTCACCTTCGGTTACGGAGGCTAAGGAGCTTTTTGACGATTCTTTCGGCACGCCGACGAAGAAAGGGCGCGCCGTCCCGCAGGCCCCCAAGAAGCTTAGCAAGAATAAAATGCTCACCATCGCTTCGACGTTAGTAGCGGCGGCCATCGGCGGGTTTAGCATCGTCAACCCTTTGCTGAACCGGCCTACATTGACCAAGGAAAAATATACCCAGCCCGCTCCGAACGAGATTCACTATTCTTTTTCCTTTTCCGCGACGCCCAACTATTCTTGCGCCTTGTCCTTGCAAAAAGGCGAGGAAGTGCTCAAGACCGTCTCCTTATCGGGAAGACAATCCTATGAAGGGTCCTTCTTCTTAGAAACCTATGGCGAATACGCCGTCTATTTTGATGCGACCAACAAAGTTGATTATTACATCCATCAATTGAAATACACCGTCACATTCACGGAGGAATAAAACATGGCAACAGAAAGAAAAACGCGCCCCGCATCCTGGTGGACATCCCAAACGAGGTTCCAAAAGATCGCCTTCATCGTCTCAGCGATCATATCGGTGTTTGTTTTGCTTTTCGCGGCGTTGATTCTTTCTGTCCGCGAGCTCGGGCTTACGAACCTGTCCGATGCGTTCTATGGTCCCGGAGTTTCCGGATGGCAATGGCTTGGCACGATGTTGCGCAACGGAGGGCTGAACTGGCTCGCGACCTTGATGGTCGTCGGCTTGATGATCATGGCCATTTTCTTCGTCAACCTCATCATCGGCCTTATCACTTGGAGAGGGAAGCGCAGCAAAACCATCGGTTCGTTGATCAAAAGCCTTTTCCGCTACCTCGTTTTCATC
>JAFSVB010000082.1 GCA_017450325.1 Bacilli bacterium | reverse complement strand
CCACCCTTTCCCCGGTCGCCGATGCGCATCCAGAGTATGAGAAAGCCAAGCTTTTCGAGCGCTTCGTCGAACCTGAGCGCATCATCTGCTTCCGTGTCAGCTGGGTGGATGACAAAGGAGAAGTGCAGGTCAACCATGGTTACCGCGTTCAGTTCAATTCCGCGATCGGCGCCTATAAGGGCGGCCTTCGTTTCCATCCTAGCGTCAATCTGAGCATCCTGAAGTTCCTCGGACTCGAACAAGTCCTCAAGAACTCCCTGACGGGTCTTCCTATCGGCGGAGGAAAAGGCGGCTCCGACTTCGATCCCAAGGGCAAAAGCGACCGCGAGGTCATGGCGTTTTGCCAAGCCTTCATGAGCGAACTCTACCGCCATATTGGCGAATTCACCGACGTCCCTGCGGGCGATATCGGAGTAGGTGGCCGCGAAATCGGTTTCCTCTATGGCCAATATAAGCGCATCATGCAGCGTAACGATGGCGTCCTTACGGGCAAGGGCCTCACCTATGGTGGCTCCTTGGTCCGTACGGAAGCGACAGGCTATGGCCTATGCTACTTCGGCCAACGCGCCCTGCAGACGATGCGTAACGATTCCTTCGCGGGCAAGAAGGTAGTCATCTCTGGTTCAGGTAACGTCGCGATCTACGCCGCCCAAAAGGCGATGGTCCTCGGCGCGAAGGTGCTCGCGATGTCGGATTCCTCGGGCTATGTCTATGACCCCGAAGGCATCGACCTTGCCTTAGTCCGCGAGATCAAGGAAGGTCGCCGCGGCCGCATTAAGGAATACGCGGATGCCCGTGTAGGCGCGACATATAAAGAAGGATCCCGTGGAATCTGGAGCATCCCCTGCGATATCGCCCTTCCCTGCGCGACGCAGAATGAAATCAGCATCGAAGAGGCCAAGACCCTTGTCTCCAATGGCGTCCTCGCCGTCTTCGAAGGCGCGAATATGCCCTGCGAGCTGGAAGCCTCCCGTTACTTCATCGATAGCAAAGTCCTCTATGGCCCCGCGAAAGCCGCGAATGCCGGCGGCGTCGCCACATCGGGATTCGAGATGATGCAAAACGCGGGGCGCGTATCCTGGTCTTTTGAGGAAGTCGACGCGATGCTCAAGAAGACCATGGAAGGCATCTTCGACCATTGCTACGCGACCGCGAGCAAATACGGAAACCCCTATGACTTGTTGCTCGGGGCGAATGTGTCGGGATTTGAGAAAGTCGCCGACGCGATGATGAAACAAGGCATTATTTAAAGAAAACGGCCGCAAAACCCCGATTAATTTGGGATGATGCGGCTTTTCTTGTTGGTTATGGCCTCTTTCTAGAAAGAGAAGCTTTCGACGATTCTTGTTCATCTTTTTCTATTTCTTGCCTACAATCGTGGGGAAACGGAGTCAATACGCATGGAACTAAAGTTAGCGATCCTCAATATTTTGGAAAAGAACGCGAAAGTCGCGGTCGAAGACATCGCCCTAGAACTCGGCGCCCCCGTCGAGGATGTGGTGGCCGCGATCGGGGAGATGGAGGCCGACCGCGTGATCTGCGGCTATAACACCATCATCAACTGGGATAAAGTGTCGAACGAGAAAGTCGCCGCCTTGATCGAGGTCCGCTGCGCCCCTCAGCGTGGCGTTGGCTTTGATAAGCTTGGCGCCCGCATCGCTTTGTTCGACGAGGTGGATTCTCTTTATCTCCTCTCGGGCGGCTACGATTTCCTCATCCGCGTCAAGGCGCGCTCGATGAAGGAAGTGTCGCAGTTCGTCTTCGAGAAGCTTTCGACTTTAGAGTCGGTCACGGGCACCGCGACTCACTTCATCCTCAAGAAATACAAAGACCACGGCATCCTCATGGAAGAAAGGAACGGCCAGCCCGATCGCAGCGCCGTCATCTTATGAGGGAGTTCGTATCCAAGACCGTCAAGGCGATCAAGCCTTCGGGCATCCGTAAGTTCTTTGATATCGCCAAGACCATTGAAGGCTGTATTTCTTTGGGCGTGGGTGAGCCGGACTTTCCTACTCCATGGCATATCACCGAAGAAGGTATCTACGCTTTGGAGAAAGGCTATACCTTCTATACGGCCAATCAGGGCTTACTCGAATTAAGGAAACAAATCGCCGCTTTTGTGGAACGCCGTTATGGCGCTTCCTATTCCTCGGACGAAATCGTCGTCACCGCCGGCGCATCGGAAGCGGTGGATGTCTGCGTCCGCTCGGTCGTCAATCCGGGCGAAGAAGTCATCGTCCTCGAGCCGGGATATGTCTGCTATGAGCCTGACGTGTTGCTTTCTGGCGGCGTGCCCAAGACCATCCGTCTAAAAGCGGAGAACGAATTCCGCATCACTCCCGAGGAGCTTCTTGAGGCCATCACCGATAAGACCAAAGCGGTCATCTTGAACTATCCCAATAACCCGACCGGGGCCATTATGGGAAAAGAAGACCTAGAGAAAATCGCGAAGGTCTTCATGCAACGCGACATCCTTTGTATCTCTGACGAGATCTATGGGGAACTCACCTATGGCTCGACCCACGTCTCCATCGCCTCGATTCCTGGCATGAAGGAACGCACTTTGCTCATCAATGGCTTCTCCAAAGCCTATTCGATGACGGGATGGAGGCTAGGCTATATCGCTGGGCCAGAAGCCATCATCTCCCAAGCGAAGAAGATCCACCAATTCTCCATCATGTCCGCCCCGACCATCTCGCAATACGCGGGCATCGAAGCGTTAAAAAACGGCGACGCGGACATCGAGATAATGCGCGAAGAATATGATCGCAGGAGAAAATTCCTCCTCGCGGAATTCAAGCGTCTCGGCTTGCCTTGCTTCGAGCCGCGCGGCGCTTTCTATATCTTCCCCGATATCCGTAAGTATGGCATGACCTCGGAGGAATTCTGCCTCGACCTTATGCATAAAGAGAAACTCGTCGTCGTCCCTGGCACGGCTTTTGGTTCCTCGGGCGAAGGCTTCATCCGCATTTCTTACGCTTATTCTTTGGACGCGTTAAAAGAAGCCATCGTGCGCTTGGAGCGGTATCTCAAGAGCATCAGCAAGTAATCTTTTCAAATCCATGCCCTTTTTGCGCTGGATTTTTTAGCTTTTGCTACGCTTTCCTAGACGACTCCAAAAGGAGAAAAGTATCAAAGCGAAGATATCGGCGACCAATCAAAAAGCAAATAAGCCATATAGTGGGGTATGGTCAAATGGCCATCTTCTATCCCAATGTTTTTATCTTTGATGCGAACAAGAGCTGTTTTTCCATAATGATCAGGATGGGCGAGCACCGTCCTGGCGCTTTTGGCATTTCCATCTACCGCCTTGACCTCAAGGATTGTCGCAATGCCGTTTAGGTTAACGACGAAATCGAGCTCCAGACCAGATTCTTTCGCAAAATAGAATGGACGGACGCCACGCTTATACAAAGCCTCAGCAACAAGTGCCTCATAAAGCATCCCTTTCCCCATTCCTAAGTTGCCCGACATGATCGCGTCGGTCGTGCCATCTTCAAGCAGCGCTACCAAAATGCCAATATCCGTTGGGAATACCTTGAATTGATTCGCTATGGCATGAATCGATAATGGGGTCGAAGGGACGTCTACGTTATGGACCTTTAGAATAACGCCGGTATCTTTCAAATAACCTAGGGCATCTTTACCAGCGTCTTTTGCTCCTTTACCACCGATTTTGGAAACGATGAATCTTTTGTTCTCCTTTCCTAAGAACGATGGAATCAAGGAAAAGGCGCTTCTTATCCGCGCGACTTCATTCGGACGGAATAGCGGCTCGTTATCTTTGCCGCGCCGCCTGCCAAAGTCGTTTTGCAAATCATTAACAATGCGGCGCGTGATTTGCAACGAACTATAGATGTTGTGCGTTAAGACGTAACTCTTAACCGCTTCCGGGAAGCCTCCAACACAAAGGTATTCTCGAAACAATCGAGTGAAGGACTCATGAATGGAGTTTGATAATGGCTTCCTTTTCGAAAAGGCATCCTGCAGCAACGCGACCTGGTCATCGCCATATCCTTTTGCCCACAAGAACTCCTCAAAATCAAGTGTTCTCATGTCATAGGATTCCGTACTTCCAACGGGTTTGGGCGTGTCGTCACCTACGGCATATCCATTGACTCCTAAATAGGAGCCTGAGGCGATGAAGTCAAAACGACTGTCCTTTTCGTTCGCCTTGAGAGAAAGCAGGGCCCTAGGACAATCCTGCACTTCATCGAATACAAAAACGGTTTTTCCTGGAACGAGCCTAGGGAAAGGCATCTTTACGGAAAGCTCCGTAATGATCGTATCGATGTCGAGCTTGCCATCAAAGACCTCGATTAACTCGGGGTTATCCCAAAAATTAAGGTATATGGCAACTTCATAATGATTTTTATCGTCGATGAACTTGCGTATGGAATATGTCTTGCCGGACTGCCTGATCCCTTTTATCAAAACAGGCTTATGATTCGGGGTGTTTTTCCAATTAAGGAGCCAACCATCGATCTTTCTGCGTAGTTTAATTTCCGCCGTCATAAGAGATATCCTTATCGTCATAATACATCTTTTCGGAAAAAACGGAACGACTTTTAACCTTATTTTCGGAAAATTCCGAGCGACTTTTCAGTGTAAAATCGGAAAATTCCGAGCGACTTTGCCTCCAATTGTACTTGTCTTGTACTTGTTAAATCGCGGCGATGGGGCAACACCAGACCGAATCATTAATGGGCAGGAGATTATCGCGGCAAGCGATGACAAACCCCGTCAGCACTGGTTTCTTGTACTTCTCAAGGAAACGGAAATTAAAAGAAGAACTGACGGGATTAATGCCTTTCTGAATTTCTAGTGGAACGATGCCTTCGACCGTCTCGAAAATCAAATCCGCCTCCTTTTGGTCCTTGTCGCGGTAACAGTATAAGGGAACAATTTTCGACCAAAACAACATGCCAATGTACTTTTGGTCGAAAACCATGCTTTGCTTTATCCCAAGGTCCCCTATGAAAGATTGCATCAATCACGCATCATGGACCGACGTAGCAAGCCTCTTCGTATGTGCGCGCTCCTTGACGCGTGGTACAATACCTTGAATACACACGGGGGCCTCCATCATGGATGATTCGAAGGACGTCGAACTATACGAACATGATCTTTTCATCGCCTACTTCAAAGGAGAAGGCGATAACGATACCTCTAAGGCCGCCGAGGCCCTATATGACGAACTAAAGCGCCGCCGCCCGGACATCGATGTTTATTTCCAAGAGAAGCAGAAAATCAAAGCCTATTCGGAGACCCGCACGCTCGATGGGGTGGTGGAGCGCCATAGCAAGGCGTTCTTGCTGCTCGTCAATCCCAAACTAGAACGTTACCCGGACGATGATCGCAGCCAATATGTCCGCCTCCGCAAGAAGATGTCGGAAGGAGAAGAGAAACCCCGTGAATCGCTTTTGGAGATTCTCGCCGCCAAGCGGAACAAATCCATGTGCAAGATCCATCGCGGTCATAAGACCCGCCCGATGAGGCTGCTTAATGTCGGCGAATGGGCGGGTGGGTTCGATGGCTTCTTCGACCCGGAGGACGTCGGCGTGGAGGATATCAGCGACGAGTTAGAGAAAGTCAATCCCTTTTATGGCGACCAAGGCTTCTACGCCGACCCCGAAGGCAAATACATCGACGAAATCATCGCCTGGCTCGACGTCATCCGCGCGGAGAAGCTTCCGGTCGACCTCGGGCTTTCCAATATCTATTGGGTAGGGACGAGGCAAAGTGACATCGAGTCCTACCCGATGAAGTTCTTCTCGGGCAGCATCTGCCTCTTTGGCGATCATGACGAAAATAGTGGCCGATACGCCTATTGCACCCCCGATACCCGCATCGACCACAACATGCCGAACTTCGACGCGGACATGTGGGTCTATCGTACGGTCAAGAAAGTCGCCGAGAAAGACCCTAACGCCCGCTTCTATTGCTATAACCCCTCCATCGTCTATTTCACCTTCGACGAGAAGGGGGAGAACCCTTATAAGAAAGATGGGCTCTTACAGAAATTCCTCTGCCTTAACGACGAGGAAGTCCTGAAGATACTTAACAACAAGGCGTCCTTTCATGAACTATGCGCGAAGATCCCCTTGAAGGAAGGCGAGAAAGGCGTCCATCTCATCCCGTCCCTTCCCTTGAAGAAAGCGCAGATTAGCTATAGCTATCTATGCAAGCATCTTCTGGAGAAGGAAATCGACCCCGAGCATCCGCCGCGCTTCGTCGTCCAAGACCCCGTCAGCAGCGGTGGCGTCTCCACCTTCGTCTTGGATGGTTCGGTGGACGCGACGGAGACGACGATCCCGCTCCTTCAACGCGATATTACCTACATCTGCACCGAGTACCAAGAACGCAATATCCCCGTAAATCTCCACGCAATTATCTTTAAAGAGAAGGTAAACGGGGAATACTTTATCCTCTTCTCGCCTTTGTCCATCCAGTTATGCCGCGAGGAAGGGCGCCGCATCATCTATCGCGGCGCGGACTATGTGGAAGCCCGTAACCTGAACAAAGACCTCGTCGATGAATTCACCCGCCAAGCGCGCTTAGCCTGCCTCCGCCTCGCCGAAGAAGGGTTCTATGGCATCTGCGGGATCGATGGCATCGTCTGCGACGTCAACAAAGCGTCTTATACCAAAGAAGAAGCCTATGAGCGCACCTTTATCTTAGAGGTCAACGCCCGCTTCCAAGCCTCGAGCAACCTCCTTAATCGCGCCTTATATGCCGCGAACGAGAAAGCCAAAAGCAATCACGAGGCCATCATCTATCCTTCGTTGCAGCTACTCAATTTCGTCGCCTGCCACGCTGCCTACGGCTCCTTACGGAAAGAGATGCGGAAAGTGGTGGAGCCGCCGAAAGGCTCCTGCACGCTTGAAAGCCTCTTTAGCAAGATCGAAGTGAATTATTCAAACTTCTGCTACGCGAATAATGGCCATACCGCCCAAGCGCGTCACTTATTGACCTTGCGTGAAGATAAGCAATCGCTCGTCCAAAGCAAAATCGCCACCTATGAACTCGATGGCCTTCCTTGCAGCCTCGCCGAGGAGCAACTACTCTCTGCGGGATATGAATTTGACGCCCACCTTTTCCGCTTGGTCTTTGCCACCAACATCAGCCATATCTCCGAAGAATCGCGCCTATATTTCCATGAATCGGTGCTCGATGAGAACCCTAGCGCCTACCACTTCATCCACGATTCGAGGAAGGCCGCGGAGAAGAAGAAGCGGATGATCTACACCAAAGTGGCCTTGCTCATCCAAGGCGTCCGCTTTGGGGAAAACGTCTCTTCGGCGCGTCCTGGCACCTTCCAGGCGGTGGACTTACTCTTCCAAAGCAAGGAGCAATTCGATAACTACGTCGTCAACGCCCCCATTGTTCGCCCGATGAACGAGGATGAATTCAAAAACGACAAGGACCCGGACCATAGCTGCGTCCCCTTCACCTCGCTCACGCCGTTCCATATCGAGAACAAGAACGGGAAGCTATGCCTCTATTATTACGACGCCTTCCTCGACGAGGTGCTTTTCTTCCCCAAAGACGCCGTCGCAGAAGGAAAGACCAAAGCGGGGCTATCTTATGGGCAGCTCGCCTATTTATCCACCGACCGCCTACGCGTCCATTTGACGAACAAGTGCAAGTTCAAGCGCCATGGCAAAGGATGTCGCTTCTGCGGCATCTGCCCCGAGGAGGAGATGTCGGAGAAGAAGGATAACGTCACCTTCACCGAGGAAAACGTCCGCGAGACGTTAGAGGCCTACTACAAGCATTATGTCCTTGAAAAGTCCGCCCTTCACGATGAGGTCTACAAGAAGTGCGTGCCCTTACGCCACTTCCTCATCGGCGGACAGACGATGGACCTAGATGACGAAGGGGCGGAAGCGCGCCTGCTCAAGACGGTGCGGATGATCCATGAGGTCTCTGGAGGGGTGATGCCGATCTATGCGATGATCATCCCCTGCGCGCCTCAAACCGTCTTCGCGATGGCTCAAAACGGCCTCACCGAACTCGCCTTCAACATCGAGATCGTCGACGACGCCCTCGCGGAGAAGGCGATGCCAGGAAAGCGCAACCTTTCCGAGGGCAGGACCTTCCAGCGTTACCTTCATTACCTCGAGGACGCCCATCGCTTTTTGCCGCGTCACGAAGCGGTGCGCAGCATGCTCTTGATTGGACTTGAACCGCTGGAGAATACAATCCGCGGCGTGAAGGAGCTGCTTAAGATCGACGTCCAGCCGATGCTCTCCATCTTCCGCCCGATGCCCGGCACCGACATGTTCCAATATATGCCCCCTTCTATCGCCGACGTCATCTACGTCTACGAGGAAGCGTCGAGACTATGTCATCAAAAGCCCTATAACGAAAAAGGCAAGCCCGCGACCGATAAGGACAAATTCCATAACCAGAAGATGCATATGCACCTTGGCCCCGATTGCGTGCCCTGCCAGAACAACACCGTTGCCTTACCCTATGAGGAGGAAGATCAATGAGCAACTACAAAGAATTCCCCACCGTCGAGAAAGAGAACATCTATGAACGGCAGCATTCCTGCAAATGGTATTTCGACGAGGCGGTGGACTTTTACGATTACCTCGTCGGGGAGGAAGGGTCGAAGAACTCTCCCTTAGGCCGCATCAAGGAAGCGGTGGGGGAGCATAGTTTCGCCTATAACGCGGATACCAAGACCAACGAGCTTTCCGTCGGGCTATACAACAAGCCCGACTGCGTGGCGCTAGATGGTTCCGTGTTCCCGTTATTCCTTTATGACGAGAAGTGGCTTAGCGGCGCTTCCAAAAAGGAAAGCGCGATGGAAGTCCTCGTCTCCGATGCTGAGTTCGAACGGAAAAAGTTTGAGATCTGCAAGGTTTTGAACACCATCGACGCGATCGTGGATGGCTTATGCAACAATAACGTCGATAGCACGGTCCTCGGCCTCGACTCCCACATCATTGGCAGGGAGACGGTCTTGCAGTGGCTCTACACGGGCTCGAGCACCGTCTCCGTCTCCAAGCAAGAGGAGGACCGCGCGGAAGTCTTCTATAAGCAAGTGCTCACGTGGTGGCTTAAGGGGCGCGTGAACAATTTCATGCTGTCACCGAGCCCGATGGACAAATTGACGAGGGAGCAGTGTTTGAATGCGATCGCCGAGGTCAAGGTCGAGTCGGACTTAAAAGTCGACTTCATCAACCGCGTCCGCTCCTCCTTCAACGCGACCATCAAGGATATCCATGACGCCTTCCAGCGCCTCAATGGCTTCCGTAAATACGCGATCGGTGCCAGGCTTGCGACCGACGAGATGAAGGACGAGACGCGCCTAAGCAAGGTATATGCCCTCGCCAAAGGCATCCTCGACTTCTTCCTAAGCGTCTGCGTCTCCTACATGCGCATCGATGAGCTCCAGCTACCGCGCGCCCAATTCACCGAAGCCAAGCTCTCCCACGCGAACATCTCCCATAGCAACTTCGCCTCCTCGGATTTCTCGAAGGTCACCATCGATAACGGCAACGCCCGCGATTGCGACTTCTCGATGTCGACCTTAGAAGGCATCCAAGCGCAAAACGCCGACTTCACCGGTGCCCTCTTCTCTTACGCGAACCTCGCCGGAGGAAACTACGAAGGGGCCGTCTTAAGCAAGGCCAAGATCGACTCGGTGTCGCTTGGCCACCTGCCATCCCTAGAGATCATGGCCTTGGGCCGCAAGGCCGGATATCCTTCCTTCGTTCAAAAAGAATGGCCCGACGAGAAGCTCATCGAGGAATCGAAGAAGAGCAAAGAAGATGTGGAAAAGGGCTTGGAGGTTCCCTTCCTGAAGCGCCTGATCCTCATCAGCAACGAATGCTCGGGCGATAAGAACGGGAACGACTTCATTCTCCATAACGCCTTAGATGGCTTCTATGGCAAATACAACGATTTGATGGGGCTTCCAATCAACGATGGCAAGGCGCTTTCGTGCACGAAGGGCACCTTTGCCGGCATCGTGACCAGCATCAAGGACTATAACCGCACCCGTGGCAAGGACAAGCCTCGCGTCGACGAGCCGTCCGAGCCTGTGTGCCTACGCGCTTGCACCCTCGACGAGGCGCTCATCCCCAATGCGGACTTAAGCATCGTCGACCTCTCCAATGCGTCTTTGCGCGAAGCGATCATGCCACAGGCGCGGATGTCATATGCCGATGCCCGTGGCGCGAACTTCGGTAGCGCGGACTTATTCGGCGTCTATGCCTATGAGAGCCGCTTCGATAGCGCGTCCTTCCGCGACTCCCTCTTTGGCGGAGGCATGTTCGTCGGATGCAACTTCAATTCGGCCAACTTCGATGGAGCGACCTTCCTTAGCGCGTGCTTCCTTGGCAAAGAAAGCGGCAAGTTCGTCAAGAACTACATGAAGGAGACGAAGGACTATGGATACGCCACCAACGAGAAAGCCCCTTCCATCTCCGAGCCCGCCGACATCAACATGCAGGACATGTCCCCGACGGATGATGACTCCCGCCCAACGCTTCTAAACTCTTCGTTTAAGAACTGCAACGGCACCAAGGCGGTCTTCGCGGCGATGGATATGTCGCGTAGCTCCTTCAACTCGGCCTTGCTCCGCTCGGCGGCATTCTTAGATTGCAACGCCACCTCCACCCGCTTCGATGAGGCGGACTTGACCTTCTCCATCCACCATGGCGTCCTCTATACCCGTTCCTCGTTCAAGCATTCCTCCTTCCAGGAAGCGAAGATCGCCTCCTGCGACTTCACCTGCTGCAACATGTCCAATGCGAAGTTCCTCGCGGGCACCTTGAAGCAATGCGTCTTCCACGACGCGAGCCTCAAGGCCACCAACTTCTCCCATTCCAACGTCTCCCATTGCATCTTCCGCGATACGTTGGTGGATGGGATGATGATCTCCGGCGCCCGCTTCGAGAATTGCATCTTCATCGGCATCGACTTCACCGACATCATCGGCTTATCGCGCGCCACTTTCACGGATTGCATGTTCATCAACTGCTATTGCGATGGCGAGAAGCTCACCCCGAAGGCGGGGATGGCGATGGAGGACGTCGATGCGGATGCCTATATCGCCGTGCCCGAGAAGAACTTCAACCTCTTCGCGAGGAAGGGCGAGGGCTATTCGGTGTTCGCCCATTACACGACGAAGATCTTTAAGTGATTTCATAAAAGAGCCGTGATTTGAAGGGAAGATCCATCATAACTCTGTCGGTCCGGCTCTTTTTGCGTCCTTATTCTTTGAGGGATTGTAGGGCCAGCGGTTGAATAATTGATGCGTCCTTAAACGGCTCTTAAAGAAAAGTATTTTTAAAGTCTATTTAAAGTCTAATTATCCTTGAAATATTTCTTCTCATTTTCCGAAAATACCGCCGATCTGCGGCAAATTTTGGTGAAATAAAGGTTTTTTCTTGTCTTTTTAAAGTCTAAATAAAGTCTAATTTAAAGTCTAATTTCTAAAACTCAATGGGACCTTCTGACCACCTTTATCATAAGAGAAAGGATCAAAGCAGTGGTGCTTCATATAACCATGCTTGCCCATGTTCCCTGGATAAAACCATGGATGGTATAGGTCCTTCCTATTGGGCGCTCACGACCTTTGGATGGGCGTGGTCTTAATTGATTATCAAGCAAATATTATCAATAATATTCATAGTCTATGGACCAGGACAATCTGCCGCTTATCAATATCGCGATCGTCGAAGACGACGATGCGGATGCAAAGCTTTTGGAGAACTCCTTGCGGGAAATCGTTTCCCTCTTGCAAAAGCAGGTCTCCATCAATCGTTTCGCAACCGCGGAATCTTTCCTCGCGAACTACACCCCCTCCTATGACATCGTCTTCATGGATATCGAACTAGGCGAGGCAAGTGGCCTTGAGGCATGCAAAGTCATCCGCCAGAAAGACGAATCGGTGATCATCATCTTCACCACGAACATGCGCCAGTTCGCTTTGGAAGGCTATTCCGTCAGTGCCCTCGATTACTTGATTAAGCCTATACGCAAGGAGCGGCTCGCCTCCGCTTTGGAGCGCGCTTTGTCGCGCCTTGAGAATAAAAAGAAAGGCGAGGTGCTCCTAAAGACATCCGAAGGGTTGCGCAAGGTCGCGGTCGACTCCATCCGCTTTATCGAGACACAAAACCATCGCGTCATCGTTCATCTCAAAGAAGAAGTGATCGATTATTTTGGAACGATGAAAGCCATCGTTAGCGTCCTTTCTCCCACCTCTTTTGCTTTATGCAATTCGGGCTACCTCGTGAACTTAGCCTACGTCACCACGGTCCGCGGCGAATCCGTCTACATTGGGACGGAGGAGCTAAAGATCAGCCGCAGCAAAAAGAAGACGTTCATGGCGTCGTTACTTGCTTATTTGGGAGACAAATAACGTGGAGTATTTCCTTAATTACTTCGGGCATCTTGTCTTTGCTTTTGGGCTATTCGTCGGCGGCGAGGTGATGATTCTTCGCTCTTCCTCTTCGCGACCGCATCTTCCTTTGCGCATCGCTTTCTGCCTCGCTTTGCTCCTTGGTGGATTAGCGGGGCTTGTATTTACGGAAGATTGGCAGAAGTCCGTCTTCCTTGGCTTTCCCATCCTGACGAGCTTTTATGTCGGCATCACCTTCATCATCTTCTTGGCCATGACGACCAAGGTTGACAAGTGGCGCATCATCTATGGCGTTTCCGGCGGCATGATGTTCCAGTTCATCACCTCCGCTCCGTCGAAGATGATCATAATGTTCCACGATAAAAACGCGCCCGTCTATTTGACTTGGCCAATTTCCATTGGCATGACAGTGCTTCTTGGATTTGGGCTTTATGTCCTCACTCGAAAGCTCTTCAAGAACCCCGATGATTTCCAAAGCGCCCCCGGGACGACCGCCTACATGATGATCTTTGCTTTTTGCGTCGCCCACTTGCCTTTGCTTGAAGACGCCGCCTTCTTATATAACCACTATGCCTATGTCGGGCTCATCGTCGTCGAGATTATTTTGTGCACGATGGCCATCGTCTCCCAGATGGCCACCTGCGCCTATTATCAAAAAGAATTCCGTGACGCCTTATCCGCTAAGCTCAAGCAAAAAGAAAGCGAGAACTTCGCGCTTTACCGCGACGTCGTCCGCGCGACCAACATCAAGATCCATGATATCAAGCATCAGATCCATGACGCGGCCAAAGGGAGGACCGTCGACCAGGACTACCTGGAAGAACTCTCCAAGACCATCGATTCCTACGACGCCTTCGTCAAGACCGGCAATGAGACCATCGACCTCGTCCTCACCGAGAAGCACCATATCTGCCAGAAGAAGGGCATCGAGCTCGTCTGCATGCTCGATGGGACGCTTTTTAGCTTCCTCGACCCCTATGAGATCAACTCTTTATTCGGCAATATCCTCGAGAATGCGATCAACGCCTTGCAGGACGAAGAAGAGGGGAAACGCTACATCTCCTTAACCACGAAGACCCTCGGAGATATCTTCACTCTCCACATCGAGAACTACTGCACCAAAGAGGTTCATCTTGGAAAAGATGGCCTCCCCAAAACCCAGAAAGACCCCATGCTCCATGGCTTTGGGATGCAAAGCATTCACGATATCGTTATGGAAAATAATGGGGAATTGCGGTGTTTTCAACGTTCAAACGCCTTCCATATCGATATCTTGCTCCCGAAGAAGTAGGGGTATCGCTTCTTTGATAGATAAGGCGGCTGCTGCTGTAGCCGCTTTTTCCTTAGACCAAAAAAGTGACGAATCAACCCAAACACGTGAAGAAACTTTGAAAGGGCTTTCACCCCTCCTAGATTAGAGAATGCATGAGCGAAGAAGTGTCGATTCTCTTCGCCCAACAACCTTTTCTTGGAGGAAATACATGAATAAGAAAAGATTTCTGACTCTATTCTCCATCACGGGGGTCATGGCCTTGCTCGCCTCTTGCGGCAACGCCTCGTCCTCCTCCTCGTCGCTTGCTCCTTCTAGCAGCAGCGAAGGCACTGCCTCAAGCGTGGAACCTTCGAGCAAAGATGATTCTTCATCCTCGACTTCCGAAGGCTCCGAACCCGTCGAAGAAGAGATCGTGAAGATCGTCGAAGAAGAAGATATCCGCGAAAAGCCCAAGACCGGATATCTCGAGGAAGAAGGAAACTACTTCGTCGACTACAAGACCTTGGATGAGACCCATGAGGCAGGACGCGACCTCGCGGTCAACATCGCTGAAGAAGGCATGGTCTTGATGAAGAACGCGAACAACGCCCTTCCCTTGACCCGCGATGAGCGCAGCGTCACCTTGCTCGGCGTCAAGTCCGTCGACATCCAAACTGGAGGCGGCGGCTCGGGCAATGGCTATGTCGGCGATTCCAGCAAGACCGGCAAGAACGACTACAAGATCGATCCTTGCTCCCTAGAAGAAAGCATGAAGGCGGCGGGATTCCGCGTGAATGAGCGCGTCTTGGACCTCTACCGCGACAACATCGCCGCGATGAGCTATGAGGAATATTCCCCAAGTTCCACCTCCACCCAAACCCTCACCCGCGAATTGCCCTTAAGCTACTATAACAACATGGTAACGAAGACCTATGGCTCCTATAACGACGCGGCCATCATCACCTTCTCCCGCTCTGGTGCAGAAGGGTTAGATGAAATCGCGACCAAGGACCATCACGTCCTCCAGCTCACCGACGATGAAATCGCCCTCGTCAAGCACGCGAAGGCCAACTTCCAGAAAGTCATCGTCCTCATCAATTCCGGTAACGTCATGGAACTTGGCGCTCTCGCCGAAGAGAAGACCGATGATAACCTCGGCGTGGACGCGATCCTCTATGTCGGCCACGTTGGCAACGATGGCGCGAAAGCCATCGGCGAAATCCTTTCTGGCGAAGTCAACCCCTCGGGCAAACTCGTCGATACTTGGATCAAGGACTTCTCCAAAGACCCGACCTACACCAACTTCGGGGCCAATGACCAAAATGGCGACGAATACGATAACTTCTTCTATGACGAAGCAGGCCAGAAGACCTCCTATCACTCCCTCGAATACCGCGAGGACATCTACATGGGTTACCGTTATTACGAAACCCGTCACGCGGATATGGAAAGCAACGCGAAGGGCACTGGGGATGCTTGGTATGCCTCCGAGGTCGCCTACCCCTTTGGACATGGCTTAAGCTATACGCAGTTCGATTGGAAACTCGTGGCCGCGGGACAAGGCGAGATCCTCTCCCCCAAATCCACCATCACGGTGGCCGTCGAAGTCACCAACGTCGGTGCCCGCGAGGGCAAAGAAGTGGTGGAAGTCTACGCCCACCAACCCTATGTCTCCGGCAGTATCGAGAAAGCCGAGAAAGTCCTCGCCGCCTATGGCAAGACCAAACTCCTCCAGCCGGGCGAATCCCAGGTCATCACCCTCCGCTTCACCGCGCAGGAAATCGCTTCCTTCGACTGGGATGACCGCGATAATGACGGCTTCGTTGGCTATGAACTAGAAGCAGGGGATTACGATATCCTCGTCTCTAAGGACGCCCATACGCCTGTGGCCAAAGTCACCCGCACCGTCAAGGAGACGATCCACTGCGAGACCGACCTCGATACGGGTAACCCCATCAAGCCGGTATTCTCCGCCCTCGATGGCGACCTCGCCAAATACAACACCACCAACGAATCCTTGCTCAATCACCTCCTCTCCCGCGAGGATGGCCTCCATCAGCCTTCTCCTGCCACCAAGGCCGACCGCACCGTCAGCCAAGGCTGGCTCGATATGATGGAAGAATATGCGACCTACACCCTCTCCGAAGATGCGGATAACGCCCTTTGGAGCGTCAATGAAGTCCCCGCTTCCTGGAGACAAGCATCTTCCCACGAAGAAGGATATGCCGACGTCACCAAGAAGATCGGCGCGATCTCTGGCGTCGACTTCCAGCTCTTAAAGAACAAAGACGGCAAAGTCATCGTCGGCACCGACGAAGGCTCCAAGGCCTGGGACGAATTCCTCAACCAGCTCACCTGGGAAGAACTCTGCCAGTTAGTGAGCCAAGGCGACTATGGCCGTCCTTCCGTCGCCTCCATTAACCTTCCCTTCCAACTTGACATCGATGGCCCTTCGCAGCTTGCGTGGTATGGCTATCAACAAGCCATCCGTAAATATGGCGACCTCTCTCCCGAAGAGAAAGCCATGATCGAAAAGACGGCCGATGGCATGGGTACCTTCTGGCCCGGCGCCGTCCTCATCGCCTCCACCTGGAACACCAAACTCGCCGAGAAGCACGGCCGCGTCGTCGGCAATGAGTCCATGCTCACCAACACCGTCGGTTGGTATGGACCCGCTTGCAACACCCACCGTTCTGGCTTAGGCGGACGTAACTTCGAATACTATTCCGAAGACCCGCTTATCGCTGGCAAAACCGTCGCCGCCGTCACTAGAGGCGCCGCGAGCAAAGGCTGCATCTCCTACGTCAAACACATGTTCCTCAACGACCAGGAGACCGACCGCGGGGGCATTTGCACCTACGCGACCGAACAAGCCATCCGCGAAATCTACCTCCGTCCTTATGAATACGCCTTAAAAGAAGGCCGTAGCTTAGGCACCATGGGTGCGGGCAACCGCATCGGCAACGTCCGCGTCTATGATTCTTATGCTCTTTATAACGGCATCATCCGCGACGAATGGGAATCCAAAGCCCTCCACATCACCGACTCCGTCGCCAATGGCAGCCATCCCGACATGGACGAAATGCTCCGCGCTGGCATCAATTGCCCCTTAGGCTCTGGACTGCCACGTCCTGGCCGCGAAGCTCCTCTCCAAAACGACACCAGCGTTGGCGAATATGACGCCGCCTCCAACATGGTCAAAGTCGATGGCGCGCCTTCCCCAACCCAGTGGTACGTCGTCCGCAATGCCGCCATGCACGTCCTCTATGCGTCCGCGAATAGCAATGGCATCGATAATGGCGTTGCCAAAGTCGATGTTACCCGCACCCTCAAAGGCGGCTCCGTCGATACCGCCATCATCACTCCCGAGGATTTCGGCTGCCTCACCTTCGCCAATGTCACCGAAGTCATCCCGGATGGCGAGACCTCGAAGCTCCCCGAAGGCACGACCCTAAGCACCTCGGGCGTCCTAAGCGGCCACATCTCCGCTCCTGGCACCTACGTCGTCACGCTGAACTTCCTCGCCGATGGCTGGATCCCGATGGAGAACATCGTCGTCCGTATCATCGTCGAAGATGGCATCGCCTATTCGGGCGCTACTTCCATCGCTTCTGGAGCGGTCTCGGGCAACTTCACCCAAAACGTCTATGAACTCGGCGCTTCCTTGACTGGCACCGCCATCGTCGACCTCTCGCCGTTTGGCATGCCTTATTCGATGCCGGTCGACGGCCTCACCGGCACCATCTCGAAGATCGCCTTTGCTTCTAAGGACCTCCCCGAAGGTCTCACCTTAAGCGAAGACGGCGTCCTCTCGGGCAACCTCGAAGCAGGAACCTACACCTTCTCCGTCTCCGTCGTCGCCACCGCGAACACCCTCTACTACGGCTATTGCCCGAGCGTCATCACGGTCAGCTTCACCCAGACCTTCACCTTCGCCGTCGCTGCCTAAACGAATACGACGATGAATCCTTCGGCCGCCCGCATAAGGTGGCCGAAGGACTTTCTCAAATATCTCTGCAAAACCAGACGATTTTATAAAACGAAAGAAGTATAAAACCATGAATAAGAAACTATTGCTCGTCTCCGCGTCGATGCTCGCGACGATGCTCCTCGCTTCCTGCGGGGGCACGAAAGAAGGGACGAAATCTCAAGATACCCAAGCCCCGACTTCGCAATCAAGTGGGGCAGCCCAAGCTTCGCAAGAAGCCGATGTGAATGATCAAGACGTCAAATCCATCGCCGTAAAGACGATGCCGAAGAAAGTGGAATACTATGTCGACGAGACCTTCTCCGCAGAAGGCGGCATACTCGCTGTCACTTATAACAATGGCTCCACCGCTGAAGTCCCCTTAACCCATAGCAAAGTGACCCTCGTCTCCCCCGATATGTCCAAAGTCGGCAACAAGACCATCACCGTGACATTTGGTGGCAAGCGCACGCGCTTCTCCATCTCCGTCAAGAACCAGGGCTTCAAAGTCTCCATCAACCTGAACTACGAAGGAGCGGAAGTGCAGCAAATCGATGTCACCAAGGGCAAGCCGATGGCCCGTCCAAGCGACCCGACCCGCGAAGGCCATGCCTTCTATGATTGGTACCAAGATAAAGACTGCACCGTCCCCTTTGACTTCGATACCCTCATCACCGCCGATACGACCATCTACGCCTGCTGGAAGGAAAATGGGGCGACCTATTTCGAGGCGACCTACGACATCAACTATTATGGCGATGTCCCCGCGACCTTCATCCAAATCGTGAAATCGGGCGAAGCGGTCCGCGACTTAGGCGTGGCCTTAACCCGTACCGAATATAACTTCCTCGGCTGGGCGAAAGATAAAGCAGGGGACACGGCCTTCACGAATAAAGTGATTGAAGAGAACACCACCATCTACGCGAAATGGCAAAAGACCAAATCCGGCGTGACCACCTATACCTTCGAGGCGGAGAATACCGACCTTACGGGGAAGACGGGCCCAGGGTTCTCGGGTTCTGCCCAAGAAGGCGATATGGTCGTTGGCAATGCCAGCGCATCCGCGGGCAAAGCCGTCTCCTATCTCTATCAGAGGAACAATAGCCTCGAATTCCGCTTCGCCTCCGATATGGCGACTAGCGACGCGAAGATCGTCCTTTCTCTCGCGGCCGAGATGGATAACATCAACTTCGATAGCAACTCCTTCCAGGTGCTCCTAAACGGTAACGCTTTAAGCTATGCGGAAGTTAGACTCCCTAACGACAACACCTTCGCCGACCGCGTCACCATCGAGGGCAATGCCTTGAAAGAAGGGGAGAACTTGCTCCAACTTAAAGTCAATAACTCCACCCGTCCTTTAGGCGATGCTTCGACCTACGCCGCGACCGCCCCGATGGTCGACTGCGTGAAGATCGATACGGAAGCGACCCTCATCTACGACGCGAACTATGGCTTGCCCATGGAGTGGTAATGGCTTATGACAAAAAAATCCAAGAAAAGCCTGATCATCTGGGGCGCGGTAAGCGCGGTGCTCATGGTGACCTTAGTCACCGCGAACGTCTTGCTCAAGACCCAGTTCAAGGATATCGTCGATATCGCCTTGGGTGGCGAAAGGGCCAACTATGTCTTCTATGAAGACGCTCCCTATAAGGCCGACTATAAATCCAAAGCCGAGGCGAAATCGGCAGCGGATAAGCTCAACGAACAAGTCTGCGAGGAAGGGTTTGTCCTGCTTAAAAACAAAAATGCAGCCCTCCCCATCAAGACCCCCGTCAGCGATCCTTCCATCACCAGCAAACCCAAGGTCTCGGTATTCGGCAAAAACTCCGTCAACCCCGTCTATGGAGGCACGGGCTCGAGTGGGGGAGGCTCCGAATCCTTCTCCCTCTATGACTCCCTCGAGAAAGCGGGATATGAATGCAACCCATCCCTTAAGTCCTTTTATGAGGACGATGGTGCTTCTGGAGCGAAGCGCTCCAATACCGGCAGCGACCTCGATTCGGGCGACACGGTCGTCTTATCGACCGCGGAGACCCCGAGGGAGAAATATAACGCGACTCTTCGTTCTTCCTATGCTTCCTATGCCGATGCGGCGATCGTCATGTTCTCCCGAACGGGTGGCGAAGGCTATGACTTGCCTCGCAGCATGAAAGGGGCGGCGGGGGCGAGAAAAGAGGACGACCATTATCTGCAGCTCGACCAAAATGAGGCCGATCTGCTTAAGGAAGTATGCGAATCCTCCTTCTCCCATGTCATCGTCTTGCTCAATACCGGCGGGGCGATGGAGGCGACTTTCCTAGAAGACCCGACCTATTATGCCTATCAAGAGAAGATCGACGCCGCCTTATGGATTGGCTTCCCAGGCGACTCAGGCATGGAGGCGTTAGGGAAGATCCTGAATGGCTCCGTCAATCCTTCGGGCAGGACCGTCGATACGTTCGCGAAGGATTTCAAGAAGGACCCGACCTGGAATAACTTCGGCGATAACTTGATTACGGGCAACGCCTCCGCGGGCATCCGCGGTGGCGACCAATATTCCTTCGACGGAAGGAACCAACTATATTACTTCGTCGATTATGAAGAAGGGACCTATGTCGGCTACCGTTATTATGAGACCCGCGGCTATACCGATGGGGAGGATTGGTACCATAATGCCGTCCTTTATCCCTTTGGCTATGGCTTAAGCTACACGAACTTCGCATGGACCGTGAAAAGCTCTACCTTAGAAAGCGCCTCCATCCTCAAAGGCAAAACCTATGAAGTGGAGGTCGAAGTCAAAAATGTCGGTAACGTCGCTGGCAAGGATGTCGTGGAGGCCTATGCATCCGCTCCATATGAAGCAGGCGGCATCGAAAAGCCCTACAAAACCCTCGTATCTTTCGCAAAAACGAAGTTACTAGAGCCTGGCGCGTCCGAGGTCGTCCGTCTATCGATCGACCCGTACCTCTTCGCTTCCTATGACTATACCGACGCGAACCATAACGGCTTTAAAGGCTATGAGCTCGAGCAGGGGGACTATAAGCTCTTCTTAAGCAAGAACGCTCATGAGGACTTGGCCACCTTAAGCTTCCAGTGCCCTGGCCTACGTTATGAAAAAGACCCCGTTACGGATTACGCGGTCCAAAACCGCTACACCGACCAGCCGAAGTACTTCAATTCCGACGAAGAGCTTTCTACCGTCCTCTCCCGTGGCGACTGGGAAGGGAGCTATCCGACTTCTCCAACCGATGAACAACGCGAAGTAGACCAAGCCTTCATCGACGCTTTGAAGGATGTCGCCACGAACAACCCGACCGACTATTCCGAGATGGAAATGCCTTGGTTTGGGGAAGAAGGGACCCTCAAGTTCTCCGATATGTTCGGCTTCGATGATGAGGGTAAGCCCTATGTGGACTATGAAGATAGCCGCTGGGAAGAGCTACTTAGCCAGTGCACTGAGGATGAGCTCATCCGCCTATGTGACGCAGGAGGTTTCCAAACAGCCCCGATCCCCTCGATTGGCAAAGCGAAGACGAACGAGACCGATGGCTGCGCGGGATTCACGAACTTCATGGATAAGTCCGGAACTTATTCGGGCACCTGCCATTACGCCTGTGAAACCATCTTCTCTTCCACTTGGAACGAGGAACTCATCGAGTCCTTAGGCGTAAGCCTAGGCAACGAAGGCCTTATCGGCGCGACGGAAGGGCAGGGGAATGGCTTACCTTATTCGGGCTTATATGCTCCTGCGACCAACATCCATCGCTCTCCTTTTGGTGGCCGTAACTTCGAGTATTTCTCCGAAGACCCGCTTCTTGCAGGCAAGATGGCGGCATCGGAGATCCGAGGTTGCCAATCCAAAGGCGTCTATTGCTTCCTCAAGCACTTCGCCCTCAACGAGCAGGAGACCCACCGCTCCATCGGCGGCAACTGCACGTGGGTGAGCGAGAAGGCGATGCGCGAGATCTTCCTCAAACCGTTTGAAATCGCGGTCAAGGAAGGAAAAGGGCGCGCGATCATGTCGAGTTTCAACCGCATCGGCACGCGCTGGACCGGTGGCGATTACCGTCTTCTTACGGAGATCCTCCGTCATGAGTGGGGGTTCCATGGCATGGTCCTTACCGACTTCAACACGGTCGATTATATGAATACCCGCCAGATGGCTTATGCGGGAGGCTCCTTGAACCTCATTGCCCTTACGGGCACCAAGTTATGGGCCGACCCATCCGATACGGGGGATATGATCGTCTTGACGCAGAACGCGAAAGACATCCTCTATACCGTCGCATATTCAAACTATATGAACGGCTATGTCGATGGCTATAAGATGAGCTATTGGAGCATGGCGTTGATCGGCATTGATATCGGCGTGGGCGTCTTGCTCGCGGCCTGGGGTGCTTTGGCGTTCATCTTCTATTTCAAGAAGCCGAAAGGCGAGACCTTATAACGCTTTGCTATCTATCTAGTAGAAGGGAGCGGCTTGAAAGTGCCGCTCCCTTTTATCAATGCTAGATTAAGGCCAAAGAGGTGCCTTATATGGAACGCGTGGATTGCTTTGGACTTTTCTAAAAAATGGCCGATTTACGAGGCATTTTACGAGAACAAACCGTCTTTGAGATTCAAAGTGCGCATCGGTAAAGCGTCTCTTCTCAACCATGTTCTATGGATGAAACCATGGATGGCATAGGTCCTACCTATGAGGCGGCCACCGGAAACGATGAGGGGATCCCGTGCGCTTTCTACGCTTTGTTATGGGTCCTATAAACGCCTTTTTCAAGCCCCTCTTTCCTAGTTTCTGTTGAGTTTCTAAGTAGTTTCCAATGAGTTTTTATTGTGTTTCTAGATAGTTTCTTAATAGTTTCTGATGAGTTTTTCTTGTGTTTCTAGATAGTTTTTGAAATGTTTTTGTTCTGTTCTTTTCTTAAAGCGTTCTTCATAGCGCATGAGTTTTCGTGGTCATACATATCGTGGGCGAATTGATATCTATTAAAGTTAATAAGAATTAACTATGATATGTCCGAAACACAGTTTCTCCCTCGCGCTTGCGGTATTACGGAGCCCTTATGCGCTTATATGGGTCACCGATGTATTCCTTATTCTATATAGGAGTAGTGACGTAGGCGCGAAGAAAAAGGAGCATTCTTATGGCGACATTCTCAGGCGTTCCAGACACCTTGTTCATCCCTCTTACGGCGAGGATCTATATCTCTAAGCACTTCCCGGATTATTTCTATGATGGGAAAGCGTTAGAACTAGAGGAGAAGATTCCCGCCTCTTGCTTTGTTAAGAACAACCAATGCCAGCATTTCGCGAACGTGTCTTGCTTCTATAACATGGACCGCATCGTGAAAGCGTTCATCGAAGAGCATGGGGCTTGCAACATCGTCAATCTCGGATGCGGCTTCGAGACCAATTACTGGAGGATCCATGATGAGCGGGCGACCTTCTATGAGCTCGACCTCGAGGAAGTCATCGACAAGAGGAAGATGGTCCTAGGGGAAAGCGAACGAGACATCTTACTCCCTTATTCGATGTTCGACCGGACGTGGACCAAGCATATCGACCAAACAAAGCCGAGTCTATTGACCGCTCGAGGGGTGTTCGAGTATTTCAAGAACGAGGACATCGTCCGCTTGCTAAAAGACATCGCCTCGATTCTTCCAAACGTAGAAGTGGTACTTGATTGTCCAAGTTCCAAGGCTTTGTCCTACGTGAATCGATACGTGAAGAAGACCGGGAACGAATCCGCGAGGATCTATTTCTTCGTCGACGATGAAGAGAACTTTGCAAAGCAGACGAATGCTCGCTTGCTTTCTAGCCAGACTTTCTATCGCCAAACTAGAAGCGTCCTCCATAAAGGATTAAACCTCTATACCAAAATCGCGATGCGCGTCGTAGACCGTAAAAGGCTTGGTCTCGTCATCCATCTAAGGCTTCTTGGCCGCGCTTAAGGAGGTAACCCTAAAATTACTTTTCGTCATAATCCTTGGCGATGGCGAGGAAGTCGAAATGATATGGATCCTTCGTAAGCTCTTGGACTAGTGCGCCGCTAGGGAGACTAGTAACGGTGGCGAAATTAGAGATCGCCTTCGACTATATGCTCGTATAGATTCGCGGAAAGGTAGTTTTCCAAAACGCTGCGCGACCAGTTTCCTTCCACGATTTTGTGGATATAAAACAAGGCTGCATCGATGCTTTTGCGTTTATCGATGATGAGGCGGTGGTGTCCCCAAGGAACCTTGCATAATTCTGCCACAACTTGTGGCAAAATCTCTTCGGTACATTGATAAAGGCCATAAAAGGAACCATAAACAATTCTTCCACAATTTGTGGAAGAATCTGATCTTCGGCGGAATAGAGGCTAAAAAACGTTCGGAATACCGAAGACTGACAGGCGAAAGCCCTAAAGAGCGAGGGATACAGATTCCAATCGTGTTTCCAATCAATCGAACACCGATCGTTTTGTTGTGAAAATATGGTAGCTCAAGTACAACTGCGGAATAGATATCTTGCGTTTTAATGGAATTTCTCCGCCCTCGTCGGGATGTTCAAGAAAAACGCCTCCAAGCGATGGCTGGCGGATCCCGGATCCGGCCCGCCCATCGCGGAGGAGGCGTCGAAGATTACGATCCCCGTGAGGCCTGGCCGAAAGTACCAAAGACGTCCGGGCGACAACAGGGACTTGATGTCCTACAAGCCGAATTACTGATCCGCCGTTCTTTGAAAACGTAGGGGGAAACCGGAGCGTCCCGGTTTCTTTCCCATGCTTTTAGGACGGATACATTATAGCAAAACCCGCCTCGTTTGGGCGGGTCTTCATGGTCCCGATCAGCCATCGGCAACCCTAACCGCTTAAGTTAGTGACATTGCGACGACGTCGGCGCTTTTTCCGATTTTACGTGAATCCACCGCACGATTGCCGAACGATTTTCCGAACTTTTTTATCGGAGCACTACTGAAGTGTTTCCATTGGTGAGTTCATTGGAACATCTTTGATTAAAAGTGTCAGAAAATATGTTTTAGTGTCAGAAATTGTGTTAAATAGTGTCAGGAGGACGATGCTATGGAAGTCTTAACGATCAACGAAAGAACCCGTGAAAACAGACAACTGGAATTCGAAAAGGCGAAAGGCGGCCTTCCGAGTAGTTTCTTCGAGACCTATAGCTCTTTCTCGAACACAAAAGGCGGGACCATATATCTTGGCCTCGAAGAACTCAAGGACCATACCGTCGTTTCTGCCATGCTTGGGGAAGACGATATCGCAAAACTCAAGACGGATCTCTTTTCCCTCATGAATGATCCGAAGAAGGTGAGCGTCAACCTGATTGCTGAGGATGAGGTGCGCGAAGTCGAATACGATGGTTATCCCGTCTTGATGGTAGCGGTTCGCCCGGCGCCAAGGGAATTGCGACCTGTGTACATCAATAGCAACATCATGACGGGCTCCTTCCGGCGCAATGCGGACGGAGATTACCATTGCACCCCGGGCGAAATCAAGGCGATGCTTAGGGACGCGGAGGAAAAACGCCAGGATCTGCGCGTCCTCCAGGACATAGGGCTGGATGTGTTGTGCGAAGAGTCGATCGCTTCGTATAAGAGCCGCTTCCGCTCTCTGCATCCGGAAAACGTTTTCCTCAATAAGGGAGATGTTCCCTTTCTTGAATTCCTTGGGGCGATCCGTTTGGAGGATGATGGAATCTACCATCCTACCGTGGCTGGCCTTTTGATGTTTGGCTACGCTCATAAAATAGTGTATGAATTCCCAGAATACTTCCTCGATTATCAGGAACACTATTCCGAGGATGAAAATGTACGCTGGACCGATAGGGTCACCTCAGACTCCGGAGACTGGTCTGGCTGCCTTTTTGACTTCTATAACCGAGTAGTCAACAAAATGACGTCGGATCTCAAGGTTCCGTTTCGGATGGAAGGCATTGAAAGGATCGACGAATCAACCCTCCACAAAGCCTTGCGCGAGGCCCTTTGCAACGCAATCTCCAATGCGGATTTTCATCAACGCCGAGGGCTCGTCGTGAAAAAATGCTTCGATCGGGTGGAGTTCCATAATCCCGGATGTCTTCGTATGCCTGCGGAGAAAGCCTTCGAAGGCGGAGACTCTGATGCGAGGAACAAGACGGTTTTGAAAATGTGGAGCCTTGTTGGCGTCGGCGAAAGGGCGGGTAGCGGCGTCCCCATGATTCTGTCCGCCTGCGAGGAGTTTGGCTTTGTGGCGCCGGAACTCTACGACGAATACAACCCAGACCGCACCCATCTGATCATTCGGTTTAGTGTCAAAGGAAAAGCGGATTCTGTCGAAAACTCCGACGCTAAACCCGACACTAAATATGGCGACAAAGAAAAAAAGATCCTTTCCTTCTTGCTAAACAACGGACAGTGTAAGGCAAAGGACATTGCCTCTTCGCTAGGGTTTGGTTTGTCTACTACCAAAACTATTCTGTATCGACTGGTTGACGCTGGCCTGATTTCTTCGGTGGGCACCGTAAAAAATAAAAGGTATTTCTTAGCTAAATAGTTTTCGCTGCCCATCCGAGTGATTTGGGATTATCTTCCCGCATCGTGAACCAGAGGGCCAAAAAGCATAGACGGCATCAAATAAATCCGAAAACGGCTACCACTATATTACCACTCAAATCGGGACGATTTTTCTGGAGCAAATTCTTCGTCAGCCACCATTTCAGCAGTAAGAAGTATTGCTTTACCATCGTGCGCCAACAAGCAAATCTCAATCTAAAATCATATCCAATTTTACTATGGAGGCCTTCAAATAAATAACTAGTATGTTATAATCAATCCAAGGAGGGAAACTCTATGTCGAATATCGTTGATCTTGGATACTCGCAATGGCTTCTCCAGCTTAAAGAAGAGTATCGGATTTCTCAGATAAAGGCCTCGATTCGGGTTAACGAGCAGTTAATTCGCTTTTATTATCACGTTGGCGAAGAAATCTCGAAAAGAGGATATGAATCCACCTACGGATCGGGCTTCTACTCCAGATTGAGCGCAGATCTTAGAAAAACGCTTCCGGATGCCCGCGGTTTTTCGGTGACCAACCTTAGGTATATGAGGCTTTTTTATGAAAGATACTCGCCCCTGCTCAGCAATCGTCAACAACCTGTTAACGAATCGGGAATGGAGAATCGTCAACAACCTGTTAACGATTTTAAAAACGTGAACAACGAGGCCAGCCTGAGCGGTATTTTCATGATTCCGTGGGGCCATCACCAAATGCTGCTTCGACACTGCAAATCCGTGGAGGAATCGCTATTCTACATTCGTGAGGCCGTTACCAACGGCTGGTCGAGGGCCGTCATGACCAACTTCATCAAAGGCGGGCTGTACCTACGCCAAGGCAAGGCCGTAACGAACTTCGCCGGCGTTTTGCCGGAAGGTACATCGGATTTAGCCCAACAGTTAACCAAGGATCCTTATGACTTCAGTTTCTTGACGTTGGACCAAGAATACAAGGAGAAGAATCTCAAGGATGCCTTGATCGACAACATTGAATCATTCCTTCTGGAGCTCGGGAGCGGCTTTGCTTTCCTTGGGCGGGAAGTCCGGTTGGAGGTCGGCGAAAAAGAGAAGTTCATAGATATGCTCTTCTATAACCTGAAGCTACGTTGCTATGTCGTCGTTGAGGTAAAGATCGAAGAGTTGGACTCGGAGAACCTTGGGCAGATTGGACTTTATGTAAGCGAAGTAGACCGCCAGCTAAGAAAAGAAGGGGACAATCCAACAATCGGTTTGCTTGTTGTAGCGAGCAAGGACGCGTTGTTTGCCAAATACGCCCTTAACATGATGTCGGTCCCCATTGGGATCGCCGAGTACAAATTGACGAATCTATTGCCCGAGGAGCTGCAATCCGACCTGCCGTCCATCGAAGAGATCGAGGAAGGGATCAAGCGATGAGTATCGTCGATGAATTGATCGCGGAGAGAAAAAGGCTTGGCTTAACCCAGGCGGAGTTAGGCGAGCGCTGTGGCATGAAACAAGCTGCCATCGCCCGCATTGAAGCGAAGAGGGTATCCCCGACGATTGCGACCCTTTCTTTGCTGTGCGAGGCGCTCGGATTGGATTTGGCCCTAATCCATAAAGGCGAGTAGCGCTAGTACCACTTTGGTGATTGTCGTTGGGTGGAGCACTTTGAAGGTCGCGAATCCATGTGACCATCCCGCATCGCGCTCCAAGGCTTTGGTGCGCGATATGATTCGTTCCCAATGGCCATTTTTATTGTCTTTGAACAAAGGGGACATGGGCATGACCAACATGTTCAGTGAATTAGTGTACATGTTATTGTTTTTTCAGTGAACATGTTGTATGATTTCACGGAAAAAGGAGTG
>JAFSVB010000081.1 GCA_017450325.1 Bacilli bacterium | reverse complement strand
TGACCAAATCGTCGATTTAGGCGACGAAGGTAATACCAAAGTCGCGGCAAAGTTGCTGCAACAAGCCCTCCAAGGGCACGGCTTTAACGCCAATCTATTCGAAATTGAGCCGCTCATTCCCTACGACCGTAGCTATGAAGGAACCCTGGCTCGCTCCCGTCAAGAATATGAAAGCGGCGCAGCCCCTTTAATTAACGACGGGCCCAATGGCTACGATGCCTACGACGTCATTTTCTTAGGCTACCCGAATTGGTGGGGAACATTGCCCGCCCCTATCGTGTCCTTCCTCAGGGACCACGACCTCGCGAACAAGAAAATCATTCCGTTCGTGACCCATGGCGGACAACGCTTCCTCTACTCCATCGAGACCATTCGCAAAGAAGCCCCGGCGGCCGATTTGGCAGAAGGATTTGCGATCGCCGCACCTTATATGAGCGCCGCGAAAAATGTCATTGAGGATTGGCTCAAAGACAACGTCGATAAGCTGAACTAAAATCCAAAGCAAAGAAAAAGGGCCCTGTTGAAAAGAAAGGGGTTTTCAGGGGTTTCTGAAAATAATAGTCCCAATTTTCTGTTGAATATACAGGGGAATAAAAGCCCGGTGCTGACACCATTAACTGGATGTTAAACCGGGCTTTTCCTTCATTTCATTGCGCGAAGGCTAACGCCATTTGTATTGGAAGATCTGGGTCCCGAGGGAAGGGAAGTAACTGAAGATAAGAAGCGCCCTCTTCCGGAACCTCTCAAAGTTGGTGAGCCCGTTGGAGAGCTTCTTGAGCGACTTAAGCTTGTTGTTGTTCCCCTCGGCGACCGCGTTGGATACCCTTTTGCCGAGGGTTTGGTTCCTCGCCATGCCGTTGGCGATCTCGTTCCTCCAATGGCGGTATGTCCTCGCCACGGTGCGGAGCAGCGCCGACTGCGTGGCCTCGAGCTTGGCCACGATCCTGTCGACGAAGGCGGCCGCCTCGGTGAACGTCGGGTAGGAGTTGTAAGTGAACAGTTCCTGGAGTATTGACCACGCGTCCCATAGCAGCGGGGACTGGTTGCAACACCTGATGATCATGTCGAAGTGGGTCTCCTCCACGCAGAATTTGGCGCTTCGGTAGACCTTGTTCTTCTCCTTCAGCTTCTTCGTCGAGCACAGGAACGCGCGCCAATGCTGCTTCATGAACGACTTCTCCGCCGAGGCCTCCATCTGGTTCATCTCATGGACGCGGATCTTGCCCACGGCGGTCGTCATGAGCTTGACAACGTGGAAGAGGTCGACGCAGTGGACGGCGCGGGGGAAGAACTGCCTCTTTATGGAGGCGTAGCCCTCGTACATGTCGGTGACGAAGACCTTGACCTTGCGCCGGTCCTCCTCGCGGATGGCGGCGAAGCACGGCCTTAGGTAAGGCAATTGCCGGTTGGCGAAGATATCGCATATCTCGCGGGTCTCGTAGTCGGAGAGGATTACGGCGTAGGCGTTCTTCCGCTGCTCGGTGCGCATGCAGACCTCGTCGACGCACAGTATCCTGCCGAGGGGGATCGGCGGGACGGAACGGAAATGCTCGTCGAAGAGCTTTATGGGCAGCGACGGCGAGACGTGGTGCGCGCGGGCTATCTGCCGGAACGACATCAGCGAGCAGCAGTCGACGAGGATGGAATGCTTCGTCTGCTCGGTGATCTTGCCGTACGGGTCCACGCCCTTAAGGCCTATGGTGAAGGTCTTGCAGCATTCTAGGCAGGTGAAGCGCACCATGTGGATGACGAGGCGGATGGATTGGAACTGGGCGGTAGAGATCTCGCGCTCGGTCGTGTAACGGTCTTTGATGTAGACACGTTCCGTTTCCCCGCAAAGCGGGCATTCCCGCTGGTCGGCGGACTGGGTGAGCTCGTATGTTGTGGTGTGGAATAAATCCATCACCACCTCAACGGTAGGGGCGGTGTAGTATGGCTCGAATTGGTCTGGGTCCAGGCCAAAGGCGAGTACAAAGGAATTTGGATTTGGTTTATTATTCATATACCTCCTAATATGGGTGCCAGCAACCTCAGTTTAGGGGGTTTTTGAAATATTGGAACGGCCAAAAGCCCTCGCTATTGCGTTCCGTTTTGCTCCGTCGGCATCCGAGCAGCTACTCCGGATTCGGCATTTGCGGCTCTTTCCCTTCGAAAGACCCGCGCCAGAAAGGGGCTGCCGCTTCACGGTCATTAACGGAACCGCGCTATGAGACGCTTCGCTATAACCGATTCGACGCTTTGGTCGATTTCATATACCAAGTAGCCGTAATTGTTAGGCAAAGCTGTTGAAAAGAATGGGGAGCACTAAAAAATTACTCCCCACTTTATTCAACAGCCCCATTTTTGCCTTATTTTCCGCGTATTTCTCCCTTCTTTTCTTATTCCGGCGGATTCTCTCCCGATCTTTTTTCCCTTCCTCCGTTTCATAATAAGCAATAGCTAACTGTAGGATATACCTAGCGGCCAACCGGACCTGCTCCTCGTTCATTTCGCCGGGCGTTTTTTCTAGCTCGGCTAGAACTCCGTTCGGATCCCTAGTCTGGAGTCCCATCTTTCAGGAGCCTCCTTTGCACTATGGCCTTCTGGATCTCCTTCTTCGAGCGTTTGTCGAAGATAAGTTTCGTGATCAGTCTTGGCTATGCGATTGACGGGCAAGACTACATATACTACAATTGTAGTGACTACAAACGTAGTTAAGGAGGATATCCATGTCTGTTCTCTCTGTAAGAATGACCGATGCCGAGTACAAAGCCTTGGAGGGTTATGCGGCGGCAAATGGCATTTCTATGAATAAGGCAATAAAGGATGCCTTTTTCGAAATGCTTGAAGACCAATACGATTTGGAGGCTTTTGATCGTGCCTAC